>CANFXW010000006.1 GCA_947451145.1 Sphingomonadaceae bacterium | reverse complement strand
GAACATGACAATGCCTCGCTGAAGGACGCCACTCTGGCCGTTGTCACCGCCGCCGCCAAGCTCGGCGAAGTCCACGTGCTCGTCGCCGGTTCTGCTGCTTCGGCGGCTGCCGATGCCGCGGCCAAGGTCGCTGGCGTCGCCAAGGTGCTGCTCGCTGACGACGCAGCCTATGCCAACCAGCTCGCCGAAAACGTTGCGCCGCTGGTGGCCGGCCTGATGGCTGGCTATGATGCCTTCCTCGCCCCCGCCACGGCGCACGGCAAGAACATCGCCCCGCGCGTTGCTGCCCTGCTCGATGTCGCCCAGATTTCGGACATTCTCTCGGTCGAAGGCCCCAAGACCTTCACCCGTCCGACTTATGCCGGCAACGCCATCGCCACGGTGGAAAGCAGCGACGCCAAGCTGGTGATCACCGTGCGCGGCACTGCCTTCGCCAAGGCAGAAACCAGTGGCGGATCGGCCAGCGTCGAGGCAGCTTCGGGTGCCGGTGACGCCGGTCTTTCGAGCTTCGTCGGCGCGGAAATCGCCAAGAGCGAGCGTCCGGAACTGACCGCAGCCAAGATCATCGTCTCGGGCGGCCGCGCGCTGAAGGATGCAGAAACCTTCCAGGCCACCATCTTCCCGCTCGCCGACAAGCTCGGTGCGGCAGTCGGCGCCAGCCGCGCTGCGGTTGACGCGGGCTATGTGCCCAACGACTATCAGGTCGGCCAGACCGGCAAGATCGTCGCTCCGGAAGTCTACTTCGCCATCGGCATCTCGGGCGCCATCCAGCACCTCGCCGGCATGAAGGATTCCAAGTCGATCATCGCGATCAACAAGGACGAAGACGCCCCGATCTTCCAGGTGGCGGACATCGGACTGGTCGCCGATCTGTTCAATGCCGTGCCGGAGCTGACTGGCAAGCTTTGAGCTGAAGCTTGATTTGAGAACGAAAGGCCCCGGGGGAAACTCTGGGGCTTTTTGATTCAGTCATTGGGAATCATCCAGCGCACGCGGTTCACGTAATAGCTGACCATTGCATTGCCGGACGCATCTCTTGCTGGTTTAAACCGCGCGCGGCGTAAAATAAGTGAGCAGGTCGTCTGATCAAGCATGGGCACGCCGCTGCCATGCACCACTTTGCAGTCTCTCGTTTTCCCCTGCTCGTCGACGATAACCATGAATCGAACCTCGCCCGCTAGGTTGTTGCGCAAAGCTTCTTTCGGATAATCACTTGTCGTCGCCCAATTCCCGGGATTTCCGGTGGGAGTTGGCAAGAATTTCGGCTCCCTCAACTTCGCCGGATCAAGCCCCCAGCTGACCAGCAAATCATCATAACACGTGTTGAGCGCATCGATTGCTGCATGGCTGCCAGTCAGCAGTAAGGAAACCGAAAATGCCTTGTCCGCAGTCACTTCGAGGATCTGGGACCCGGTAATCGAATGGAAAATCGACGTGTCGAGATCATAGAACCGGACAAAGCGCATCTTGGTATTTGGCAGTGGCATCGAATAGCCTTGCGATTTCTGCTCAATACCTTGCGGCGAAAGCCGGATTGCACCGGAAAGTCGCAATTGCAGCTTCGGGATGGAAGGTCCCGCCACAACAAAATCAAACTCTCTGAGCCCCGAGCCACGCGCCAGACGCAGGATTATCTGTTTGTCGTCCTTGCCAAAGGCCCGAATCAAACGGCATTCATCAGGGGCATAGTCGACATTCCAGGGGCCGTCCGGGCGGAGAACGTTCGTCGGAATCGGTGCAGCGGGCGACGCCACCTGGGCGGAAGCAACCGATCCGACCATTGCGAGTAATCCGGCGAACCTGAAGATTTTCATGCGCGCTCCCCAATTGGCAATTCGAGCGGTTAACAGGACATAAGCGGCTCGCACAATACCATTTCCAGTTCATCTAACCCTCTCCGCTTTCCTACACGCACCGCCTTCGCCATAATGCACAAGCGTCCGGCAATGGGCGCGGCGCTCTTTCAAATTGTCGATCTGCTGTGACATGCACGCAGCCTAGGTCAATTCTTCGCGCGTTGCGCGTTGTCACTATCGGCAAATGCCATATTGATATTCAACGGTAATATGGCTCACATCGAGGTTTACACACTGTCAACTGTGTCAACCTCAACCCGCTATCTAGCCCCGCTCATACAGCACCAGCGCCCGCGCCTCGCCATCCGGCTGGTGCCTTCCGTATTCCACAAAGCCCAGCGCCGCCGCGAGCCTTTCGCTGGCGGCGTTGCCCTCTTCGATCATGCAGCCGATGCGCTGGCTCCCGTGCGTCTGGTCGAACCATGCCAGCACGGCGCGCATCACTTCGCCGGCCACGCCTTTGCCCCACCAGTCGCGGTGGACGATCCAGCCGGCTTCGGGGACATCGTCCAGCCCGGTGATGCCGCGCCACGAGCGGAACACGCCGCAGTTGCCGATGATCCGGCCTTCCCCCCTGGCGCGGACCAAAAAGGTGCCATAGCCGTGCAGCGCCCATGATCCGGCGTTGCGGTGGAGCCGTTCAAAGACATCCTGCATCGATGCCGGGCGGCCACCCAGAAAGCGCCGGGTTTCCTCGTCCTCGATCAGGGCGAGCAGATCGGGCAAGTCTGAAGCGCAGGGCTGCCACAGCTCAAGGCGTTCGGTAACCAGCAGTGGAGCGGAAGGTTGGGCCGCACTCATGGCATCACCATATTGATGGCGTGGATCGCCACGCCGACCAGTCCGCCGACAAGCGTACCGTTGATCCGGATGAATTGCAGATCGCGCCCCACCGCGCCTTCGATGCGGGTGGTGACGGTGGAGGCATCCCAGCGCTTCACCGTTTCCGAAACCAGCCGGACAATCTGGTCGCCATAACGGCTGGCAATGCCGACGGTCGTGCGGCGGACGAAGCGGTTGACGAGGCGCTGCAGATTGGGATCACGCTTCAAAGCCGCGCCCAGTTCGGCGAGGCTCTGGCCAAGCTGTCCGGACAGCGCCCGGTCCGGATCACGCGCGGCGCTGAGCAGGGCGAGCCTGGTCCGCTCCCACATCGAATCCATCCACGCCGCCATCGCCGGGTTGGCGAGCAGCTCCAGCTTCAGCCGCGAAACCCGCTCCTGCATTTCGGGATCATGCGCGAGCTTTTCGGCCAGATTTTCCAGCCCTTCCTCAACCTTCAGCCGCACCGGATGATCAGGCACTACCACGCATTCGGCGATCAGCTTGAACAGCCCGTCAAGGATTGCATTGGCCAGGCTTTCGTCGAGCCCGGTCCAGCGCAGTATGCCGTTGGCGCGATCGTGGATCAGCTTGCGCAGCAGATCCTCGTTGGCCTCGAGCGTGATCCCGGTCCAGCGCAGCATCGAATCGAGCAGCGGCATGTGACGCTTATCGGCAATCGCCGAGCCGAGCAGGTTGCCGAGCAGCGGCGAGACATCGAGCCGTTCAAGCTGGCTGCGCAGGCCTTTCTTGACCATGCCGCCCATCTGTTCGGGGTCCAGCGACTGGAGCATATCGGCGAACAGGCTGGCGGCACCATTGCGCAGGCGGCTGCCACCACCTTCACCGCGGGCCGGGTCGACGAGGAAATCGCCCATGGCGGCGGCCATGTTCATCGTGCTCATCCGCCGCGCGACAACGGCGGGGGTCAGGAAGTTGTCGCGGATAAAGCCCGCCATCGATTCGGCGATGCGGTCCTTGTTTTCCGGCACGATTGCCGTGTGCGGAATCGGCAGGCCAAGCGGGTGGCGGAACAGCGCGGTTACGGCAAACCAGTCTGCCAGACCGCCAACCATCGCTGCTTCGCTGAAGGCCAGCAGCCAGCTCCAGGCCGGATTGGTATGGACCAGCAGTCGCGCAATCAGGAACAGCGCGGCCATGGCAACAAGCAGCCCTGTGGCGGCGATCCGCATTGTCCGCGCCCTGTCTGCGGGCATTGTCTGAAGCCGGGCGCTCACTCGGCGGCAAGCGCTTCCGGCGGAGCGGAGGGAACCGCGCTGGGATAGCGGGCCACCTTGGCGTCGTCTGGCTGGTACGACAGGAACTTTTTGCGCAGCCACGGTCCGAGCCGCTTTTCAACGCCGTCTGCCAGGCTGAAGCCCGCCGGCACGATCACCAGCGTGAGCAGTGTCGACAAGACAAGCCCGCCGATCACAACCGTGCCCATTGGCGCGCGCCAAGCCCCGTCACCGCCGAGCGAAAGGGCCGTGGGGATCATACCGGCAGTCATGGCGACAGTTGTCATGATGATTGGCTGGGCGCGCTTGTGGCCAGCCTCGACGATGGCATCGAACTTGTCCGCCCCCTTGCCCATTTCCTCGATGGCAAAGTCAATCAGCAGGATCGAGTTTTTGGCGACGATGCCAAACAGCATCAGAATGCCGATGAGCACTGGCATCGAGAGCTGCTGGCCCAGAACGGCCAGCAGGATTAGTCCGCCGAGTGGTGCCAGAAACAGCGACCCCATGTTCACCAGCGGCGATACGAAGCGGTGGTAAAGCAGCACCAGCACCGAGAAGACGAGAAGCACGCCGGCCAGTAGAGCCTGGGCGAAGCTGGTCATCATATCAGCCTGCCAGCGCGCCGTGCCAACCGGGGCGTTCGAAACGCCTGGCGGCAGATGCTCCATGATCGGCAGCTTGTTGATGGCCTGGGTAACCGTACCTTCGGCGAACCCTTGGGCAACGTCGGCCCCGATTACCACGCGGCGGCTTTGGTTATAGCGCTGGATCGAAATCGGGCCGGAGCCGAGCGAAATCTCGGCAACGCTGGACAGCGGCACCGAACCGCCCGATGCGGTTGCCACGGGAAGGTTCTGAATCGTCGACAGTGTGCGGCGTGAATCCTCGGAAAGACGGACGCGGATCGGCACCTGCCGGTCGCTGAGCGAGAACTTGGCAGCGTTCTGGTCAATATCGCCGATCGTCGCGATACGGATCGCCTGACTGAGCGCGGATGTCGTGACACCAAGGCTGGCGGCAAGATCCATGCGCGGGCGAACAATCACTTCGGGCCGCCGCATGTCTGCAGCAATGCGCGGCGCGACCAGGCCCTTAACGTCCTTCATCTGATCGATCAGCGTAGCCGCTGTCGAACCGAGCAGATCGGGATCGGAACCCGACAGCATGATCGAAATGGCGCGACCGGAACCGCCACCACCGCCGCCGCCATTCATCGCCTGAAATGCCACGCGGGCATCGGGGATGGCCTGCAACTTGGGCGTCATGGCCCGTTCGAATTCCATGCTGGTCTTTTTGCGATCCCGCTTGAGCGTCACGAACAGGCGGCCATTGCCCTCGCGAGCGCGCTCAAACACCGATTCAACGTCAGGATCCTGCGAAACAACGGCGGCCACCTGATCTGCAACGGTCTCTGTCTGGGCCAGCGTAGTGCCCGGAACCATTTCGATCGTCAGCATGCTGAAATCCAGGTTCGACGAAGGGAAGAACTGCATCGGTAACCGGGTGAACAGAAACAGTGTCAGCGCCAGCGAACCAACGCCAATACCAACCATCCATACCCGGTGGTCTTTCAGACGCGCACGATACCGCTCAACAAAGAAGCCATGCCACTTTGCAAAGCCGCCGCCCGTAACACCGACAACCTTGTTGATGCCTTTGGCCAGAATGACAGAAACCACCAGGCCGGCAAAAGCGCACAGGACAAGCCCTGCCAGAGCGAGGAGAGTATACTTCGCGACCAGTTCAACCTTCAACGCCAGCTTGTAGAGGCTGGCGGTTACGCCCACGAATGCAACGAAAAGCAGAACGATGATCAGGGTTTCGAACAGATAGTGATACCAGCGGGCCGGAACCCGCTTCAACTGCGCGCGGAGAGCCTTTGCCTGGCTTGCATCCAGCGTCCAACGCAAGATCGACAGATAGCGATCCATCCAGGGGCCGCTCGCGTGTTCGGCAGCGCCGTGCGCCTGAAGGAAATAGGCGGCCACCATCGGCGTGATGGTCCGTGCGACGATCAGGCTGAGCAGCACCGAAACCACAACGGTCATGCCGAAACTGATGAAGAACTGGCCCGGAATGCCGCCCATCAGGCCAACCGGCAGGAACACGGCAACGATCGAGAAAGTGGTGGCGACCACGGCCAGACCGATCTCGTCAGCCGCATCAATGGACGCCTGATAGGCGCTCTTGCCCATTCGCATGTGTCTGACGATGTTTTCAATCTCGACGATGGCATCATCAACCAGAACACCCGCGACCAGGCCCAATGCGAGCAGGGACAGGCTGTTCAGCGAAAAGCCGAACCACGACTGGAGGAAATAGAACGTCGGAATGGCCGAGAGGGGAATGGCAATGGCGGAGATCACTGTCGCCCGCCAATCCCGCAGGAAGAAGAACACGACAATAACCGCCAGAATCGCCCCTTCGACGATGCTCGAAATCGAGCTTTCATACTGCATCCTAGTGTACTGCACCGAATTGAACAGCAGCTTGAAATGGATGCCGGGATGCTCTTTCTTGAGCTTTTCCAGCTCCTTCACTGTCTCGTCATAGACCGCCACATCCGAAGCGCCGCGCGCACGGGTGATGTCGAAGGTAACAACGGGTTTCCCGCCCATTTTGCCAAAAGAGGTCAGTTCGCCATAACTGTCCTCAACCTTGGAAAAATCGCTCAGCTTAACTGTTCGACCGCCGCCGAGCGGGATATCGATCTGCGAAAGCTCATAGGCGTCGCGGGCATTGCCAAGGACGCGAACCGATTGCCGCGACCCGGCAATTTCTGACTTGCCGCCAGCAGAATTGATGTTGAGCTGCCGCAGAACGCCGTTGACCTGCGATGCGGAAACGCCAAGCGACTGCATCCGTGCCGGATCGAGTGTAACGCGAATTTCGCGCGTCACGCCGCCGGCACGGTCAACGGTGGCCATCCCGGGAATTGATAGCAGACGCTTGGACAACGTATCGTCGATGAACCACGACAGCTGTTCCAAAGTCATATCGTCGGCCGTTACCGCCCAGAAACCGATTTCGTTGCCGCCGCCTTTCGCCTTGATAACCTGAGGTTCAAGGATGCCGTCAGGCAGGCTGCCGCGCGCCTGATCGACCGCGTTCTTTACCTCGTTCACCGCTTCGTTGATGTCGGTACCGACCTGGAACATCACTACAGTCTGGCTGTTGCCTTCGCTTGCCGTAGACGAAATCGTATCGACGCCGCTGATCGTGCGGACTGCCGCTTCGACCTTTTGCGTGATCTGCGTTTCAATCTCGGTCGGTGCGGCGCCAGGCTGTGACACAACGACAATCGCGGCCGGAAATTCGATATCCGGCATGTCCTGGATCGTCATCTTGCTGAACGAGACCAGACCCAGCAGCATCAGCCCGACAAACAGGATGATCGGCACTACCGGGTTTCGGATCGACCAAGCCGAGATATTGCGGAAGTTCATGGCAAACGCCTATCCTGCATGACTATTTCTTTGCCTGGACCGGTTTGACGACCTCTCCGGGTGTCAGGAACCCGCCTGCACGCAGCACGACACGCTCCTTGCCCGAAAGCCCCGAGATAATGGCAATACCCGTATCGGTCACCAACCCCGTCTTCACGTCGCGCCGTTCTGCCTTGTTGTCCTTATCGACAACAAAGACATAGGATCCCTTGGCATCCGAGAGGATCGCCGAATCAGGCAACATCGGAGCCACGACTGATCCTGCCTTGATCACCGCGCTGGCAAAGCCGCCGGGGCGCAGTTCAGGGGCATAGGCCAAAGCAATGCGCACCGTGCCTTGCCGGGTTGCCGGATCGATCACCGGCGATGTCTGCCAGACCTGCCCGGTAAAGGTCTTGGCCGCGCCAACCGGGGTAACGTCTGCCGAAATGCCGGTGGTGATTTGCGCCATATCGACTTCACCCAGCTTGGCGAGCATTTCCATCTCGCCGCCCTTGGCGATGCGGAACAGAACGCCACTGCCCGGGGAGACAACCTGACCCGGCTCGACCTTGCGTTCGAGCAAAAGACCATCGGCAGGGGCAACGATGTTAAGCCGCGCCATCTGTGCACCGATCTGGCCCGACTGGGCGCGGGCAACATTGACCTGCGCGGCAGCCGCATCGCGGGTGGCCGTCAGCCGGTCAACGTCGGCTTTGGAGATGAAACCGCGATCAACCAGCTTCAGCGCGCGATCAAGATTGGCCTGCGCCAGTCGCGCATTGGCCTGCGCCACGGAGATCTGCGCCGACTGGGCAGCCGCCTGCTGGATCTGAACCGAGCGATCAATAACGGCGAGCACCTGCCCGGCACGAACCCATTGGCCCGCTTCGACCAGCACCGAACGCACCTGTCCGCCTTCGCCAACCGCACCAACCGGCATCTCGCGACGAGCGGCGAGCGATCCGTTAGCGTTGATCTGGCCCTGAATCGTCGTCGCACCTGGGGAAATCACGGAAACGGTTGGCGCCTGATCCTTGCCATCACCAGCCTCATCCGCGCCGCCGCGATGCATGAGGAACCAAATGCCGACAATAAACAGCGCGGCCAGCGCAATAATGATGATCGTCCGCTTGCGCGAACGGCGATCCTCCTCGTCAACCCCTTCAAGCGGATTGGCGAGGGTCGCATTGTGATCACTCGAAGAATCGATGCGCGATTCGTAATTCATCCGGCATTTGCCCTGATTGTAGCTGGTCTGGCTGTCCCTGATTACAGCCTTATACTGTATTACACGACTATGTCACCCCCGACATGCGCCGGAGGCAAGATTAGTTCGACGGTCTTGTCATAGGCTTCGACCAACACCGTGGCAATGCGGGAGATGTCACTGATTGTAGTACAAATACAACAGCGGCCGGAGCCCTTTTGGGACCCCGGCCGCTGGTAAATTGGCTCTGCTTGCGGAATTCAGTATTTGAGCTGGCGCTCGTAAAGCTCGCGGTAATGCTGGATCCGGGTGACGCGCAGTCCCTGCATGCCGGAGCGATCAACTGCACGTTGCCAACCGGCGAATTCTTCCAGCGTGAGCGTATAGCGCTCGCACACTTCTTCGATGGTCAGCAGCCCGCCATTAACGGCAGCAACCACTTCTGCCTTGCGTCGCACGACCCAGCGGGTGGTGTTCGGCGGCGGCAGCGAATCCAGTGTGAGCGGCTCGCCGAGCGGGCCGATGACCATGGCTGGCCGGATATCCTGATTCTCAATCATACTCTTCCTCGCTCGCCGGGTCGGGGTTGCCGACGATGTGATCCTCAATTGCGCCAAGGGGTTTGCCATTGGCTGAAGCAGTAGGGTTAACGTCCCGTGAGGGATTGGCATCATTCTGCGCTGTATTTCCCCGACCTGCCGCAAGAACCGGCTCCGATTCGGCGAGAAAGCTGCCACCGGCAGGTTCGGCCGCAAAGGTAAGTGCCAGTTCGCGACGCAGGGCATGCGCGGCAATAAAACGTGCCTTGAGCCCGGACCAGTCGGGCAGGCTGGCATGCCGCGACTCACAGCCGGGCACGGTCAAACCGCCGGAAAAGCCAGCTGAATCGACGCGCACATGATCAAATGCCAATTCCATGACACAGCTTTTAGGACAGAAGTGGTCAAGGTGAGGTAAAGATCGCCTTCATCCAATCTTGACCATGGTTAAGAAGTATAAACCGGACTACGTAGCTCCGGGTTTGTCGCTGCCGCCCGGCCCGTGTATGGGCGCAGCCATGGTTACCGCCTCCACCTCTGAAATATTGCCAAGCTGGCCTGAGCTATTTCAACTGCCGGGCAATTCCGGTGGAACGCTCGCCGAGAAACGCGTGGTTGTCGCCATGTCGGGCGGGGTGGATTCGTCAGTTGTCGCAGCGCTAGCAGCGGCAAGTGGCGCCGAAGTGATCGGCGTGACGCTCCAGCTTTACGATCATGGCGCAGCGAGCTCCCGCAAAGGTGCCTGCTGTGCTGGCGATGATATTCGCGATGCCCGCGCCGTCGCCGACCGGCTTGGTATCGTCCACTATGTCCACGACCACGAGAGCGCCTTCCGCGAATCCGTGGTTGAACGCTTCGCCGAAGATTATCTTTCTGGCCGCACGCCGGTTCCCTGCATCCGCTGCAATATGGGGCCGAAGTTCACCGACCTATTCGCCATGGCGCGCGATCTGGGGGCGGATTGTCTAGCCACCGGCCATTATGTGCGGCGCGTCGAGACCGCAGGTGGCGTTCAGATGCACCGTGCGCTCGATCCGGCGCGAGACCAGTCGTACTTCCTCTATGGCACTACCGAAGCACAGCTCGATTACCTGCGCTTTCCGCTGGGCGGACTGCCCAAGCCTCAGGTCCGCGCGCTGGCCGAACAATACGGCCTGCGCGTCGCCACCAAGCCCGACAGTCAGGACATCTGCTTCGTCCCCGAGGGCGATTACGCCGCGGTGGTCCGCAAGATCCGGCCCGAGGCAGAGACCGGGGGCGAGATTGTCCATGCGACAACCGGCGCGGTGCTGGGTGAGCACAAGGGCGTGATCCACTATACTGTCGGCCAGCGCCGGGGCCTCGAGATCGGCGGGCTTGCCGAGCCGCTCTATGTAACCGGTATCGATGCCGCGACATCACGCGTGATTGTTGGCCCCCGCCATCTGCTCGCCGTGGCATCGGCGCGGATTGGTGAAACCAACCGGATTGGTGCGCTGCCTGATGAGCCGCTGACCGCCAAAGTGCGGTCACTGGCCAAGCCGGTGCCGGTCATGCTGGAAGGTCCGTTTGGCGATGGCGCGGCGACGACGCTGCACTTCGTCTCGCCGGAATATGGCGTGTCGCCGGGTCAAGCCGCGGTGATCTATGCCGGAGAGCGGGTGGTCGGCGGTGGCTGGATCGAAGCAACTACGTCTGCGACCTAGCTGTTCCAGTTCTCCGCCACACAGCCCTGCCCCTCGCGGAGGGTCGCGGTCTGGGCCGAGAGCAGCGGGAAGCGGGCGGTAACACTCTTGGCCGCCGGATTGTCGCTGAGCATCACCAGCCCCATGCCTTTCTCGAAATCCTTGCGGCAATCTTCCAGACTGCGCCCCTCGATATAGCGGCACGAGCAAGTGATATGCGCCCCGAACGAGGCACCGGTGCGGGCATAGCCCATGATTGGCGTGTGAAACCACGCGATCAGGCCCGCGAAAGCCGCCAGCGTTACCCAAGGCCAGCGCCTGCGCGTCAGCCTTGCTGTGAAACGTCTCCCGCGCAGTCCGCCAAGCCCTGATCTGCCAAGCATTGCCATGTGACCCTGTTCCCGTGCATGAAGCGCGCGCCATGGTGTCGCGCCTTACCTCTCTTATCCTGCCGCTCGCCCTGCTGCCAGCCCTTGCGAGCTGCGGCAAAGGCGAGCCTGCCCCGCCGCCGCCGCTGAGTCATGAGGCAGAGGCCGCCGTGGTCAAGGATCCGGGCGTTCCGCGCGTGGCGCTGGCCCGTGCAGTCGATGCCTTGTTTGCGGACAAGGATGCTGGCGAGACCCGGGCGCTGCTGGTGCTCTCCGAAGGCCGCATCGTCGCCGAGCGCTATGGCACAGGATACACCAAGGACACCCGCCTGATCGGCTGGTCGATGTCGAAAACCGTTACCGGGGTGATGATCGGAATGCTCGTGTCTGACGGGCGACTGGCGCTCGACGCCAGCGCGCCGGTCCCCGCCTGGCAGCGCCCGGGCGACCCGCGCGGTGCAATCACCCTGCGCCAGTTGCTGCAAATGCGATCCGGCCTGCGCCACAGCGAAGCCAGCGATCCGGTTTACGAATCGGGCGAAGTGCGGATGCTGTTCCTTGATGGCCGCGACAACATGGCCGCCTGGGCCGAAGAACAGCCGCTTGAGGCCGAGCCCGGCCGGGTGTGGAAATACTCCAGCGCCACGACCGTGATCCTGTCGGACATCGCCGCACGATCGCTCACCGACCGGCCTGATCCCGATGTGCGGCGTGCGGCCGTTAGCGACTACCTCAAGACCCGCCTGTTCGATCCCGTCGGCATGAAAAGCGTTGTGCCCGAATACGACGCGGCGGGCACACTGGTCGGCTCCAGCCTGATCCACGCCACTGCGCGCGACTGGGGCAAGTTCGGCGAGTTCCTGCGCAACGGCGGCGCCGTGAAAGGCGCACAATTGCTGCCACGCGGCTGGATTGAATTCATGACCAGCCCTTCCCCTCGCAACCCCGGCTATGGCGCGCAGGTCTGGCTCAACCGCCCGCAGGCTGATGGCGATGTCGTGCTGATGCCGGGCAAGGCCCCCGCGAGCCTTTTCGCCTGCCTTGGCCATTTGGGCCAATATGTGATCGTCTCGCCGACCCAGAAGCTGACTATAGTACGGCTGGGCAAGAGCACCCACGACGAGCGCAAACTGGTGCTCGATCACCTGACCGAGATCATCAGCCTGTTCCCGAAAGAGTAATCGCCCCTATTCGGGAGCAGGCATCAAATCCTTTGCCCCGATGCCGGTATCGACATGGCCTTCGGGATCGGGATGGATCAGGATTTCGACGCCCGGAAATTCGGCGTGCAGTTTGATTTCGATCTCGTCCATTACCTGATGCGCCTGCCTGATGGTCATTTCCGGATCGACCCAGACGTGGAACTGAACGAAATCGCGATTGCCCGAAGTGCGGGTGCGCAGGTCGTGGACGCCGCGCAGTTCCGGGTGGCGGGCCATGACCTTGACGAATTCACTGCGCTTTTCCTCGGGCCATTCCTTGTCCATCAGCTGGGTGATCGCCTCCTGCGACGCACCCCACGCGCCCCAGCCAAGCCACAGCGCAATGCCGAGGCCGAACAGGGCATCGGCTCCGGCAATCCCGGCGAACTGTTCGATCGCCAGAGCAGCAATCACTGCAAGGTTGAGCGCGAGGTCTGACTGGTAGTGAACGTGATCGGTGCTGATCGCGAGGCTGTTGGTCTTCTTGATAACGTGCCGCTGCCACGCCAGCAGAGCAAGGGTCGCGCCCATGGCGATCGCCGAAACCAGAATGCCATCCCCGGCAGACTCGGTTTTGGCATGGGCAAGGAACTGCTGCACCGAACGCATCGCCAGCGTCAGCGCCGAAATCGAGATAAGCGTGACCTGGAACATCGCCGCCAGCGCCTCTGCCTTGCCATGGCCGAAGCGGTGGTGGCGGTCTTCAGGCTGCGCAGCGACCCAGACCCCGGCCAGTGTCGCAAGGCTGGCGATCAGGTCGAGAACGGTATCGGCCAGACTGCCGAGCATGGCGGTCGATCCGGTCTGGATCACCGCCCATGCCTTCATACCGGCAAGCAACATTGCCACCGTGATGCTGGCAAAGGCCGCGCTGCGGTTGAGCGAGGCGGAATCGGTGTTGGCAGAGCGGATCTTCATGGGAACAACAACGTGCTGGACCAACCGCTCGGCGCGGCTGGATCGGGAAGGAAGTGGCGGCGTTCGTGCAGGCGGAAGGGCCGGTCCTGCCAGAATTCAAAAGCACTGGGGACCAGACGGAAGCCGGTCCAGTGGGGCGGGCGGGGAATGTCACGCCCGAAATATTTGGTCGCAATCTTGGCGATCCGGCCGAGGAAATGGGCGCGGGAAGGCAAGGGCCTCGACTGGTCAGACGCCAGCGCGCCGATCTGTGAATCGCGCGCGCGGCTGGCAAAATAGGCATCGGCCATTTCGTCGCTCACCTGTTCTATCCGTCCTTCGATCCGGATCTGGCGGCGCAAACTCTTCCAGTGGAACAGCATTGCCGCCTGCGGATTGGCAAGAAGTTCGCCCCCTTTTCGGCTCTGTGCATTGGTATAGAACAAAAATCCGTCCGGCCCGTGCCCTTTCAGCAAGACCATACGCAGCGATGGCGCGGCATCAGGAGTGGCCGTGGCGAGCGCGACTCCGTCCGAATCGTTGGGTTCATGGCGTTTGGCTTCAGCAAACCACTCGTCGAACAGGGCGAAAGGGTTTTCACCAAGGATGGTGTCTGCTTCGTCTGACATAATAGTCCCATTAGACACTTATAACGTTCTGCGCCACCACGGCCTTGCCGTTTCACCTGCATGATCCTAGCTAAGGCGCGATGGCAGACCCCTATTCAACCCTTGGCGTAGCACGGTCAGCGACCGAGAAGGACATCAAGTCCGCTTATCGCAAGCTCGCCAAGGAGCTTCACCCCGACCGTAACAAGGACAATCCCAAGGCGTCAGAGCGCTTCAGCGAAGTGACGCGCGCCTATGATCTGCTGTCCGACAAGGACAAGCGGGGCCAGTTTGATCGCGGCGAGATCGATGGCGATGGCAATCCCGCCAGCCCTTTTGGCGGGGGCGGCTTTGGTGGCGGAGGCGGCGGCTTCGGGGGCGGCGGCAATCCGTTTGGCGGCGGCGGGGCGGCCGAAGGGATTGACCTTTCCGACCTGTTCGATGGCCTGTTCGGCGGCGGACGCGGTGCTGGCGGCGGCTTTGGCGGCGGCAGAAGGCCTGCGCCCAAAGGCAACAACGTCAGCTATCGCCTGAAAGTCAGCCTGACCGACGCAGCGACCCGCGCGCCCCAGCGGATTACACTGTCAGACGGCAAGACCATCGACCTAAAGCTTCCAGCCGGTGTTGAGGAAGGCACCCAGATGCGCCTTGCCGGCAAGGGCGAACCTGGCCCCGGCGGCAATGGCGATGCGATTGTCACCATCACCATCGAGCCTCACAACTTCTTCCGCCGCGATGGTGACAACCTGCGCGTTGACCTGCCGATTACGCTTGATGAAGCGGTGAACGGGGCCAAAGTGAAGGTGCCGACGGCTGAAGGTGCAGTGATGCTCACCGTTGCACCGGGATCAAGCTCGGGCAAGACGCTGCGGCTCAAGGAAAAGGGCTTTTCCCGCAAGGATGGCTCGCGCGGCGATCAGCTGGTGACGCTGGAGATCGATCTGCCGCCCGCCGATGAAGATCTCAAGGCCCGGCTCGAAGGCTGGCGTGATACCCGCAACCCGCGCTCGCGGCTGGGTGTCTGAGCATGGAGGAGCGCTCGGTCGACGAAGCGAGCCGCATGCCGCTCGTCGTCCCTGACCTCTCCCCCGAAGCACGCCGGCAGATCGCGGCAAAATCCGAGGGCTCATTTGCCGCGCGGTTTGCCAAAGGCTCCCGCCTGCACCGGGTATTCACCCGTGTGTGGACCGGCGCGTGGAACGATGGCTTCATCCATGCGGGCAATCTTGCCTATACCACCATCGTTGCCCTGTTCCCGTTCTTCATTCTTGGTGCGGCGATCTTTTCGGCTGTCGGTGAAGTGCAGGACCGCGAGGCATCGGTGAATGCCTTCCTCCTCGCCGTCCCCCCCGTTGTCGCCAAGGCGCTGGCTCCGGTCGCCCATGATGTAATCGAGGCGCGGCAGGGCTGGCTGCTGTGGATCGGCGGACTGGTCGGCCTTTGGACGGTCGGCAGTCTGATCGAGACCATCCGCGACGTGCTGCGCCGTGCCTATGGCACCCCGCCGACAGTAGCCTTCTGGCGCAATCGTCTGTTTTCAACCGGGATCATCATTGTTGCGGTGATTTTCCTGCTGTTCTCGCTCACCGCACAGGTTGCGATTGGCGCGCTGGAGCAGGCGATCGTCGCCTGGTCTCCGCGTGCCGGTGATCTGCTGGGGCGCGTGGCGCTGGGCAGGGTCGGCCCCGCCCTGATGCTCTACCTTTCGCTGCACCTGCTGTTCATATCGCTTACCCCACCGCGATACAGCGGGCGGGCATTTCCGAAATGGCCCGGAGCGCTGTTCGTCACAGTATGGTGGGTTGCGGTTTCGGTCGCGCTTCCGTGGGTGCTTCGCTCGCTTTTCCACTACGATCTCACCTATGGCAGTCTGGCCGGGGTGATGATCGCCCTTTTCTTTTTCTGGCTAGTGGGATTAGGACTGGTAATCGGAGCCGAACTCAACGCCGCCTTGGCTGAGAGTCCGGAGGAGCGCGATGCGATCGGACGTACGGATGGTCTTTCGTGCGAAATGGCGAACACAAACAAGGTTGAGCAAGAATGACGGGATTGATGGCGGGCAAACGTGGCCTGATCATGGGATTGGCGAACGACAAATCGCTGGCATGGGGGATTGCGCAAAAGCTGCATGAGGCGGGGGCGGAAATGGCCTTCACCTATCCCAATGCCGCGATCGAAAAGCGCTGCCGCCCGCTCGCCGAGCAACTGGGCAGTGATTTCGTGTTCCCTTGTGATGTCGCGGATATGGCCTCGCTCGATGAGGCTTTCGCTGCGCTGGCCAAGCGCTGGCCGACGATTGATTTCATCGTTCACGCGGTTGGCGCTTCGGACAAGAACGAGCTGCGCGGCCGCTATTCGGACACCAGCCTCGACAATTTCCTCAATACGATGAACGTCTCGGTCTACTCGCTGACCGCCGTCGCCCAGCGCGCCGCGCCGCTGATGCCGGAGGGCGGATCGATCCTGACGCTGACCTATTACGGCGCCGAAAAGGTAATCCCGCATTACAACGTGATGGGCGTTGCCAAGTCGGCGCTTGAAACCAGCGTGAAGTACCTCGCCGCCGACCTTGGCAGGGACAATATCCGTGTCAACGCCATCTCGGCAGGCCCCATCCGCACGCTGGCGGCATCGGGGATTGGCGATTTCAACCTTATCCTCAAGTGGAACGAGCTCAATTCTCCGATGGGCCGCAATGTTACCATTGAGGATGTCGGCGGGGCCGGGCTCTATATGCTGTCCGACCTGTCATCGGGCGTGACCGGCGAGATCCACCATGTCGACGCGGGCTACAATGTGATCGGCATGAAGCGCGAAGACGCGCCGGACATTACGCTGGCCTGATTCTTTGTCCGCCTGACGGCGGATACGGCACCGGCCCGCTCCCCCGCCCGACCGCCCATAGGGTACCATAATTGGGTGGTCGGGCGGGGGAGCGGGCCGGTGCCGCAAGGCCAAGCCGGATGGCTTGGCCGCACCAATCACGGAATCCTAAATCCGGATCATATCGCGCGGCTTGCTCTTGTCGGCCGCGCGAACCGGCTTGCCCTTGCTCCGCCCGCGGCTGCGCGGGGCATCCGGCGCACGGATGAGCAAGACGCAGGCAATCGCCATGAGCGAGCTCATCGCCGCCGTGCGCAGCGGGTAATCGACAAGGCTGTGCACCAGCTCCACCCCGATCACCAGACTGGCGGCGAGCTGCAAGACATTGCGCCGTGCCCCGGCCCACAAGGCCCAGGCGCGCGGCACGTACCAACCAAGAAAAACCAGAATTGTCCCTAGCCCGAAAATGCCGGTTTCGATGAGGGTTTCGAGCAGATCGTCATGCGCGTGATTGACGAAAGTGGTGCTGACGATCGCCGGGTTCTCATACCAGCGATAGAGCTCCTGAAAGGTGCCGGTACCGCTGCCGAGCGGGGCAAAATCCCGCAGGATCTTTGAGCCCGTCGCCAGAAATTCCTGCCGCGAAATGCCTGCAACCACGCCTTTGGTGGTCAGGTCGTTGGCCGCCGGGCCGTAGACCAGGAACAGGGCAAAGCCGGCAATCACCGCCAGTGCGGCAAGCAGAACTAGCGGCAACGGCAGGCGGAAATCGGGCCATGCCACCAGAGCCAGCGCTGCGAGCACCGGTAGCAGGAGCAACTGGCAGGCCAGCGAGCCCGAGACGATCACGCCGAAAGCAAGCAGCAGGGCTATCCCGCCTTGCACCGATTGTGCAGAGGCGAGCTTTGGCGTGAAACCGCCGGCCGCGCGCATCTCGCCGATCGACCAACAGCCCCAAAGCGCCAGAGCGGCCAGCAGGAACGAGCCCTGATGGTTGGAGTTGGCGAAGAAACCCGGCCCGTCACCATAGTTGGTGATCTCATAGAAATAGAAGCGGCCAGCCCCGGTCTGCATTGCCCCGAAACACACCGAGACCGAGGCAACAGCGGCAATTGTCCAGACGACATGGCGGCTGGATGGAGCATCGGCTGCGCGCATGGCAACGAACAGGGCAAATGCGGGGATCCACCAAGCGAATGAGGCCAGTCCATGCCAGGGGGCCAAGGACAGAGTGAGCCACGGCGCTTCGGCACCCAGCTTTACGAAACCCTGGTAGACCTCTGAGCGCCCGGGCAGATGCTGCCAGATGCCCGGCGGAAGGGGGATGAACTGCACCGCAGCCAGAACCAGCAAGGCGAGGAAGAAGCGCTTGAGCCCGGTGTGCAGGGGCGCGCCCGCGCTCTGGTCCCACAGCACCCATGCCGTCAGGCCCGCACCCAGCACCTGCAGCAGCAAGTTGCCAGCGACCCCTGCCGCACTCGCCCCGCCAAACACCAGCACCGCGCCAAGATAGGCGAGCGTGGCATTGGGCCGGGTAAACAGGTCGATCTGGGGCGCGGCCATTACTTCTTCTCCGCCGGTGCTACATCGAGACGACGCAGCCACACGGCTTGTGGATCGCGGCTTTCCTGCACGCGCCCGGCGACCGAAAGATACTGCCCCTTGCAGCCCGATACCGGGACCGGGAAGGTGACATTGAGAACCTGCAACAGGCCGGGCTTGGCGCTGAGCGGCTGATCAAAAATCATCGCTTCGGCACCGACGCATTGCAACTGCAGCCCCAGCGCGCCGGGCGATCCGCTTTCGGTGCGGTATTCGATCCGCGCCTTGTAGAGGCCCGGCTGCAGAGTGAGCAGCTGCGAGACCAGTGCGCCGGGCACACGTCCGTAATAGTCTACCGACACGCCGCCGCCCTTTGCCCGCTCGGCAACGCCGCTGGTATTTTCCTGAAGCGCCCAGTTGAAGGGTGGCGAGGCTTTGCTGTCCGCGAAATCCGCGCTGTGCACCAGTCCGCTGCTGCCACCAATCCCCGCACCCCACAGCTCGCGCGCCTGAACAAAAGCCTGAGCATGGACCAGCTCGGCAATCGCTGCATCGCGCACGGCAGGGTCAGCCAGAGCAGTTCGTGGCAGCCGGGTGACCAGTGCGATCGAAACATCGGGGCCCTTTGGACTATCGGCAAAACCCCTGAAGAATGATTCGAGCAATTCGGGATGGGGGCCGAGGGCAGCGGCGACATCATTCGCCTGCCGCACGTTGCGCACGGCCATGCCGACGGCAGGCATCAGCTTGTCGGCAATGCCGCCCGTCAGCCGGTTCATCACCGCGAGTTCTTCAATCGCCTGTGTCAGATTTCCCGCGCCTACCGCGTGGCGGAGCATCAGAAAATGCGCTTCGCGGGCGCGAGGGTTGCGGCGTAGCGCTTCAGTCAGCAGGGCAGCATCGGCTGCGCTGCCATTGGACCTGACATTGCGGAAACCGGCGGCCGCAGCAACAAAGAACGGCTCATAGGCGAGCGGTGCGCCGGCCAGAGCCTCGCGTGCAATTCTCTCGCTACCAACAGGCGGCAGGCTGTTCTCGTCAAGGATCAGGCCGCGCAACTGGCCCACCTTGCCCGCGCCAATCATCGACAGACCCGGCACCCGCGCCGCAGCCGGAGATTCTGCCAGTCGGCCGAGATGGGCGAACAGGGCAAGCGCCAACAAGGCCGCACCTGCCAGAATGGCAAGGGGCCGGTTGCCCGAATTGGCGCCTCTTTGGTGCTCGGTATGCATTCTGCCTGTGTTCAGTCCTGTTCACCGGTCACGTCAAGTGACCGGGTGGGATCCGAAGAAACCTTGCCGCCAACGCCATCGGCGCCATAGCTGTAGGAATAATAGCTGTAGCCATAGCCCGCTCCGCTTGCGGTAACCTTGGTCAGGATCACGCCGATGATGTTGCTGCCCGATTCGGCCAGGCGGCGGATCATTTCGGAGACATTGCCGGTGCGCGACTGGCGGCTTTCGATGATCAGTGCCGTCGCCTCTGCGGTGGCGCCCAGCAGCGGCGCGTCGGTCAGGCCGAGCACCGGCGGGCCATCGATCACCACCATGTCATAGGTCTCACGCGCTTCGGCGATGATCGCCGGCAGACGGTTCGAACTGAGCAGTTCTGCCGCCGAACCAACGAAGCGGCCAACCGGCAAGAGCGCCAGATTTTCAACCTGGGTGCCCTCGATATAGGCCGATAGCGGTTCTTCGGTACCGAGCAGGTGGGCAAGGCCATAGCCGTCCGAGCGGCTGGAAACGAATGTCGGCTTGCGCAAGTCGGCATCGATCAGCAAGACCTTGCCGCCCAGTCGTGCCATCGATGAGGCAATGGCATAGGCCGAGGTGGACTTGCCTTCGCCCGGGCGGGTCGAGGTGACAAGCAGAGTATGCGGCGCACCCTTGGGCTGCGAGAACTTGAGCGCAGTACGGACCGAGTAATAGGCTTCGGAGACATCCGATTTGCGGTCGCCCAGGGCCTCCATCATTGACCGCTCTTCGGTATCCATCGGGATCACGCCGAGCACCGGCATGTGCAGTTTGTTGCGCACATCTGCCGGATCGACGATGGCATCGAAAAGCATATGGACGGCAAAGGCGAGGGCAATGCCAACCGCGATGCCGAGCATGAGCCCGAGCCCGGCGTTAACCGGTAACCGCGGGCGGAACGCACCCTGCGGCGGATCGGCACGATCGACGATCGCAACATTGCTCTCGCCAATGCCGCCAGCGACGCCGATTTCCTTGAACCGCTGAAGCAGGGCATCGTAAAGTGCGCGATTGGTATCGGCTTCGCGCTGCAGGATATTGTATTCGATCGACCGGCCACGCTCGCCCTGGACATCGCCCTTGGCAGCACTGACACTGGCCTGGATTTCGGCCTCAGCCCGCAAGGCAGACTGGTATTCGCCCAGCAGTTCGTTGCGCTTGTTGCCAGAAACCCGGCTGCGTGTAGCAACAATCGTATTGTCGAGTTGGGTGATCCGGGCCTGAAGCTCGCGCATTACCGGATAGTCGGGCTTGAACAGCTTGCCCTTTTCTTCGTACTGGGTCTTCAGATCGTCGCGCTGCTGCACCAGACTGACAACATTGGCAGACTGATCGCCAATATAATCGAGCGATGCCGATTTATAGGCCTGTTCGGCCGTAATCCTTCGCACCCGCGCAGAATTGAGCGCTTCATTGAGCGAAGCCAGACTATCCTGTGCGAGCGTGCCGCCTTCACTGGTCCTGCCGTCAATGGTCACCGACTTGGTGCGGAAAACCCCGGATGCGATCGAATAGTCGAACAACTTGCGCTCCGATTCCTCAAGCGAAGCCTTGGTCCGCTGCAACTGGTCGGAGAGAAACTTGCGAGCGAAAGATGACGAATCATAGCGCCGCTCAAGGCTGCTAGAGATAAAGCCCTGCGCCAGGGCATTGGCAACCTTCGCTGCTGTCTCGGGATCCTTGGCGACATGGCTGACCTGAATCAGCAGGCTTCCCTTCACCGCACTGACATCGGTGTTGTTCATCAGATTGCCGACAGCGCGTTTGGTGCGCTGGTCACGCGTGCCCTGATCGCCGCCGTAATCGGGGGAATTGGCCAGATTGAGATCCTGCGCAACGCGCTGGGCCAAAGCCTCACTCTTCAGCAGGCCGATCTGTGTCGCCAGAAGCTCCTGATTGCCGCCGCGCGCCGCCATGTTCTGTCCGGTGCGAATGGCGCCATCGATCATCTGCGCTGCCGAATCGTTCATTTCCAGCAAGGTCGAGGCGCGGTAGAGCGGGGTCATCACCAGCGAGGCGATAATCCCGAGAATCAGGCCGATAACGCCGGCGCCCAGAATGATGCGGCGCTGCTCGGACAGGATACGCAGGATATCCGCCAGCTCGAAACCCGGCGCAGGAGCACCATCGGCGTAAACCCGCGTTGAATCGGGGGCCGAACCCGCCAATTGCGCACCTGCCACGTTGCCAGCCACTCTCACCGCCATTCCTGCATCAAAGGGTTCTGAAAATGGCGATCAGCGGAACGGCTGATACCAGATCACGGAAAATGCCGCGCAGCTTCGAGGAATCAACCACCACGGTATCGCCGGGATAGACCAGCGGATCGGCCATTTGGCCATGGCGGATCGCCACCAGATCGAAAGCGGCAGCAACAGTCTTGCCCTGCTGCTTGCGGAAGATCACCACGCGCTTGGCGTTGCCTTCATTGGTGTTGACGCCGCGCGCCAGAGCAACCGCGCCCAGCAGTGTCGTCTGCCCTGGCAGCGGATAGACCCCGGCGGCATAGACGCCGCCTTCCACAGTTACATTGTTGCGGTTGGAATTGATCAGCCGAACGGTAATATCAGGGCGGTTGAGGTACTTTTCAGCGTACCGCGCCTCAAGCACTTTGGCGAATTCCTCTGGCCGCAGATCGCGAACCGATACGGCACCAACCAGCGGCAACTGGACATTGCCATCTGCACCGACCTGATATTCGTTGGTCAGATCATCAACCCGGAAGAAGCTGATCTTCAGCAGATCCATCGGCCCGAGCGGAATATCATAGGCAGGCGTGCCATAGTCTTCGCGCGCCGGAGGGCCGAAACTTTTGGGATCATAGGCAATCTTGCCACCGCGCTTGTCGCAGCCAAGCAGCAGCGTGCAGGCAATCAAGATTACGATCCGCCGCCCCGTCTGGCCCAGCTTCCGATCGCTCAACGCACCTCTCCCGCATATGCATCCAGCAATCCCGGCATCAGCCTCCGGGTGCTTTCGCCCGTACTTCTAGGGCAAGGGTCAAAATTTGCAAAGTGATTGAAATGCGGCGTCATGACTTCTTTCCCGGGATGACCCCGGCTTCGGCGAGTGCCGAGAGGTAAATCTGTGTTACGCGGTCAGGAGAGAACTCGGCAATCACCCGCTGGCGGCCCGCCGCTGCCATCCGCGCCCAGTCCGCATCTTCCGTTTTCAGCGCGCGCAAAAGCGCTGCCTCAAGCGCATCGGCATCGCGGGCGGCGCAGAGATAGCCATTCTCGCCATCGCGCACGACATCGCGGCAACCCGGAACATCGGTGGTGACAATCGGCCGCCCCATTGCGGCAGCCTCAAGAAGCACGCGCGACAGGCCTTCGCGATAGCTTGGCAGCACAACGAAATCGGCTTCGGTGATCGCGCCGCGCACATCTTCGCGCGGTTCAAGGTGTTCGATTACCCCGTCGGCCACCCAGCCGCGCACCTCATCGGCAGAAATCGCCGTACGATTGGCGACATCAAGCGGGCCGAGAAGTTGAAAGCGGGCCTGCGGAAACCGCGCGCTTATCCGTCGGGCGGCCTCGGCATATTCGCGCACACCCTTGTCCGCCACAACCCGTGCGATCATCAGGAAAGTGCGATGCTTCGGCCTTCCGCCCGGCGGCGGCGTCCAATGGTTCGTATCGATTCCCGAACCCGGCAAGAGGCGGACCTGCTCGGCGTGGACCAAGCCTGCCCCCACAAACAGATCGCGATCGTCCTGATTTTGGAAGAACACGCCAGAAGCCCTGGCAAAACAGGCGCGATAGAGCCCCTTGACCACCCGGGTGAGCAAATTGTTGGTGATGAAGGCCGTGCCGAGGCCCGAAACGTTGGGGAAGGCAGGGACGCCGCACCAATGTGCTGCCAGCGAGCCATAGACGTTGGGCTTGATCGTCCAGCCCAGATAGGCTGCCGGCCGGCGCGCACGGATCAGGCGGCGCAGCGCGAACAGGGTTTGCAGATCGCGCCACGGCGACAGACCCTTGGCATCGATCGCCAACGGCGCAAAGCTGCAGCCCATCGCAGTCAATCGCGCTTCGTACTCGGCATCAGGTGGCGCGGCCGCCAGAACCCGAAAGCCTTTCGCAATCAGCGTGCGGATCAGCGCTTCACGAAAGTTTACAAGGTTCCACGCCTGATTGGCGCAGACCATGATCAGCGGCGCGGCGCTTTGACTACGCATGGTCAAAGGAACTGCAGGATCGACTTGTAAGGGACCCAATAGATCGAATGGGTGCCGAAAATCAGCCAGACGCTCTGCACGGCAGCCGCAATTGCGATGAGCATCAAGCGTGTGAGCAGGGTTAGCTTGTCAGATATGCCGGCCAGACTGCGGAACTCGCCATAAACGGCGAGCTGGATCACCGAAAAGAACAGTGCGATCCGGTCAACTGCTGTTGAACTCGGGCTGAGGATCAGGCCTACCAGAGCGCCAACGTTGGCCAGCCCGATCAGCAGCCAGACCGAGCGCACCCGCGAACTGGCTTCGAACGCACGCCAACGTATCAGGATCAGCAACGAAGGGAGCAGGCCCATCAACACGCGCACCGCCGCTCCGCCCGAATCGTAATCGGCATCGACATAGCCTTGCTGAAAGGTGTCGAGCCGCGGGGCCAGAAGCGTTACGAAAGCCGTCGAAGCCGCCAGGGTGCCAAACACCGCCAACACCTTGTTCCGCCGCACCAGTGCCCAGGCAAACACAGGAAAAACCAACGCTGACACCGAATGGAACCCGCTTGCCAGCAGCAGATAGCCAATCGTGCGCAGCGGCCGCGATTTATCAAGGTTGGCCACTGCCAGCAGGATCAGACCAATTGCTGCGCCCTGGCGAACATAGCCAAGCCCCACCACAATCAGCAAATAGGGGACCGCAATCAGCACTGCCAGCCAGGGTTCACGAAAGCGCTTGGCCACCGCAATCGTGCCATAGCCCAAAAGCGCGCAGCACACCCCGTTCACCAGATAGATGCCGGTCCCCAATTGACCGGAAATCCAGTTGAGCATGCCATAAAGCGGATCGGTGCGGGTCAGCGCATAGGCAAAGGTATCTGTGCGGATATCGTTGAAAGTATCGTCGTAGGTCTGCCAATCGCCGCCCGTTTCATAGCGCAGGGCACCAACCGCGACATAGAACACAAAGAAAGCCGCGAAGGCGAGCCCCTGTGAAAGGCCGCGATTGCCCGGCCGGTCCTGTACCGGATAGGCCAGGGCCATGACCGCAGGCAGGAGAAAGAGCAGCCAGTAAACAAACATGGATCGCGCGCCGCAGCCTCCCTTGCGTGATCCCCTATAGCCTTGGCGCCGGTTCCACAATCTGCAAACCAGTAACCGGCTGGGACAAACCTTAGCGCTTGCCCTTCCGGGGCGCGACGTTAATTAGGTGGCTCTTTGGCAGCCTATATTGCTTGGCGCCGGTTCAAAAACGACAGGGTTTTCAGACATATGCTTAAACGGGTGCTCATAACTGGCGGCACGGGCTTCCTGGGCAAACGTCTGGGGCTGGCAATGAAGGGGACTCACGAGGTTTTCCTCGGTGCCCGCAACAATAAGCAGAACCAGCTCGCCCAGCGTTTCACCGGCTGTCAGGTTGTTCCGCTTGACGTGTCGAGCGTGGAATCGGTGCGTGATGCCCTGATCGAAACCAAGCCCGACATTGTCATCCATGCAGCGGCAACCAAATTTGTCGATCTTGCAGAAAAGTTCCCGCTTGAATGCGTTGACGTCAATGTCACCGGTTCGGCCAATGTGGCTCGCGCCTGCCTTGATCGCGGAATTGGCACGGTGATCGGCATCTCGACCGACAAGGCCGCGCCGCCGGTGCGCAACACCTATGGCATGACCAAGGCGCTGATGGAGCGCATGTTCTGTTCGCTCGACGGCAAGAGCGACACACGTTTTGTCTGTGTGCGTTATGGCAATGTCGCCTGGTCAACCGGCTCGGTCTTGCCGATCTGGAAACGAATGCACGAGGAAACCGGCGTGATCGGCACGACCGGGCCAGACATGCGGCGCTTCTTCTTTTCGGTCGATGAGGCGGTAAAGCTGGTGCTGACCGCGATCGACAACGCCGACGAGCTGCGCGGCAAGGTTCTTTCGCGGTACATGAAGGCCGCGCTGATCCGCGATATCCTGGAGCAATGGATCGGGGCAAAGGGCGGAAGCTGGGAGCAGATCGCCGGCCGCCCGGGCGAGCGCGATGACGAATTCCTCATCGGGGATCTTGAGCTGCCCTATACCCGCGAAGTCACCTATGGCGGTATTCTGCACTATGTGATCTCGTTTAACGAACGGTCTGAAAGCAACCCCAAGGTTGGTCTGTCGTCCGCCAATACCGAGCGGCTCAGCAACGAGGAAATCCTCGCCCTGATCAACAGTCCACCTGCAGCCGACGAGCTGTAAGGCGGGCGTGGTGGGCGCCATTCGCCAAGCCGTGATCATGGCCGCAGGCCGCGGCCAGCGAATGATGCCGGCAACCCAGTACATGCCCAAGGCGATGGTGCCCTATGCCGAATCGACGCTGATCGCGCGCGGGATCGGCAAGCTGCGTCCAGGGATCGAGCAGATCCATGTTACTGTTGGCTACAAGGGCGCGATGCTCGCCGCACATCTGATCGAGCATGAGGTGACTTCGGTCCACAACACCGATGGCAAGAGCAATTCGTGGTGGATCCATCACTCGCTGCTCTCGAAGATCGACGAGCCGGTCTTCGTGCTGACCTGCGACAATGTAACCGATATCGACTTTGCCGAACTGGCAGACGATTACTTCGCCCTCGGCGCACCACCCTGTCTACTGGTGCCGGTTGCGCCGGTGCCGGGACTGGACGGCGATTTCATCTTTCATGACAATCAGGTCGTCACCCGCCTGACCCGCGATGAACCGTCACCGATCTATGCCTGCGGAATTCAGGTGCTCAATCCGGCGCGGGTTGCAGCGATGACCCCGGCAGACGGCGATTTCGGCACGGTCTGGGACAGCCTGATGGCGGAAGGACAGCTGCTCGTTTCGCGCGTCCAGCCGCGCAACTGGTATTCGGTCGACACGCTCGACCATCTCGAGCGGGCGATCGAGAAGATGGCCGGGGATTGAATGTGAACGGCAAGCCCCCCACCGTTTCCGTCGTACTCAACTGCTACAATCACGACCTCTATGTTGGTGAGGCGATTGCCAGCGTGCTCGCCCAGACCTTCACCGATTTCGAACTGATCATCATCGACAACGGCAGCACTGACAGCACGCGGAAGATTATTTGTTCGTTCGACGATCCGCGCATCCGGCTGATGCTGAATGACACCAACGAATCGCTTTCGCGGCGGCTCAACCAGGGTGTGGCGGCGGCGCGCGGAAACTATGTCTGTGTGCTCTATTCCGACGACATGATGCTGCCCGACAAGCTGGAGCGGCAGGTTGCGATCATGGACGCCCTGCCCGCCGATTACGGCGTCACCTATTGCCCGGCCGAGGCCTTCAACCAGAAAACCGGCGCGCGCTGGCAACACCAATACCTGAAGGTTGACGGGCCGTTCATGCCCGCGATCCTGCGGCACTATACCGATGGCTTTCCCGACATATCGTCGCCGCTCTATCGCCGTGCCTGCTTTGCCGAATGCCACTGGCACGAAGACCTGTTCACCGATGGCGAGGCGATCATGCTGCGGATCGCCCTGAAATGGAAATTCCGCTACGATCCCCGGCCGACAGTGATGTTGCGCGATCATGGCGGCAATCTGGGCAAGGCGATCCAGAAGAACCACGACATGCTGATGACTGTCTGCGAGCGACTGGCAGCAGATCCGGAATTTCCCTTGGCAATGCGCGCCGATCTCAACCGTTTTCGCGCCTTGGTCTGCCGGGGTAGCGCATGGGTCGCTCTGCGGATCGGCTCACGCGATGGGGCATGGATCAAGGCGCAACTTTGTGCTGTGCTGCGCCTGAGCCCCTCTGTTGCGCTACATCCGCGCTGGCTGGCAGGTGTTGCTCTGGCGCTGGTGCCACCGGGCGGGCGCGACTGGCTTAACCGTCTCGCCCGGCGCTTCCGCCACGGCGAGGAAAACGCGACACTGATGATCGATTACTAGAGCGGTTGGCTGTTCCGCCGGCACCGTAGCTGTTTCTGCTTTACTGCAACAGCATTCAACGCGCGCCGTAGAGATTGTCGCGCACCCAGTCTTCGGCATGGCCAAGCCGCTGGCTGACGGTGAACTCCTGCGACTCGAGCAGCACGCGGCACGGTTCGCGGGTGCGCAGGGCTTCGTCATCGCCCCGGTCCGAGAGGAAATCATGGCACGAGATAATGACATTGCGCGTATGCTTGGCAAGCGCGCCCATGCCCGCGATGGCGCCGGTTTCCGCGCCTTCGATGTTCATCTTGATCAGCGCCACATCACGCAGCCCCAGTTCCTCGGCAAGCGTGTCGAGCGTGGTCATCGCCACCTCAACGGTGTCTGCCCGGCCCTGTCCGGTGACCACCGAATTGGTGAGAAAGTTGTCCGAGCCGCTCATCTGCACGGTGCCCTCGCTTGCTCCGACGGCAAGCCCCAGCGCGGTAACATTCGTCAGGCCCGACCGGCGCACGGTTTCTTCAAGACAACGGAAGGTGCCGGGGTGGGCTTCGATGGCAATCACGCGTCCGGTGGGGCCGACGAGGTGCGAAAAGACCACGGCTTCCTCGCCCACGCCCGCACCGACATCGATCACCGTATCACCGGGGCCGGGCATAGCCTTATGGCACCAGTGGTCGATCACCCAGTCACGAAAGGCGGGATATGCAGCCGTGTGGAGAACCGGGCTGACAATCGCCGCCTCGCGCTGCTGGTTAACCCAGTGGCCCGCATCGTCCACGAAAAAGCGCTGCCCCGGATTGCGCCGGGCATAGTGCCAGCTCGCCGCGCGGGCGACGAGGGCGCGCGCGCCGAGACGGTCGAACAGGCTGGCTAGGCGAACGATTGCTGACACGGACAGTACAGGCTCCTCAACGACTTGCTGCGGCTTCTAGCGCGATGGACGCACCCGGCGCAACGCGCCTTGTGCCAGCGCGCGGGCTTCCGGATCGCGCCATGCCAGCGCCGCCCACAGGCCAATCGCGCCAAGACACAGGCCATAGCGCAGCAGCCCTTCGGCAACATGCGTACAGACGGCCCCGGTTGCGCCAAGCAGCAGTGCGGCGATCAGCGCAGCACGCAGCGTTCGCTTCTCGGGGCGGAAAGAAAAGCTGGCCCGCGCGGCAATCAGCGCCAAGGCCATCGAAACGATCATCGCCGCACCATAGGCCAGCGCTGCGCCCATAACTCCCAGCAAGGGAACCAGCGCAAACGAAAGGCTGATAAACAGGCCGAACTGCACAAGGTAGGTCAGGGCAAAGGGCCGCAATCGCCGCCGGGCAAGGAACTGTGTCAGTATGGTATCGGCAACAATCCGCCCGAGCTCGGCGGGAACAAAGACCAGCAGCAGCACAGCAACCGGAGCAAAGGCACGCGACAGGATCAGCCAGACGACAAGCCCGCCCGCCGCCATGATCCCGGTCATCACCGGCGGCAGCAGAGTCAGGAAGAACCGCAGCGTGGCATTGACCTCTACCGCCATGGCCCGGTCATCCTCGGCGCGGGCGAGCGTTGGCAGGAAATAGGCGATCGTCGTCGAAGTAACCGCGCCGAGATAGACACTGGCCAGACGCCAGGCATTGGCGAAATAGCCATTCGCCTCTGGCCCCAGTCGGTCGATCACCAGCCGCGAGACCATGATGATCGCCAGATTGTTCAGCACGATAAGCAGCAGGCCGGTCGCCCCGAAGCCGGCATTGGCCCGGACTATCCGCCATGAAAAGCCGCTGGCCCGCGGAATCAGGTGTCCGGGACCGAACAGGCGGCGGATGTATAGCGACTGGACGAGGAACAGGATCAGGTGGCTCGCCATGAAGCCGATCACTGCGCCTTCCAGCCCGAAGTGGAACAGCAATGCGACAAAAACCACCGCTCCGCCAAGGTCGGAGGCAATCTGCGCACGCACCAGTTGCGATACCGCACGGCCGGCCGACAGCAGCGCACGCCAGGTTTGCGCGGTAACGCCTACCGGCACCCCGAGCATCAGCAGCGCGACCAGATGGGCATGGGCGCCTTCATCGTGGAGCAGCCAGTGCGAAAGTGGTGCGGCAGACAACACGCCCGCCAGCGCGATAACCAGCGAAACCGCGCCCAGCAACAATGTGAAGGTAGAGGACAAGCGCCGCAGCGCCTCTTTCTCGCCGCTGGCCAGAGCATCGGCGCCATGCTGGACGATGCCGTTGAACGTCCCCAGACCACCGGCGACATTGGCGATGTTCCATGCCAGCGTCAGCTGGTTGAACACCCCCACCCCGGCCGGGCCGAGCAGCAGCGCGGCCAGCTTTCCGCGCACCACCTGCGCCGCCATCGATACTGCCGAAGCTCCGGTCAGCGCGGAAAAGGCGCGGGCAAAGCTCACGGACGGCGGTGCGGGTTGGGGCCGGTTAGCAGGTGCCGATAGCGGGCAATCTGCGCCGGTCCGGCTACTGCGGAGGCGCGGGCGCGCTGGCCTTCGGGGTCATGCGGCTGGGTCCATGCCGCATCGATCCCGGCTGCCAGAGCTTCGGCATCACCCATCGGCACCAGCTGGCCAAACCGGCCATCTGCGGTCAACTCGGCCGGACCGGTGGGGCAGTCGGTCGATACCAGCCGCAGCCCGGCATACATTGCCTCGGCCAGGACCAGCGGAAAGCCTTCATAGTCGGATGACAGCACAAACATGTCGGCAGAGGCGAGGTAGGGCCAGGGATCAATATCGAACCCCGGCATGATCACCCGGCCTGCGATGCCGAGCTCGGCGGCCAGCACCAGCAGACTGTCGCGCAGGTCTCCCTGCCCCAGTATCATCAGCTTCGCACCCGGTCGCGCTTTCGAACGGGCAAAGGCGCGCAGCAGAAGCGCTTGGTTCTTCTGCCCTTTCAGCGAACCGATATTGATGATGCGCCCATCGGAATCGCCCCACAGCGCTTCAACTTTTGGGCTGGTTTGCAATGTGGCAGGCGGCTCGATCGGGTTGGTGATCACTTCAAAGCTGTCGCGCTTCAGGCCTGCAAGCTTGCAGATATCATCTGCAGCAGAGGCCGCGCACATCACCCGCAGATCGGCACGGGGATAGGCCCAGCGCGCAGACCAGCGCAGCGCCGAAAGCTGGCGCGGCGAAGACATGTGGCTCGAAAGCGCGACCTGATCGCTGATCATCAGCAATGCATCGGACCGCGCCAGCCGGTGCGCAAGCACGCCAAGCACCGTCATCGGCCACATCTGCGCATGCAGGGCATCAGGGCGCTCACGGCGCAAATAACGGACCAGCGGCATAAGTGTTGCGCGGATGCGCGTGGTCTTGAAGTCAATCACCCTTACTTCGGGCGGCAATAGCGGCATCAATTCGCCTTGGCTGTCCATGACGACAAGATCCACTTGGTGGCCGTGGGCGACGAGATCGCGGATCGAGGCCAGCATCACCCGCTCGGCCCCGCCTCCGCTCATGTTGGGCAGGAAGCAGGCTATGCGCTTGCGCAGCTTTGGCTCAGCCATGGTTCTGCTTTTGCTGCCAGGCCCAGGCCGTGGTGATCACCCTGTCGAGATCGCTGATCTGCGGCACCCAGCCGAGCACAGCCTTTGCCCGCGCCGCATCGGCGACGAGCGAAGGCGGATCACCCTCACGGCGGGGGCCGATTGTGTACGGCACCTCACGGCCCGTTACGCGGGCAATTGTATCGAGCACTTCGCGAATGGACGCGCCGTTGCCGGTGCCCAGATTGATGCGATCGGATTGGCCGCCGCCCAACAGGACACCCAGCGCCCGGACGTGAGCGTCGGCGAGGTCGGTGACATGGATGTAGTCGCGAATACAGGTGCCGTCGGGTGTCGGATAATCATCGCCATTGATCACCAGCGCGGGGCGCCTGCCAGCCGCCGCATCGAGCGCCAGCGGGATCAGATGGGTTTCGGGATCGTGGCTTTCCCCCAGCTCTCCGTCGGGATCGGCCCCGGCGGCGTTGAAGTAACGCAAGGCAATCGAACGCAGGCCATGGGCGCGATCAAAATCCGCCAGGATCTGTTCGACCATCAGCTTTGACCGGCCATAGGGATTGATCGGATTCTGCGCCGCAGTCTCGCTGATCGGAACCTTGTCCGGGATGCCGTAGGTTGCGCAGGTGCTGGAAAAGACGAAGGCCTTGACCTCGTGCGCCACACTGGCTTCGATCAGGCCCAGCGCGGCGCAGGTGTTATTCGCATAGTACTTGCCGGGGTCAGTCACCGATTCGCCGACATAGGCGTAGGCCGCGAAGTGAATCACGGCGGCGGGCTGATGGCGGGCGAAAACGGCATCGACAAAGGCGCGATCCGCCAGATCGCCCTTTTCCAACGGGCCCCGCCGCACGGCGCTTTCATGCCCGTAAACCAGATTGTCGAGCACCACCGGCCGATAGCCGGCCTGTGCCAGGGCCTTGCAGCAATGCGACCCGATATAGCCCGCACCACCAGTGACGAGGATGGTCTCGCCGCTCATGACTAGAGCTCCAGCTTGCCCCGGAAATAGGCAATGGTCCGCTCCAGCCCTTCAGCAAGCGGGATCGTCGGCTCCCAGCCGAGATGCTTCTGTGCCCGGGAAATGTCTGGCTGGCGCTGCTTGGGATCGTCGGCGGGAAGCGGCAGGGTGACCAGCTTCGAGCGTGATCCGGTGAGCGCGATAACCTGCTCGGCCAGTTCGATCATCGTGAACTCGCCGGGATTGCCCAGATTGATCGGGCCGGTGACTTCAGCAGGCGATTCCATCAGCGAAACAAAGCCGCGCACCAGATCGTCGACAAAGCAGAAGCTGCGGGTCTGCTGGCCATCGCCATAGATCGTGATCGGCTCGCCCTGCAGGGCCTGAACGATGAAGTTCGATACCACGCGCCCGTCGCTGGGGTGCATGCGCGGGCCATAGGTGTTGAAGATGCGCGCTACCTTGATCTCGAGGCCGTGCTGGCGGTGGTAATCAAAGAACAGCGTTTCAGCGCAGCGCTTGCCCTCGTCATAGCACGAACGCGGGCCGATCGGGTTGACGTTGCCCCAGTAATCCTCGGTCTGCGGATGGACCGAAGGATCGCCGTAAACCTCGCTGGTCGATGCCTGCAGGATGCGTGCGCCCACCCGCTTGGCGAGGCCCAGCATGTTGATCGCGCCGTGGACCGATGTCTTGGTCGTCTGCACCGGATCGTGCTGATAGTGCACCGGGCTCGCGGGGCAGGCGAGATTGTAAATTTCATCAACCTCGACAAACAGCGGGAAAGTCACGTCGTGGCGGATGAATTCAAACCGCTCGTGGCCGCGCACATGGGCGATATTGTCGCGCGTGCCGGTGAAGTAATTATCGACGCACAGCACATCGTGCCCTTTGGCGAGCAGCACGTCGATCAGGTGGGATCCCAGGAATCCGGCCCCTCCGGTGACCAGCACACGCTTGCGGCTGGAATAGTTACGGCTCAAGTTCTGCCCCTTGTTCTAGCAATCGGCTGCCCTGATAGGGATCAAGCGCCGCAGAGGCTAGGGGGATTTGCGGCAGGACTTGATCACCTGCCTTGCTTCCCATAGGCCGGGTGAATGCCAGCCGATCCAAGACCTTGCCCACTTTGCGGATCCCCACCCAAGGGAGCGGCATTTCCGTGGGCGAGCCGCTATGCCGGCAAAGACTATCGCTATTACGCCTGCTCGGCCTGCGCCACGCGCTATATCGATCCGGTACCCGATAGTGCCGCGATGGCGCAGATGTACGGATCGGGCGAGTATCACGAGGAATTCTATGAGGGCGATGGCCATGCGCCCTACCAGCAAACCGCCAGCCGCCTGGCTGCGCAGCTACCTGCGGGGGCCAAGGTTCTCGATTATGGCTGCGGCGCCGGGCACCTGATTTCCGCGCTCAAGGCACATGGGTTTGATGCCGAGGGGGCAGAGTTCTCCGCTGCCGCCGCCAGCAATGCCGCAGCCAAGAGCGGCTGCCGGGTGCATGATCTCTCTGCCGATAGCTGGCAGGCGGCAGGCCCATGGGACGCGATCCATCTGGGCGATGTGATCGAGCATCTGGCTGACCCGCGAGAAACCCTGGAAGCCCTCTTGCCGCTTGTCCGCAGCGGTGGGATGCTATCGGCAGAGGGGCCGATCGAGGCCAATGCCTCGCTGGTCAATGGCGCGATCCTGCTGTTCGGCCATGCCAAGCGTGCGCTGCGCCGCCAAGCGATTGGCGAGTTCGCGCCCTACCACCTGCTGTTTACCTCAGCCCCCGCCCAGCGAGCCTTCTTCCGCCGCTTGCCCGGCTTGAGCGAAGTGCACTGGCAGGTGAGCGAGAATGGTTGGCCCTATCGCGGCAACGGCTTGGCTCGCAATGTCATTGCCCTTGCCGCAATTGCCGCGGCAAAGCTGCCCGGACTGGCGCTGGGCAACCGCTTCTTTGTATTGCTGAGGAAGAGCTGAGCCATGTGCGGGATTGCCGGTCTGATCGCTGCCAAGGGCCCGGTAACGCCGGAACTGCTGCACACCATGACCGACCGCATCGTGCCGCGCGGGCCGGACAGTTCGGGCCACTGGATCAGCACCAATGGCCAGATCGGCTTCGGCCATCGCCGCCTTGCGATCATCGACCTGACCGAGGCCGGACACCAACCGATGCATTCGGCCTGCGGGCGCTACACCATGACCTACAACGGCGAGGTCTATAATTTTCCCGAACTGCGCCGCGAGCTGGAGGCGCAGGGCAAGGCCCCGCCATGGCGCGGCCATTCGGATGGCGAGGTGCTGCTCGCCTGTATCTCGGCCTGGGGCATCGAAAAAACGCTGGAAAAGGCGAGCGGTATGTTCGCGCTGGCACTGGCCGATAGCGAAAGCCGCGAGCTGATTCTGGCGCGCGACCGGTTTGGCGAAAAGCCGCTCTACTATGGCTGGACTGCCGCCGGTTTCGCCTTTGCCTCAACGCTTGGGCCGATTCAGGCCACCCCCGGTTTTGCCAACCCGGTCGACACTCAGGCACTCGCCTGCCTGCTGGCGCGGGCCTATGTCCCGGCGCCGCTTTCGATCCATAAGAGTGTGTTCAAGCTGCCGCCCGGCTGCCTGCTGCGGGTCAGCGAGACCCTTGCGCGGACTCCACAGGACAGTGCGCCACAAGTCGAGCGCTGGTTCGACTATGGCGCGCAGGTTCTCGCCGGCGCTGCCGATCCGATCAACGATGGCGCAGAAGCACTTGAAGCGCTCGAAGCAGCGCTCGGCGCATCGGTAAAGCGCCAACTGGTCGCCGATGTGCCGGTGGGCAATTTCCTTTCGGGCGGGATCGATTCGTCGCTGATCACCGCATTGGCGCAGAAGGCGACAAGCCGTCCAATCAAGACCTTCACCATCGGTTTTTCCGAGGCCGGTTTCGATGAGGCAGTCTATGCCAAAGCCGTCGCCAAGGCACTCGGCACCGATCATACCGAGCTCTATGTCTCCGCGCAGGATGCCCGCGATGTCATTCCGGCCCTGCCTGCGATCTATGACGAGCCTTTCGCCGACAGCTCGCAGATCCCGACCCACCTCGTTTCAAAACTGGCGCGGAGCCAGGTAACCGTATCACTATCCGGTGACGGCGGTGACGAACTGTTCGGCGGCTATAACCGCCACATCCAATTCCCGCGCCTGTGGCGGGCGATGGCCCGCGCTCCCGCCCCTTTGCGCCGGGCGTTCCTGAGCACACTGGGCGCGATGCCGCCAGCGCTGTGGAACGGCATGTCAGATCTCGCCCGCCGCCGCCGCTCGGCCTGGTTCGGCGACAATGCATCGCGCGCGCTGAAACTGATGGCGCGCAGTACGGACTTTGACGGCCTGTTCGACAGCTTCATGGACGATTGGGCGCTGCAGGGCTCGCCGCTGGTCGGCGGCGTGAAATGCGGCCAACGCCTGCACCTCGATCCGCGGCTGTCCGCGCTCGGTCTCGAAGTTCAGATGATGCACGCCGATGCCGTGACCTATCTGCCCGACGATATCCTCGCCAAGGTGGACAGGGCGGGCATGGCGGTGAGCCTGGAATCGCGGATACCCTTCCTCGATCCGGAAGTGACCGCGCTTGCTGCCCGGATTTCGCCCTCGCTCAAATTCGCGGGCGGCGGCGGCAAGGCTATCCTGAAACAGCTGCTCTATCGCCACGTTCCGCGCGAGCTGGTTGACCGGCCCAAGGCTGGCTTTTCGATCCCCGTCGGCCTGTGGATGCGCGGCCCCTTGCGCGATTGGGCCGAGGATCTGCTGTCAGAGCAGGAGCTGGGCAAGGATGGCCTGCTCGATGTCACCGCCATCCGCACGCGCTGGGCGCGGCATCTGGCAGGGCGCGAAGAGGCGACCCAGCCCTTGTGGTCGGTGCTGATGTATCAGGCGTGGAAGCGGAACCTCAGCGCGGCCTAATCCAGCTCATGCCCGGTCAGCGTGACCACGTGCAGCAGATTGGTCGAGCCTGGGGTTCCAAAAGGCACACCAGCCAGCGCGATCAGCTTTGATCCGGCAACGCCAAAGCCGTGGCGCAGCGCCATGCGCTTGCCCTTGGCGATCATCTCTTCGAAACTGCCGATGTCCTTGGTGTGCACCGCATGGGCACCCCAGAGCAGCGCCAGCTTGCGGGCAATGCGCGGGCTGGGCGTGAGCACCAGCATCGGCACACCGGGCCGTTCACGCGCGACCCGCCGTGCGGTCGAGCCCGAGCCGGTGAAGACGATAATGCCGGAGACTTTCACCGTTTCGGCAATCCGGGCCGAGGCATGGGCCAGAGCATCGGCGGTCGTCGCATCAGGCATGACATCGGTGAAGTGGACCCGCGCGGCATAGCCGGGATCGCTCTCCACCTGTTTGGCGATGCGGTCCATGATCGTCACCGCCTCTTCCGGCCAGGCGCCACTGGCGGTTTCGGCAGAGAGCATCACTGCATCTGCCCCATCGTAAACCGCGTTTGCCACGTCAGACACTTCGGCACGGGTCGGCGTCGGGGCTTCGATCATCGATTCGAGCATCTGCGTGGCCACGACCACCGGCTTACCCGAACGGCGGGTTTCGGCGACGATGCGCTTTTGCAGCGGCGGCACTTCCTCCGGGTTCAATTCAACCCCCAGATCGCCGCGGGCGACCATGATGCCGTCCGACATCTCGATAATCGCCGCAAGGTGTTCCAGCGCGGCGGGCTTTTCAATCTTGGCGAGCAGCGAACCGTTGCCGCCCATAAGACGACGCGCCTCGGCCACGTCTTCAGGGCGCTGAACGAAGGACAGGGCAATCCAATCTGCCCCTTGCGCCACCGCGAAATCGAGATCGCGGCGGTCTTTCTCGGTCAGCGCCGGGATAGGGACTACGGCATCGGGGACGTTGACCCCCTTGCGGTCAGAGATGACCCCGCCAACTTCAGCCGAACAGAAGATCTCGTCCTTGTCCGCCCGGATGACGCGCAGCTTGAGCTTGCCATCATCGATCAGCAGCCGCTGGCCCTTTTTCAGCACTTCAAAGATTTCCGGATGCGGCAGGCAGACGCGGGTATCATCGCCGGGTTCGGGATTACGATCAAAGGTGAAATGGCCCGAGTGGCGGATCACCGCCTTGCCATCCTTGAAGGTGCCGACGCGCAGCTTCGGCCCCTGCAGATCGCAGAGCAGGCCGATGGGGCGGCCGAATTCCTTTTCGGCGGCGCGGATATTGGCGATGGTTTCGGCATGGGTCGCCTGATCGCCGTGGCTCATGTTGACGCGGAAGGCATCGGCCCCGGCGCGCAGCAGCTTCGCAATCATCTCTGGCGAGCGGCTGGCCGGGCCCAGCGTCGCCAGAATTTTCACCTTACGACCGCGATGATCCAGTTTTGCCAAGTTTGATCCTTCCCCACAGAGCTTGCCCTATGGCAAAGGAGGGCAAGAAACCCAAGGAACAATGCCATGTCGTGCTCTGAAAATACGAATGCAGATGCTGCCGATCCGCTCGAAACGCTTGACGACGCCGTCGCCGCCGCCGCCTTTCGCCGTCTTGTCCGACATTTGCGTCACCGTCATGACGCGCAGAACATCGATCTGATGGGTCTCTCGGGCTTTTGCCGCAACTGTCTGGCCGACTGGATCAGAGATGCCGGGTACGCAGGCGACAAGGCTCAGGCGCGCGAAGTGATCCACGGGATGCCGGCGGGCGAATGGAAGGAACGCTTTCAAAGCGAGGCCACGCCTGAACAATTGGCGCGGATGGAAGCAAGCCTGAAGATGAACAGCGGTACGCACTAGGCTCGTCGCCCGGGAGCGAAGCTTAGGCCTTTTCCAGCGTGCACTGCAGCGGGTGCTGGTTCGCCTTGGCAAAGTCCATCACCTGATTGACCTTGGTTTCGGCGATTTCATAGGTGAATACGCCGCAGACGCCGACGCCCTTCTGGTGGACGTGCAGCATCACCCGCGTCGCCTGTTCCATATCCATCTGGAAGAACCGCTTGAGCACGATTACGACGAATTCCATCGGTGTGTAATCGTCATTCAGCATCAGCACTTTGAACTGGCTGGGCTTCTTGGGCTTGGTGCGGGTCTTGGTGGCAAGCCCGGCCTGACCGCCGGAATCCCGATGATCGTCATCGTCCTGCGAAGCGCGAATGCGCGGCAAGGGGGAATCGGCGAGATGGATCGGCAGGGTCATTGTCATCAGAATACAATATTTGGGTACGGGCGGGCAAGATGGCCAGATGTGATAGGCCAAGGTCTATCGGTCAGCCCGCTTAACAAAACCAGAACGGGCCGGACAACCCAACGGCTGTCCGGCCCGTTTGATAATTCAGGCTGCAGAGCGTGTCTGCAAAAGCCCGCCGTTATCAGGCGGCCTTCTTGACCTTCTCGACGGCGAGCGCAACGCGGCCCGAGATCGGAGCGAAAGCATCGCCAGCCAGCTTCACAGCGGCTTCGGTGTTCTTCGAGGTCAGCGCGATGGCGCTTTCGAAGTTGCGCTTCAGCAGCGAGGTTTGCAGTTCGAAGAACTCGGTCGGCGACTTTACGGCGGCGAATGCCTTGGCGTCTGCAGTCGCGGTTTCGTAGGCCTTCTTGCCTTCGGCGGCATAACCGTTGCCAAGGGTCTTGAGACCTTCGGAAACGATCTTGCCCGAAGCAACAACGGCTTCAACGTTGCCCTTGGTGAATTCGGTGACTTCGCCGACAACGGCGCTGCTCTTGGCATAGGCGGTCTTGGCCTTGCCCTGAACGTCGGCGAAAGCGCCCTTGATCTTGGCGGTGAAATCGGCGGTCTTGGTGGTCTTCGACATGATCTTTTCCTTTACGATGGGCTTGGCGGCAACGGGCGGCTTGGCTGCCGGCTTGGCCATTTTGGGGGCAGGCTTCTTTGCGGCCTTGGGAGCCGCTTTCTTGATTTCTGGCTTCACAGCCTTGGCGACCGGAGCCGGCTTGGGCGCGGCGGCCTTGGCAGGTGCCTTTTTCGCCGGAGCCTTCTTGGCAACAGCTGGCTTGAGCGCCGGGATAACAACGGCTGGCTCCGCAACGGCTGGCGTTGCGATCACTGTCGCGACGGGCTCGACAACAACCGGCTTGGCTGTCGCGGCGACGGAAGCTTCGGCAAACGCCTTCTCCGCCGAATCAAGCTTCTCGATCTTTGTCTCTTCAGACATCACGGTTTCCTGACGTTCCGGCACGGCAATCGCGCCTTATGTTGCACTGCACAAATAGTTTGTGCGGTCGCGAAGTCAAGAGAAATTGTGCAGTGCAGCAAAACCGTAATGTTGTGGCTATCGCGTCATCACATAACGTCCGGGCGCATCTTCGATCACTGTGTCGCCTTTGCCCCCCGGAACCCGTGCGCCCTTGGCGGCAACCTTGCCCTTAGACTGGCCCTTCAGCCATTCGAGCCAGTGGTTCCACCAGCTGCCGTCATGCTGCTCGGCGCCGGCGATGAATTCTTCGAGTGTGTCGCCAGCCTGCGGATTCGTCCAGTAGCCGTATTTCTTCGACGACGGCGGATTGACCACACCGGCGATGTGCCCCGAACCGGCGAGCAGGAATGTCCAAGGCCCGCGCAGGTGGCCGGTCAGCTTCCACACGCTTTCGGCTGGGGCAATATGATCTTCGCGGCCTGCCTGGATGTAGCAGGGCACGGCTATCCGCGTCAGGTCGATCGGCGTTCCGTCAGCCGAGAGCCGGTCCGGCACGACCAGCAGGTTGTCCTTGTAGAGGTCCTGCAAATAGGTGTTGTGCCACTTGGCGGGCAGGTTGGTGGTATCCCCGTTCCAGTGGAGCAGGTCGAATGCCGGATATTCCTCACCCAGCAGGTAATTGTTGATCACATAGTTCCAGATCAGGTCCGACCCGCGCAGCAGATTGAAGGTCGCTGCCATATAGCGCCCGTCGAGATAGCCATCCCTGGCCACCGCCTCGACCGCCGAAAGCTGGTGCTGGTCGATGAACACCTTGAGATCGCCCGCCGCCTCGAAATCGACCTGAGCGGTGAAGAAAGTGGAGCTCTTGACCTTGTCGGCCTGCCCGCGACGGTTGAGGATCGCGAGCGTTGCCGCAAGCGTGGTGCCGGCTACGCAATAGCCGATGGTATGAACCGAGGGCACGTCCAGACGCGCTCGCACGACATCGATCGCCTCGATCTGGGCGCGGATGTAATCGTCCCAGACTATATCGGTCATACTGGCGTCGGCCGATTTCCACGAGACGATGAACACCGAAACCCCCTGCTCCACCGCCCAGCGGACAAAGCTTTTCTGCGGGTTGAGGTCGAGAATGTAAAACCGGTTGATCCACGGCGGGAAGATTACCAGCGGCGTCTCCAGCACCTTTTCCGTCGTCGGCGTGTACTGGATCAGCTGGAACAGCGGGGTTTCGTAAACCACCTTGCCCGGCGTAATCGCGATATTGCGTCCGAGTTCAAAGGCCGTGCTGTCGGTGTGGGTCAGCTGGCCCTTCTTGAGGTCGGCGAGCAGATGCTCCATGCCTTTGACCAGATTCTCGCCCTTGCTGGCGAGTGTCTTTTCCAGCACCACCGGGTTGGTCAGCGGGAAGTTGGCCGGGCTCAGCGCCTCGATCAGGGTGCGGGTGGCAAAGCGCAATTGCTCCTTGCGGTCGGCATCAAGCCCCCCGGCCTTTTCGGCCAGCTGGCTGAGCTGCTCGCCAAACAGCAGGTAGGTCTGGTGGATCAGCGCGAAAACCGGCTGCTCGCGCCAGCGCGGATCGGCAAATCGGCGGTCTTTACGGGGCAGTTCGGGCTCGGCATCGCCATCAGCGCCGCCAAAATTTCCGAGCACGCCCTGCCACAGCTTCATGGAATCCTGCCACATGGCCTCCTGCTGCTCGGCGCTGGCGAACGGCATCTGGCGATACCAGCTTTCGACCAGTTCGAGCCAGGCGGCGGGATCAGTCAATTGCTTGGGCAGATTGACGTTCAGCGCTTCGCTGGACTGGAAATTACGCCACATCGCCTGCAGCTTCTGCCCCACCGCAGCCCATTCGGCGACCTCGGGACTTTCCTGAGCCTTGGAAAACAGCGGCATCGGTGCGAGGCCCGAAGCCTCGGGCGCGAGCGCGAGCATCTGGCTGAACTGGTTAAATACCGCCTTGGTCGTTTCGGCCTGCCATTTCAGCATCTCGCCGAAAATGCCCAGCCCACTTGACGGAGTGTCCTTAGAATCAGCCATGCCATGCTCCCGGTGCAGACCCGATACCTAGCGGTAAATTGCCTGCTGCGCCATGCCTATGTTGCACTGCACAATAAATGAAATCCTTCAAGGCAAACGCCGCAATTGCCATCTTGGCGCAATTCCCTAGAAGCAGCCATGCGGCAGTTCCGCCGCGCCCTATGGATAATCGAGGTCATGGAAGAAGAGTTCTACCGCATCAAGCGCCTGCCGCCCTATGTCATCAATGAAGTGAATGACATGCGTGCAGCCGCCCGGGCGGCGGGGCGCGACATCATCGACCTTGGCATGGGCAACCCCGATCTGCCCCCGCCGCAGCACGTGATCGACAAGTTGTGCGAAGTGGCGATCAAGCCCGATGCCCACGGCTATTCCGCTTCAAAGGGCATCCCCGGCGTCCGCAAGGCGCAGGCGAACTATTACGCACGCCGCTTTGGCGTTGAACTTGATCCTGCCACTGAAGTGGTGATGACCATGGGATCGAAGGAAGGTCTCGCCTCGATGGCAACGGCGATGACCGCGCCGGGCGATGTCGTTCTGGCGCCCAACCCCAGCTACCCGATCCACACCTTCGGCTTCATCATTGCCGGTGCGACAATCCGGTCCGTCCCGACCACGCCGAACGAGGATTACTGGCGCGCGCTTGACCGGGCGATGGCCTTTACCGTGCCGCGCCCTTCGGTGCTGATCGTCAACTATCCTTCGAACCCGACGGCCGAGACGGTTGACCTCGCCTTTTACGAACGGCTGGTAGCCTGGGCCAAGGAGAACAAGGTCTGGGTGCTGTCCGACCTTGCCTATTCCGAGCTCTATTACGACGGTAACCCCACGCCCTCGATCCTGCAGGTGCCCGGCGCCAAGGACGTGGCGGTGGAATTCACCTCGATGTCGAAAACCTTTTCGATGGCCGGATGGCGCGTCGGCTTTGCCGTGGGCAACCGCAAGCTGATCGCCGCGCTGACCCGGGTGAAGAGTTACCTCGATTATGGAGCTTTCACCCCCATCCAGGCGGCTGCCTGCGCCGCGCTGAATGGCCCGCAAGACATCGTCGAAGCCAACCGCGAGCTCTATCAGAAGCGCCGCGACGTGCTGGTCGAAAGCTTCGGCCGCGCAGGTTGGGATATCCCCAGCCCCAAGGCCTCGATGTTCGCATGGGCCCCGCTGCCGCCTGCGCTCAAGGAAATGGGAAGCCTTGAGTTTTCCAAGCAATTGCTGACCCACGCCGAAGTCGCCGTCGCCCCGGGCGTCGGCTATGGCGAAGAGGGCGAAGGCTTCGTGAGAATCGCCATGGTCGAGAACGAACAGCGCCTGCGGCAGGCGGCGCGCAATGTTAAGCGTTATCTCTCCACAATGGGTGTGAATAGTTCGGCCGCCTGAATGGTCTAATTCGCACAACTAGGATACCGGTTACCTTCAAGAGTCGCGAGTCCAGTCTGGGCTAGGGCCCGTCTGCAATGGGCAGATGGCACCAAACCGGTCTCCGGCCCTTCGGGGGTGTGCATGCGGCGATTCCGCTGGCTCTCTGATGGCGAGATTCCTCCGGCGCACGATCTGCGCCTGTGCGGCTGGACGCTGCTTGCGCCAGGCGAAGGCGAGCCCGCGTCATGTCCGGCACTTGCTGACGATGTGATGACCGCTTCGGACATCCACGGTATTTCCTCGCGCGCTGCAACCATGTTGATCGGCGTGGAACGCAGCCGAGACCGGGCCCACTGGCTGGCGCTTGGCTTTGGCGAAGTCCTTCCACGACGCACAGCACTTGCCGAACTGGAACTGCGCGCCCAGCGACTTGCGCAGATGCTGGTTGCCGTGCCCCGCCGCCGCCAGCATGGTGCGCTGGAGCTTGATCTGCTGCTGCGCGACGGAATGATCGAGGGGCGCCGCCTGGGCCTGCACCCGCGTGAGTTCGGCCTGCTGTGGCGGCTGGCCCAGGCACAGGGCGAAGCGGTATCGCCAAACGAACTGCTCGCCGAGGTGTGGAAGATGAACTTCCGCCCTGAAACAAACAGCCTTGCCGTGCACGTCTGCCGCCTGCGCGCCAAGCTGGCATCAGCCGGGCTGGCCGGGATTGTCAGCACCACACCCGATGGCAGCTATGCACTGGTCCAGCCAGCCGAAGCGCCATCGCCACCAGCGCCGCCCTCAGTGATTCCACTTGCAGACCGCACACGGATCGGTGACCCTCGCAACCGATGAGCAAGTCCGAAGCCACCACCCGCACTGCCCTCGTCCTTGACGACCAAGGCATCGCACACCTCCGCCTGACCCGGCCAGACAAGATGAACGCGCTCGATCCGGCGATGATCGCCGCCCTGATCAGCGCAGGCGAAAAACTGGTGGCCATGGCAGGCCTGCGCGCTGTTGTGGTCTCCGGCGAAGGCCGCGCGTTCTGCGCCGGACTTGATCTCGCAGCAATTGCCGGTGGCTCGGCCCTTTCCGAAGATCTTGTCGCGCGCAGCCACGGCAATGCCAACCGCTTCCAGCAGCTCGCCATGCAATTCCGCAAGCTCCCCGTGCCGGTCATCGCCGCCGTGCACGGCGTCTGTTATGGTGGCGGCCTGCAGATCGCCGCCGGGGCAGACCTGCGCGTGGTCGCGCCGGATACCCGGCTGGCGGTGATGGAACTCAAATGGGGCATCGTCCCCGATATGGGCCATTTCACCCTGTGGCGCGGACTGGTGCGCAGCGATGCCCTGCGCGAGCTGACCTACAGCGCCCGTGAATTTACCGGCACCGAGGCGCAGGCCCTGGGCTTTGCCACCCATGTTGACCCCGATCCACTGACCCGCGCCATGGCTATCGCCCGCGAAATAGCAGCCAGAAACCCCGACGCCATCCGCGCCGCCAAACGCCTGTTTGCCATGAGCGCCGAGGCGCACGAAGATGCAATTCTGCTCGCCGAAAGCACCGAACAAGCCAAACTGTTGGGATCATCAAATCAAACCGAAGCGGTAAGAAGTGCGATGGAGGGCAGAAGGCCGAAGTTTGAAGACTGAAGGGTCTTTGCAAACCAGCCGTTGACTATGCCCCCACCGCCCGCTATCGGCCCGCTCCTACCCAGCGTAGTGCGCTCTTGCGCTACGCCCGTGCCCAGATGGCGGAATTGGTAGACGCACCAGCTTCAGGTGCTGGCGCTCGCAAGGGCGTGGAGCTTCGAGTCCTCTTCTGGCACCATTTTTCCAATGAACTCAGTGATATGGACGGATTGGCTTAGGCCAAGCCGCTCCATGCGCCTGTTGTTTCAGCGCGATGCCATCAGGAACAGCGGTGGAAGCTCGTCCACCGGACAGCTTTGCTGCAGTGATGGTTCAGGATTTGTCGAAAACCATTCCTCTCCGCACCTAGCGGGCTTCTGCGCCGACGGTTTCAGGTTGATAGCGTGCCCCTCGCTGTCGCTCGGGAGTTTTTCGGATGACCGTCCCCCGGACGGTCATTGATTCCGAAAAACTGGTGCGCTTAGGTGATTCGAACACCTGACCCCATCATTACGAATGGAACTCGGAAGCTGGGTAAAGACCATATTTTACATATGCTTGACGGCCATTTTCGGTCCGCCAGCCGCCCAATCCCAAACCCTACCCAAATCCGCTTGAGTTGGGATTTTGGAGTTTGCCTACTGAAAGCACTTTGGCTCAATGAAAGCGGGAAAAGTGACCCGGCCCCTGCCCGGCTAAGCAGGCGCGCCATTAGGTCCGCGCGGAATTGACCTTGAAAAGATGCGACCACATTTCTGCTAGTGGTGCAGTTCAAAAATCTCGGCAGGTCTATCCCTCGAACACCTGCCAATTCGCACCTTTCTTTCATTGCGGGTCTCTATTCATTAGGCCAATCAAACCCCGAGATCGTTTCGGGGAACGTAATCATGGGGCTTGGATATCTGATTGTTGGTTTGCCACTGGTGCTTGGCATCGTGGTCGTGAAGATCATCGACTTTCTTGAACGCACGCGATTCCCAGTGCGAGGCATTAGCCCCTCTTATTTTGCTTCTGTAGCGCTCTTGTTCGGTCTTTTTGCAAGCCTTGCGGCCACTGACGCGTGGCAGAGAACGAACAAGACAACGATGGCTTTGGCGACAGAAGTTAGTGAGCTTCGCGGAATCCTGCGCATTGCTGAAACGCAGCCTGCAGAACAATCGGAAATCCGCAAGGCAATCAGAACTTACATTGCAGGTGTTAATGAGCATGAGCTAACCGCTCAGGGCGCTGGCGCCACTCTTGCGCCACCGCCTTTGGGTCTGCACCAGCTTTACCTTATTGGAGCCAAATCCGGTGCATTCCAGGACAATTCAAGCGTTAATAGCAGCTACCTATCAGCTCTAGAGGCGGTAAGGGCTGCACGGGTGCAACGACTTGAGCTCAGGAGGAGCCACATACCCGTCAGGCACTTTGTGATCCTATTGCTGATGGGCCTGCTGACGCAGATTGCCATCGGCTTTTCACATGGCGGCAATCGCGTGGCGACTACCTATAGCGTCATGCTATTCAGCGTGGCCTTCAGCGCGGCGATCTATTTCATTGAGGCTTTCGACGACCCATACAGTTCCGGCTATGCGGCGAGCATGGCAGAGCTTCAGGAGGTTTCTTGAGGGCTAATCCTTGCGAACTACTGCCCCGTTCTTCATCACGAACTGCACAGACCGAACCGCAGCAATATCTCTTGTAGGATCCCCTTTCACAGCGATGAGGTCTGCTAGCCTTTCCGGCACGATAGTTCCGATCAATTCGCTTTCGCCGAGAGCGTCCGCAGCCAGCCGCGTTGCCGCCAGCAAGGTCTGAACTGGCGTCATCCCGTAGCGGTTCATCCAGACGAGCTCACGACCGTTCTCACCGTGCGTGAAGACCCCGATATCCGAGCCATTGACGATCTTGACCTTTGCAGCGAGCGCAGCCTGAAAGGCCGTCTTGCTGCGCTCCATGTCCTCAGTGGCCTTGCCGCCTGGCTTATAACCATTGAAGTAAATGCTGTAATACTCGACCTGCGTCAGGGTCGGCACGTAGACCGTGCCGCGACTGGCCATGAGGCGAAATGTTTCGGGTGAGCCGCCAAAACCATGCTCGATAGTATCTACGCCTGCTTCAACGGCACGGCGCATCCCTTCATCGCTAGTCGCATGTGCGGCAATTTTGCGCCCCAGCTCATGCGCCATCGTAACGGCTGCCTTTAGCTCATCGAGGCTGAATGCTGGCCGCGTTTCGTCGTTCGGGCCGATCTCGTAGTCAGCGTAGATTTTGATCCAATCCCCACCTTGCGAGGCCTGGTGCCTAACCGCAGCGCGGACCCCTTCTACACCAGTCGCCTCTTCGGCACCTTGTGGCAGGGAGGAGATTGCATAGTCACGTCGGCGAGGGCCATAGGCACCTTCCGCCACAATTGCCCGCGTTACAACGTGCAGGCGGGGCCCTTGGACAAGGCCGTCGTTAATAGCTTGCTTCAGATAGACATCGGCATTTGCGGACCCTTCGGTTCCTAGGTCGCGCATTGTAGTGAAGCCGTTCATCAGCGTCGCATGGGCAGCAGCGCCGGCGCGTAAGGTGCGATAGGCCAAAGGCTCCTTGAGGACCTGATCGTCCCAAGGTGCCTCGTTATAGGGGTGCAGAAACAGGTGGCTGTGCATCTCGATCAAACCCGGAAGAAGGGTCGTTCCCGGCAAATCGATGGTCTGCGTGCCTGCGGGCACTTTCAGGACCGGCCCAACCGCTTTGATCCGATTGCCCTCCACCAGAACCTGCCAGCCAGAATGGGCGGCATCATCCGTGGCAGTGAAGACGCGGTCAGGCTTCAGCAGAATTGCCGGATCGGCAAGTGCAGACACGGTCAGACCGAAAAAGCCTGCAATGGCCAAACCAGCAGCAGCCAAATCATTCCGCCTTGCCATAAGCGCACCTTTCTTTTGCCGAGAACCTCTGCTGCACCAATGTTTCATTATTGTTTGCCTTCGCGGCTGGCGCCCAGCAGGATCATACCGCCGACAAGCGTTATGCCTGCCAACAACACAAAGGCTGGTGACACTGAGCCATCCATGCGGATACCCATCCAGCCGATCAAGGTCGGACCGATATAACCCCCGACACCGCCCATGCTGTTGATGAGGGCAATTCCGGTTGCCGCCGCGAGACCCGGGAGATAGCGATGGGCGATCGGCCAAAAGGTCACGATGGAAAAGCCCAGCCCGGTTGTAATCAGCGTAAGGGCCAGCAGCCCGAAGTTTTCATCCATCGCTCGGAATGCCAGCAAAACAAATCCTGCTGCCGCGATCACATATCCGCCAAAGCTGTGCCAGCGGCGCTCGCCCGTGTAGTCAGAGTGGCGCGCCCAAAAGACCTGTCCAACAGCCATGATTCCCCAAGGGATCATCGCAAGAAGGCCGATCATGAGGTAGTCGCCCTTGGCAATGCCAAACTGCTGGATGAGGGTCGGCATCCAGAATGAAACTGCGTAGAGCGCAATAGTGCCAGTCATATAGGCGAGGCACAGTAGCCATATCCGCAGGCTGGAAAATACCGCTCCTGCTGTAAAGAGCTGCCCCTGCACCGCAGCAGCAGCCTCACTGTCAGTGATATCGCGGCGTATGGTGTCACGCTCCTGCTCAGTTAGCCACGCTGCCTTGACCGGATTGTCTGGCAGAAACAGCAGGTAGGCCAAGCCTGCTAACACAGAAGGCAGCCCCTCAACCAGAAAGAGCCATTGCCACCCCCTAAGACCAAGATTGCCATCCCAGAATTGCAAGATCGCGCCAGACAACGGTGCGCCAATCACGCTGCGCTAGCCAATCAAAGTTGGCTAGCGGCTCTTGGAAAAGACCTTTCCGAAAAGATGCCAAATTTCAAATGCAGAAGGTGCCAATTTGGCCACGCTTAGCTGCCGCGCTTGACCAAAGTTGCTTAGCTAACTGCAGAGATCTCTATGAACCCACGCAAACATTCTCGAAGGGAGAAAGCATGACACAGCCTCATTTTCCCAACCCAAATGCCCCGAGCAAGAAAAGCGTCGGCATTTTGTAACTTGCTGGCTGACCATGTTTCCATGTGACTTAGTCACACTCAGAATGCTGGAGCCATGCTCCTAAGTGCACGTTCGGTCAGATCAATCGCTTCCTCAAACTTCCTTGCCATGGTTGGGTTGGCATTGAGGAATTCAATGACGTCACGCGTTTCAACTGCCAAGACCATCGTCTCTGCTGATGCCACAAGATACTGCCCCGCAAGGGACGTCGTCAGATAGGCGCGGTTGACGAAGAATTCTCCCTCTCCAACGACCTGGATCGCCTCCCTGCCCTCGCCGTTGTCGATTTCTGCTGAAAGCGAGCCATTCAGAACAATGAACAGTTTCTGGAAAGACTGATCAGCACGAAGAAGGATTTCGTCCTCGTCATAGAGTTCTATCTGAGACGCCGCGACAAGCGCTTCAAATCCCGGCAATTGGCGGGGGAATATGCCGGTTGCGGCAAGAGTGTCGGCAATCTGTTGCTTGCCCGGAAGCGACAGGGATTCGCTGCGGTATTTGCGATTATTCGCGCCAGCGAACCTCAGCCCCTCTCGTTCGCAAATATACCAGAGCTTGCGGAAGAAGTGGGTCAAACCTTCATCACCATCAAAGCGGGTGAGGGCATGGAAAGTCACCTCGAACTCGATTCCATCATCGCCCAACCCGACGATGTCTATCCCCGGCGCGGGTTCCTGCAGAATGAGATCAACAGCATTCAGAGCGGCATGGATAGCGGACGTGGCACGAGCGGGAGGCACGGAATAGGCGAACTTAATGCGGATGCTCTGGCCAAACGGCCGCGCATCGGTGTTGATCACTTTGAACTGTGCCTTGGCCAGTTCCGAGTTGGGAAAAACGACCAAATGCTCGTCATCGAGCGTCTCGACAGTGACTGAGCGCCAGTCCATCTGAACGATCTTGCCAGCCACTCCGTCGCTTTCGATCCAGTCCCCCTCCTTGAAGTGGCGCCCGGAAATCAGCGATATTCCGGCAAACAAGCCAGAAACCGTATCCTGCAAAGCAAGACCAAGAACAACCGATCCGACCCCGAGGGCCGCAAGGAGATTGCCAAGATCAACACCCCAAATGCGCGAGGCAACGAAGGCCGCTGCGACAAGCACAATGACCAGTCGCAACAGATCGAGAATGAGCGCGGGAATGCGCTTTGCCCATTCAGCCTGCAGCATGCCCGAACGCACCGCAGCGTTGATCGCGGCAAGCGCGGCATTGATCCCGGCGACCACCAGCAGGCTCTGCAGCAGCCTGGGCAAAGTATCTTCCGACGACATCCCGGAGATGCGGCTAACGAGTATGAAAATCGCTGCCGTCGGCAAAATGGTGAACTGCACCAAATTGCAAATCGCCGCAGCCTTAGGAAAGCGGGGCAGCAGCGATCGCCGCAGTTCCAGCATCGCGATGACCAGCGCCGGATATCCGGCAGTCACCAGCAAGGTCCAGCCCAGCGCGGCCAGAGCGCCATCCGTCATCGGTTAATTCCCCGCTTGCGGCTGGTGTGCAGCCGGTTCGCCACTCACCAAAAGCTCAGCCGCCATGGCTTCGCTCATGTTAATGCCAGGCTGTCCGTCGATGAAGGACAGGCGGCGCGCCTCGGCAACGCAATCGCCCAGAAGTTCATAAACGAACCGCTTGCGGCCAACGATCCCGGCGTCAACCTCGCCGAATGCGAGCCCCACCTGCAACTCAAGTGCGAAACCCTTAGCCTCGTTAAAGCGGGACAGAATGGCGAGCATTTCTTCGGAGAACGCCCGGGCACGCTGTCGGTGATCAAGTCGCGGCGTTGAAAGGCCGCAGGCAGCAAGATAGGCATCGCCAATTGTCTTGACCTTCTCCACACCATGCCGCTCGGCCGCTTCGTCAAAGGCGTCGACCAGTTCATTCAGCAGGCCAATCGATTCCTTGGCTGACGTTTCCGTGATGATCGAATTCAACCCGTGGATCGTGGCGTACACGATGCTGACGTTGTCAAATGTGTCGGCCACAACCATCTCGCCGCCACTGACGCGGTCGGCGACTGCATCCGGCAGAATGTTGCGCAGCAACTTCTCATACTGGCTCGTCTTGGCTGAGATCACCTGATTGCGCTCATCAAGCTCACTCAGCATCTCGTTAAAAGCCTTGCCCAGCTCCTCGAACTCGTCGGTGCCGATGATCGGAATCTTGAAATGCGTTTCGCCCTCGCGCAGGCGCTGCACGCCCGCCTGAAGCCGCGCGATGGGGCCCAGGAAGAAGCGCGCACCGAACATTGAGAACAGCGTGATCAGGATCGCCATGACGCCCGTGGCAAAGAACACGCGCGCGCGCAGAGAGTAGACAGGCTCCAAAGCCTCGGCGACGTCCTTCTCGGCAATGATAGCCCAGCGCATTCCACCAACCTCAAACGGGGCATAGGCAGACAACACTTCCTCACCACGATAATCGTTGATGCTGTCGCTACCCGTTTCACCGTCAAGTGCCCGCTTGACCGCGAATGTCGAGAATTTCTGATTCAGGATCGAGTGGCCAGAAGCTTTGATGGCAGCAATAGTCGGAGCTGGAACTTCTAGATTGGCAAGCGTCTTGAGGTAGTCCTGCTTGTTCTCCAGCAAAAACCGGCTGTCGGTGCGTGCCGTCCCGTCCGCTCCGACGAGGTAAACCTCGCCAGACTTGCCCAGACCTTCCGATGCCCAATGACCAGACGAAGTCATTGCGGCATTGAGATCGTCGATCGAGAGCTGGCCAATCACGACGGCGACAGTCTTACCGTCGGCAATCACGGGAGCGGCAATGAAGGACGAGGGGATGTCAAATGATGCCCGATACTTGTCAAAATCGACCAGAGCAGTCCCGGTTGCGTCTACCCTGCCATCACGCGCAAGCCGAAAAGCCCTTGCGAGCCCGCTATCCCGATAGGGGCCGCTTTCCAGATTGGTCGCGAAATCAGGCTCTTTCTGCGCGGTGTAGAGAACATCAGCTGTAGAAGCGTCGACCAGAAACACGTCATAGAGACGCATCGCTTCCATCGCTTTGACCATGCTCGGGTGAAAGCGATTGTGGGCGGCAGAATAGGCTGCAACCGCGGGCACCTCTTCACTGTTAAGACCAAGCTGGAACCGCTTGCCATCACCGTTGGGGTTGCTGGCGATATATGCGGCCTGCAATCTGATGCCCGCACTGTCGCGCGGCCAGTATTCCGCGATCGTAGCCGTTCCGGCATGATCCGGCACCTTGGGAAGAAACTTCTCGCGGTAAAACCGTTCCAGTTCTGCAGCTTCGTTTCCACCGCCCTGCGCCGAAGTAGCGTCAAACCCGGACTTGAGCGCAGCGCTTGCTTCCACCAACTGGCTACCACGTGAGAACACGGCAAACATGCGTGCCTCACCATCGAAATAGCGCGCGATGTCGGCTTTCTTTGTTTCTCTTATAGAGATCAGCTGATCGGTAATGGAACTACGCAACGCTTGATCAGCACTGAAATAGCTAATGCTCCCCACTGCGAACGCCGCTGTAATCCCGCTCACACAGAGCATAATCAGCAACTTCGAGCTGACAGAAACACAAATACGCATTTTGCTCCCAAGACCTACCTGACCCGCTAGTGCAGTCAGCGAAGGCTGGAGCGCTGCGCGCACCGCAATGTCAACGGACGAACGCTGCCATTTTGGCAATTAATCGCTGAAAATCAGGTCGTTGCTCGTGGTGTAGTGAGACTGTTTTCAAGCTGGGAGGTCATTTTGCCGAATGCGCACCCGCCATCCGGGAAGTGAAATCCCAACTGCTGATCCGCTGAGGCGTTAGACAGATCGCAACTTCCTGATCGACCTTTGCCAGCAGGGACTTTGCCAGGGCGCTCGTCTTGGAAATGCCATAACGGTCCAGAAGCCGCGTCAGGATTTCCCCCCCTCGCTCCGGTACGAGATTTGTTTTGCCTTTGCCGCGCATTCCTCGATAGGGCGCTGCATCTCCTGCAATCTCGAACCCGCACTGCGGGTCGGCCTCCAGGTAAGATGCCAACTTCGCATTGCGATTGGTCGCACACCAAAACTGGCCGTTCTCATATAAGTACCAGAGAGAAAGCACCCAAGGCGATCCAACACTGTCATGGACAGCAAGCCGCATAGGTATCAGCTGGCTTTCGATGAAGGCGACAATTTCTGCTCCCGACCAACACCCCCGCAATTTCACCTGATCGAAATTCATTGTGGCTCCTTGTCAATCGTCATGACTAAGCTTTCCTTAAGCTCAATGCCATTGCCCTCGGGATCAGACAGGTAAATCGACAAGCCACGGCCTTGCGCCCCATACCGCATCTGGGGCGGTTCTACAGCAATACCAAAGGCCTCAAAATGCTGACGCATGGCTTCAAAATCGAACGGTGCGATGCGCAGGCATAGATGGTCAACATTCCTGCCAGGGCCTGCTGGCAATTCGGCGCCCTTCTTGCCGAGTGGGCCATTGATGCTGACAATATCAAGCATCGCATCGCCTGCTTCCAAATGGGTCAAACCCAGCTCGGGCCGATCCCAGGCCAGCTTGCAGCCAATCGCCTCAACATAGAAGGCCACCAACCGCGACGCATCTGCCGCGCGGATGACGACATGGTCGATTGTCTGAAGGCTGAAGGGCGTCATCGAAGCCACTTCTGCAATCTGGGCCTGACCTTGAGAAATCGAACATAGGCCGATTCCAGCAAGCGCTCGACCATCCGAATCCGTGCCAGCTGCCCAAGCGGCCAGAGAAGCGGAATCGCCCGCCACATGGCCGCAAAGGCGGCAGCACCGGACAAAAGCGTTCCGTTTTCTAGAGCATGAAACCGCGCAAGGATCAGCTTGCGATCCAGCGGACATGCCATCTCCGGATCGGTTGCATCGACAAAATCGATCCGGCCAGCCCGGTCCAAACGCTGCATCAGAGCGATCTCGCGCGTGCACAGCGGGCAACCGCTATCGTACCAGACAACAAGGGATTGGGATCGGTTCATCGTTGCCTGCATACAGAGGAATGTGGTCGGCGTTCAGTCAGAAGGGTATTCGTACTTCAATCCCGGGGCGAGCTTTTCATTTCGGCCTGTCCCCAGCACTCTAACCCGATTTGCGGAGCAAATCGCCTTTGCAGCGCTCCGAGCAGGTTTTGACATTGTCCCAATCGCGCGCCCATTTCTTGCGCCAGGCAAACGGCCGGGCACAGGCTGCACAGATCTTTTCAGGCAGGTTGGATTTTGTGTAGCGTTTGTCGGTCATAGGGTCTGCAGAAACACGTTGGCGCTGTCAGCGATGCGTTGCTGCTCATCGGCTGCAAACTTGTCATAGGTGCGAACCATCTGCGCCATGCGCGGGTTGCCCGCGATCTTGTCTCGGTGCCGCGCGATGAAATTCCAATAAAGCGCGTTGAAGGGACAGGCATCGGGTCCGGTCCGCTGTTTGACGTCATACTGGCAAGATCCACAATAATTGGACATGCGGTTTATGTATGCCCCGCTTGCCGCATAGGGTTTTGAGGCAAGCAAGCCGCCATCGGCAAACTGGCTCATGCCAACAGTATTGGGTAGCTCGACCCATTCATAGGCATCGGTATAGACGCTCAGATACCATTCGTGCAGCTGGTAAGGATCAACCCCTGCCAGCATCGCAAAGTTGCCTGTCACCATCAATCGCTGGATATGGTGGGCATAGGCATGCTCCCGGGTCTGGGTCACGGCGGCCCTGACGCAAGCCATGCTGGTTTCGCCCGTCCAGTAAAAATCCGGAAGCGGGCGGGTGTGGCCAAAGAAATTGCTCCGGTCATAGCCGGGCATTTTCAGCCAATAGATCCCGCGAACATATTCACGCCAGCCGATGATCTGCCGGATGAACCCCTCCGCAGCATTGAGCGGTACCGAGCCCGCACGATAGGCGGCTTCAACCTGTTGGCAAATGTGCAGTGGGTCGAGCAGGCCGCAGTTCAGATATTGGGATATGACCGCGTGATAGAGGAACGGCTCACCGGTCAGCATAGCATCCTGATAGTCACCAAAATGCGGCAGCGATTGCTCGACAAACTTGGCAAATGCCGCCTCGGCATCTGATCGGGTGACGGCGAACCAGAAGGGCTCAAGGTTCCCAAAGTGACCTTCGAACCGCTCTCCAACCAGCGCCAGAACCTCGTCAGTAATGGCATCGGTTGGACTGCGGTTGGGCCGGGGCATGAACAGATCAAGGCCAGCGGGTTTCCGGTTCTCTGCATCAAAATTCCACTGTCCGCCTTCGGGCTGGCTGCTGTCCATCAACAGGCCTGTCTGGCGGCGCATATCGCGATAGAAATACTCCATGCGCAATTGTTTGCGACCAGCGGCCCAATTCGCAAATGCATCAGGCTGGCACAGAAATCGGCCATCCGGCAGGATATCTAACGGGACCGGAAATTCGGCCTGCCAGCTCCGTAACATCTGCATGATGCGCCACTCGCCTGCTTCGGTGACGATCACGCGTTCTGGATTATGTTTGGTTACGGCATAGGCCAGCTGCCGGGAAAAGCTGCCCTGATTGTCCGGTGCATCCAGCTTCACATATTCGACAGTCCAACCCAGACCGCGCAACTCTTCAGCAAAATGCCGCATTGCAGAAAACAGAAACGCGATCTTCTTCTTGTGATGTCGCACATAGGTGGCTTCATCATGAAGCTCGGCCATCAGAATACGATCACGCGCCGGGTCTCCCGCAGCAATGCTGGACAGCGTTGGCGTCAATTGATCGCCAAGAACAAAGATGAGATTTCCCATGTGTCGCAGCTAAAACCTATGCTCGCCGCTGTCAGCATGGCCATTGGGTCATAGGTTCCGCCTTCTGATGAAGAGCCGAACCAAGAAAAGTGCAGGCGAAAGCGCTTCCAGCCGCACAACACGAAACGATCAAGGGTTAAGTGGGTATAGCTTGGGTCAGACCCATTTCCCTGCCAAAGTGACCCAAGCAGGACCCAAACTGGTTCCCTGCTCAAAGGCCCTTCCACAGCAAGTTCCGGGATTCCCTTATGAAAGTGGTGGTGCCGCTTAGGTGATTCGAACACCTGACCCCATCATTACGAATGATGTGCTCTACCGACTGAGCTAAAGCGGCTTAACCATTTCTGTCGCATCGCTGGCGCGGAAAACCGGTTTCCATTTTTCCGCACGATGCTTCTGTTCGCGCCTCTAGCGGTGGACATAGCCCATCGCAAACGCTTTCGCCCGCCAAGAGACAGCCGATGTGGAGGCCCGAGCCGGAATCGAACCGGCGTGCAAGGATTTGCAGTCCTCTGCGTCACCACTCCGCCATCGGGCCTCGATACGGGTGTCCCTTTTGGGGAGCGCGCCCCCTAGCAACAGAGCGGGCGCTGCGCAAGAACTAGGAGATGCGCTCGAAAGTCAACTGGCGGGTTGCGAGATCGGCTTTGGTCAGGCGCAGGCGAACCGGCGTGCCGGGAAGCGCGCCGTGGGCGATAACCCGGGCGACGACGGGTAGGTCGCAGAGCTGGATCCGGGCGCCGTTCTCGCCAATGTCGGTGACCACGGCGGAGAAGGCTTCGCCCTCGCGGCCGGCGAGCATGGCGCATTCGGCAAGGTCTATCACCGCGCGCTCTACCGCCGAATCGCGGGCATCGGCGCGGTCCATGACTTTGGGGAGGCGCTCGAAAGCGGCAGCGATGCTATCGGGCACAGGCTTGCCATTGGCCACAGCCAGCGCCGCCATCACGACATAGCGATCCGCCAGCCGCCGCAAGGGGGCCGTGGCGTGAGCATAGGTCGCGGCCATGGCGGCATGCCAGGGCTTCACCCCGTCGCGGTAAGGCACGTAGCTCGCGCCGTTGCCCGAGCGACGTACCGCCAGCATGAAAGCGGCGTCGAGCGGCTTGGCGGGGTCGAGGCGCTCCTGGAAATCGCTGAGCGAAAGATCTTCGGGCCAATCGAGCGAAAAGGCTTTTGCCGTGCCGCGCAGGCGCAGAACGGCGCGCTCATCGGGGGCCGCCATGACGCGGAACAGGCCGGTGCGGGCGGCATAGAGCGCATCGGCGACGGCAAGGTTGGTGGCAAGGCTCATCGCTGCATTGCTGGTTTCGGAAGGCAACTGCGGGCGCAGGGCGAGCCGGTAGTGGCCTGCAGCATCACGCTCCACCTCCTGCTCGGGCGGATCGATGCGCGAGGCACCGCGCTGCGCTTCGGCGGCCTTGATCCGGGTGTTGAGCTCGGCAAAGCCGGTTGGCAGATCGGTGTCTTGCACTGTCTCATAGGCCAATTTGGCGCGGCTGCGGATCAGGGCCCGTTCGGCGCTATCGAGCTTTACAGCACCTGCCGGATCGACCCGGACGGTGAAGACCACCGCTGGCCGGTCACCATCGGGCAGCAGACTGGCGGCATTTTCACTAAGAAGCCTTGGATATTGCGATGCCTTGCCATCGGGAAGGTAACAGGTCGTGCCGCGTGCCCAGGCTTCGGTATCGAGCGGGCCATCATCGGCGACGAACCATGCGACATCGGCGATAGCGTAGTGCAGCAGCAGGTCACCGCCTGATGCCTCTATCGCGAAGGCCTGATCAAGGTCGGTCGAGCTTGCCGGATCGAGCGTGACGAAGGGCATGGCGGTGCGATCGACATGCTCGCTCGGAACCCGCGCGGCGGCCAGCTTTGCCGCCGCTTCGACTTCGGGCGGGAAGGTGGCGGGCACTTTGTACTGGGCGCGAATCGCCACGAGGCCATCGGCGAGCAGACTGTTGGGATCGCGAAGTGCTTTCATCTGCGCAGGCTTGCCAAGCGCAGGGCAAGTCGGCAAGTCTCGCGCATGTAAACTCTCCGGGAGAAATCGAAATGTACAGTCACAACATGGTCGGGACCAACGATACGGCGCGGTCCAAGGTGTTCTATGATGCGCTGTTTACCGCGATGGGCGGCAAGGCAGGCATGCAGGACCCCAAGGGCCGTCTGATCTACATGCACAATGGCGGCATGTTCATGGTCACCCCGCCGATCAACGGCGAACCGGCGACAGCGGGCAATGGCTGTACCATCGGCTTTGCCATGGACAGCACCGAGATGGCCGACGCCTGGCATGCGGCAGGCGTGGCAGCGGGCGGCACGGCGATCGAGAACCCTCCGGGCTGGCGCGAGATGGGCAGCTTCAAGCTGTACCTCGCCTATCTGCGCGATCCCGATGGCAACAAGCTCTGCGCGATGAAGCGGGGGTAGTTATTTAGAAGGCGGCACCAGCCTGCTCCCCCGTCCGGCCATCCAGCGATGGTACCACGTGGGTGGCCGGGCGGGGGAGCGGGCTGGTGCCGCACCGACGTCAGTCGGAAACTATGCTGCTAACCGGCGCGCGCGGATGGCTTCGTATTCGGCGAAAAGTCCGGCGAAGTGGTCCATCATCGTGCGCGGCGGTGACACGTCCGGGCGAACCGGCCAGTCGAGCACCTGCAGGATCGCTGCAGAAGCCGCATCGGCATCGCCTGCGGCATAGGTAAGCCCACCGCCGCCCATTGCGTGATCTGCGGCTCCGCCACGATCGGGCACGACCATCGGCAGACCGCTGGCGCGCGCCTCGGCCCCGGCCATGCAGAATGTCTCTGCCTCGCAGCCATGGACCAGCGCATCGGCAGAGGCGAGGATCGTGGCGAACTGGGCGCGATTGCGCACCGGCTTCATCAGCTGGATGTGCGGATTTCCGCCGATCTGGCGCTTCAGCTGGCGGCGCTGCTTGCCCTCGCCCAGAATGATCAGGCCGATCGGGCGTTCATGCCCGGCGGCAGTTGCCGCATCGATCACCAGCTTCCAGCGCTTTTCCGCCGCCAGCCGCCCGACACCGAGCAACAGGTGAGCGCTTTCGGGCAGGTCGCAAAGCTCGAGCAATCGTGCGCGCATGGCGGGATCGCGGCGGGTGGGCGAGAACACGCCAGGTTCGATCCCCATCGGATGGAGCGAGGTGTTCTCGACCCCGCCGTCCTTCAGCCGGTCACGCAGTTCGCTGCTGGCGCAAACGACGGTATCAAATGACGTGCCGAGCTGGCGCAGATGCTCCCAGAAAGGCTCAAAACTGCGGTCAATCGTCTCACGCGAGAGCACTGTGCCAAACCAGCGATAGGCATAGGCCGATAGTGGGTCGGCATGCATGATTACCGCGCGCGGCACTTCCGGCCGCCAGCGCGCGACAAAGTTGGGGCTGCGCCAGGGCGAGGAGACCTCGACAAAATCGGGAGCAAGCTCGTCCAGCCGAGCGTGGAGTGCCTCTTCGTCGTCAAAATACCAGTAATTGCTGTCGAGCGGAAAGCGCGGGCTGGGCATGGTGACGATCCGCGCATGCGGGCCGCGCAGAATTATCTCGTGCTTGTCGCCCGGGGCAAGGATCGTGATGTCGTGGCCGAGCTCAGGCCCGATTGCCAGCTTCTGCTCGACATAGGTCCGCACCCCGCCGCCTTTGGGCGAATAGAAGGCGCAGACATCGACTATCTTCATTCATTGCCCTTAGCTGGTTCACTGCCCATGTTTGAGCGGCCCGATGCTGACCAGACCGTTCCTGTAGTTCATCACGACCTCTACCCGCGTCAAGCCCGAACCGGCATTGATCCTCGTGGCGGCGGCCCTGGGCTTTGACCAGCCAAGTCGCGGATTACCGGTAAAACCGATACCGTCCTGTGAAATGTTGAACTTATGGTTGGAATTGCGATCATGCATGACCAGCACCGAATAGGCACCGGCCGAAGGGATGCGGATGCAGATCATGGGATCGCCGGACGGCGGAATCGTAACTTCCATCCGGCGGAAGGTCTTGCCCTGATTGAGCAGGATATTGTCATCCTGCAGGAAATCGCCGTCAACCGAAGGATAGACTTCGGCCTTCAGCATTCCAGTGCGGTCTTTCAGGCCCTTGGCAACGAGATGCAGCGCGGGGCCGCTCTCTCCCGGACGGCAGCGTCCTTCGGCCTTGCCCAGTTCGGGCGAGCTGGCCAGCGGGGCGTTGGCAAGAATGGCGAGTGCGAAAACCAGGCTCATTTAGCTCTCCTGATGGTAACGACTTCACTGATGGCACAATAAATGCCGACAACAATATGGGCGACGGTGATCAGCCCGGCCATCATCGCCAGCATGCCGGTTAACGCAGGCTGGCTGGAGCCGAGGGCATAGAGCGCGACAACCGAGAACAGCAGGTCCTTGCTGGGCACGAAAGGCAGACGCGCCACCAGCAGCCGCAGTGTCGCGAGGATCATCCACGAACCGAGGCCGATGTCTGGCAACACCAGATGCCACATCAGCGCGGTAAGCGCCTGCGCGCCGATGATGCGCAGCACGTGGACAAACAGAATGAAGCGCAGCTCGATCCAGGGCAGCGAGAACAGCTTGCCGCGGAAAATCAGCACGGCAAACGAGCTTGCCAGCACCACACCGAGCGACAGGAAGATCGAGCGCAGGTCGAGCCCAACCGCATTGCTGGTAACCAGCGGCCAGACGCCGAGCAGCAGCAGCAGGGTGAGCACGTTGCTCGCCATGGCCGAAAGGATCGCCACGTCCTTGACCGCGCCGAAGGGCGAAGTGGTCATCGACAGGCGGCTGCGCGCCCAGGCGTAGAATTTCGCCTCGCCAAGATAATCGAGGACAATTTCGTTGATCACATATTTGCGCAGCAGGGCAACGAAGCCTTCCGCAGGCAGGTTCCACAGGCGGCGGAAGATCACCCATTCGCTCGCCGGGTTGGCAAGGTAATAGGCAACGAAGGCCAGCCAGAACAAAGGCGAACTGGGCAGCATGGCCCAGATCTGCGCGGGCGACAGACGGCCCGCGGCATTGGCGATCATGACAATGGTCGCGATGGTCAGGCCGGCAGAGGCGAGCTCTGCCAGACGGCTTGGCCGGTTCTCGACGAAAGCGCCCGGATCAAACTGGACCGGACCGCCAGGATCTTTGGCAGAATCCTTGGCTTCAGGGCTATCAGGGGCCATCGTTCGCAACCTTCCCAATGCGCCCTGCAATGCGGGCATGACAGATCTCTACAGACCGCCTGCAGGGAACATTTTGCCGCGCAGGTTGTGGGCCTTTAATGGCAAATATTGCATTTGTCATGGTGTCGCGGGGCAGTCCTGTTCGGGAGGCAGCACAGAAGGCAAGGCGTCCAATCAGTCAGCAGGCACGAGATCGGCATAGCGGGCTGCCGTGCGATTCGCGGCGAAACCGGCGAGCGTGCCGGAAATGCTGTTCATTAATGTATCAACCCGGGTGTCTCCGGGATGAACGGCAAGACGCACCACCGGCAGCGGGGCCAGCGCCACCTTTGCGATCCGGGCAAACCCCCGCGACGACCACTGGCGCGGCACCGAACGGCTCGCCCAGGTAACCACCGGCCCGCGCGCGAGCACTTTGCCCGTTTTCGGCTGCCAGACACGAAAATGATCTTCGGCGAGGGCAAAGCCCGCCTCTGCCAGCGCCTCATGCGCGCCTGCGCCATAGAGCCATGCCGGGGCGACGAATCCGGCAGCCTCGCGACCAATGGCATCTTCGATCAGCGCCTTGCCATCCAGCATCCGCCGCAGCGCATCCTCACGGCTGAGGCCAAGGAATTCGCCTTCCCCCGCTGTCATCCGTGTCGCTTTGACCTTGGCCAGCCCGCTGTGCTGCGAAGTGTCGCGGTGGAACCAGCCGTGGACGAACATTTCCACCCCGGCATCAGCCCAGCTGCGTAGGCGGCGGCGATAGTCGGGTGCTTGCACGAGCTTGGCCTCGCCCCAGTGATCGGGAACCACAAGCATGGCAAACCGCGCCGCGCCCAGCGCATGATCGAACAGCTCGGCCAGAATATCGACCTCACGCTCGAAACGCGGTCCGACATCGTGGATCGAACAGATCAGTTTGCGTGAGTGTCCGGCTTGGCTCATACTGTGCGGCAATGGCCGAAAGAGCCGAATCCGTCCAGACCTAGAGGAGAACTGACATGGCCACGAGTCTCCACCGCCCCATCGAATGCGCCCCCGCCGAGTGGGAAGCGCGCCAGCAGCTTGCCGCCTGCTATCGCATCTTTGACCTGCTGGGCTGGTCGGAATCGATCTATAACCACATCTCGCTGACGGTGCCTGACGAAGAGGGGGCCTTCCTGATCAACCCCTATGGCCTGCTCTATTCAGAGGTTTGCGCATCGAACCTCGTCAAGATCGACATCGACGGTAATACGCTCGATGGCAGTGCCTATCCGGTGAACAAGGCCGGCTTTACCCAGCACGCCTATTTTCACCGTCACCTGCCCGAAGCCCATGCCATCTGCCATGTCCACACCACCGAGACTATGGCCGTGGCCAGCTATGAGCATGGCCTGTTGCCAAGCAACTTCTACGCCTGCGCCTTTATCGGCAAGATTGGCTATCACGATTTCGAAGGCGTGACCGTGCGCGCCGAAGAGGGTGAGCGGCTGCTCAAGAATCTTGGCAACCACCGCATTCTGATGCTGCGTAATCACGGCCCGGTGGTGATGGGCAAGACCTTGCCCGCCATGTTCTATTCCATGTGGGCCCTCCAGCGCGCCTGCGAGGTCCAGTGCGCCTCATTGGCGATGGGCAAGCCGGTGCTGGTCGGCGACGATGTGATCGCCGTGCACCAGCGCGATCTCGATCAGGTCCGCCTGCCCGGCGGCCCCGGCGCGGCAGACTTCGCGGCATGGGTACGCCGGATCGACAGGATCGACCGTTCATGGCGGGATTAAAGGGGTCTTGGTCTGGGCTGTCGCCCAGAAGCGGCACCGGCCCGCTCCCCCGCCCGGCCACCCAAACCTAGGTTACCCTATGGGTGGCCGGGCGGGGGAGCGGGCCGGTGCCGCAAGGCAGGCGCGGATGCGACTGCCGCATTAAACAAAGACTCTACCCTTCCCCAAATCCGCTTGATTCCCTAGAAGCTCCCCATGGCCGTGCTGCCCATTCAACCGACGCCGTTCTTTGCCAACAAGAATCAGGCTTTCTGGCGGCTTCAGGCTTTGGGCTGGGGCGGGGCGATGCTGCTGCGCGCCATGTCGTCGATCGCGGGCGGCCAGCCGTGGACCTTCCTCGTTCTGGTGCTGATCCAGGCGGTGACCGGTTTTTCGATCTCGCTGGTGCTCTCGGTGATCTATCGCCAGCTGATCCACCGCCGCGCGCTGGTGACCTGGGGGGTAACAGGCCTGGTCCTGCCGCTCGCCGTGGCGCTCTATGCCTTTATCGATGCCTGGGTGATCGGGCTCTATCGCAGTGATTCCAGCAGCGGTTTTGCCCAGCTGCTGATCGGCGTGTTCTACCTGGACGGCACCCTGCTGGGGGCATGGTCTGCGCTCTATTACGCGATCAATTTCTATGTGCAGATCGAAGAACAGAACGACCAGCTGATCCGGCTGGAAAATCAGGCAACCAGCGCGCAGCTTGCCATGCTGCGCTATCAGCTGAACCCGCACTTCCTGTTCAACACGCTCAATTCGATCTCAACACTGGTTCTGCTGAAACAGACCGAACCGGCCAATGCCATGCTCACCCGGCTGTCTTCGTTCCTGCGCTATACGCTGGCGAACGAGCCTTCGGCGCGGGTTACCGTGGCGCAGGAGGTGGAGACGCTGAAGCTCTATCTCGGCATCGAGCGGATGCGCTTTGAAGAGCGGCTGCGCACCACCTTCCACATTGACGAAGCGACGGGCCCCGGCCTGCTCCCTTCGCTGCTGCTCCAGCCACTGGTTGAAAACGCGATCAAATATGCCGTCAGCCCGCAGGAGGCCGGGGCTGATATCACCATCACCACACAGCTCGTCGGAACCATGCTTCGCATCACCGTCTCTGACAGCGGACCGGGATTGCAAAGCAGCGCCAGCGACAACAGGCTGTCCGGCGTGACATTCGATGGCGGCGAGCAGGTTTCCACCGGGGTCGGCCTCGCCAACACGCGAGACCGGCTGGCGCAGGCCTATGGCGACACCCACCGGTTCGAGATTGTCGATGCGCCGGAAGGGGGCTTTGCGGTGATCATCGAGATCCCGTTTGAGCGGCGCGATCCGGTGATTGCCAGCTCTTCCGAACCGCCCCGCCTTGCAGCGAAGGCCGGTTAGGGCCACATATGTACGTAAGCCGCGGGGGCGCAGTTAAGGACGAAAACCAGACATGACCATCCGCACCATCCTCGTCGATGACGAAAAACTGGCAATCCAAGGTCTGCAACTGCGGCTGGAAAAGTTTGCCGACGTAGAGATCATCGAAACCTGCAACAACGGGCGCGAGGCGATCCGCAAGATCAAGACCGAGAAACCCGATCTCGTCTTCCTCGATATCCAGATGCCGGGCTTTGACGGCTTTTCGGTCGTGAAGGGCGTGATGGACATCGAGCCGCCGCTGTTCGTCTTCGTCACCGCCTATCAGGAACACGCAGTGCGCGCCTTTGAAGCGAACGCGATCAACTACCTGATGAAACCGGTCGATGAGGACAAGCTCGCCGATACGCTCGACCGGGTGCGCACGCGCCTTGCAGAAAAGCGCTCGGTCGATGAGGCGGAGAAGCTCAAGACCGTGCTCGCGGAAGTCGCGCCCGATGCGATGGACGCCATGCCCGAGGAAGAAGACCCCAACGCCGGCCATGGTGCGGCGCGGTTTGAAAAGCTGATCAACATCAAGGATCGCGGCCAGATCTTCCGCGTCGATGTCGATAGCATCGAACATATCGAGGCAGCGGGCGATTACATGTGCATCCGCACCGCCGACAACAGCCTGATCCTGCGTGAAACGATGAAGGATCTGGAACGCCGGCTCGATCCGCGCGTGTTCCAGCGCGTCCACCGCTCGACCATCGTCAACCTCAATCAGGTGCGTCAGGTCAAGCCGCACACCAATGGCGAATGCTTCCTCGTGCTGGAAAGCGGCGCGCAGGTGAAGGTGAGCCGTTCTTACCGCGATGTGGTGGCGCGGTTTGTGCATTGATTTTGTTCACGCGAAGGCGCGAAGGCGCAAAGAAGCTGCAAAGCGCCGCAGGCTATCTCTTCAATTCGCACGTAGCGGTTTGCTGTGGTCTTTCAGGGATAAGGGGCTTCGCCCGGAACGCCTCTTCTTCGCGCCTTCGCGCCTTCGCGTGAACCAACTCTTGCCCGCCCTCTCAAAAGAAGCAAAGCATTGGCGATGACCTCCTTCTCCCTACCCGGCTTCGACCTCGCCCAATTCGTCACCGCCACCCTCGCCGAGGACCTTGGTGTGGGTCTACCCGGCGGCGGGCATGATGTGACCAGCGAGTCGGTCATCCCCGCCGATGCCGAATTCTCGGGCGTGATGGATAGCCGCGATCCGATCACGGTCTGCGGCCTGCCGATTGCGGCCGCCTTCTTCCGCGCGCTCGATCCCGCCATGGGTATCGAAATTCTGGTCAAAGAGGGCGAGGTTGTTCCCGCCGGAACTGATCTGATGCGCCTGCGCGGCAATGCCCGCGCTATGCTCACCGCCGAGCGCTCGGCGCTCAACACCGTGCAGCACCTATCCGGCATCGCGACGATGGCCCGCGAATATGTGCAGGCCATGGGCCACAGCGCTTGCGTCCTGCTCGATACCCGCAAGACCATCCCGGGCCTGCGTCATCTGGAAAAGTACGCCACCCGCACCGGCGGCGCGCAGAACCACCGCATGGGGTTGTGGGACGCGGCGATGATCAAGGACAACCATGTTGCCGTCGCTGGCGGTGTCGGCGAAGCGGTGAAGCGGGCCAAGGCGGCGGGCGTCACGCGGATCATCTGCGAGGTGGACCGGATAGACCAGATCGAACCTGCTCTGGAGGCAGGCGCGAGCCACCTGCTGCTAGACAACATGGCCCCGGCAACACTTGCCGAGGCCGTAAAGCTGGTCGCAGGCCGCGTGCCCTGCGAAGCTTCGGGCGGCGTGCGGCTCGACACGATCAAAGCCATCGCTGCGAGCGGGGTGGATTATGTTTCGGTCGGCCGCCTCACCCAGAGCGCCCCTGCGGCGGATATCGGACTGGATTTCACCTTGTTATGAAGCGCTCAATCCTGCTGGCTACCGCCCTGCTCGCCTTGCCGGCCCCCGCTCTGGCGCAGGCCTATCAGTGTTCCGCAAAGCTGGTGCCGCCGCCGCTGCCGCAAATCCAACCGGACGGACCATCGTCCAACGCGCCGTTCAATGCCTACACGCTGGCGATCAGCTGGGCGCCCGAATATTGCCGCAACGACCACGATCCGCAGTCGGTCGAGTGCTCGGGGCGTTATGGCCGCTTTGGCTTTATCGTCCACGGTCTGTGGCCGGAAGGTGATGGGCAATCGCCGCAGTGGTGCGAAGCCAAGACGATGCCGACGCCCGATACCGTGCGCCGCAATCTGTGCATGACACCATCGACCTATCTCCTCGCCCACGAATGGGCCAAGCATGGCTCGTGCATCGCCAAGACCCCCGATGCGTATTACGCCACAGCGCACAAGCTGTGGGACAGGTTGAAGTGGCCCGATGTCGATGCCTTGTCGCGCAAGCCGGGGCTGACCGCGGGTGATCTGCGCGAGGCGGTGGCCCTCGCCAATCCAGGGCTGCGGCGCGAGTCCATTGGCCTCTTGGTAAGCGACATAGGATGGCTGCGCGAACTCAGGCTCTGCTACACCCGCTCGTTCAAGCTGCAGGCCTGCAAGCGGCGGCAATACGGGCCGGACGATACCACAGCGCTGAAGATCTGGCGCGGAATCTAACGCCGCGCGGCAAAGAACGTGCGCAGCATGTCCGCCGCTTCCGCCTCACCAATCCCTGAATAGACCTCTGGCCGGTGCAGGCACTGCTCCTGCTCGAACACCCGCGCGCCGTGCTCGACCGCCCCACCCTTGGGATCGGATGCGCCATAATAGAGCTTGCCGATCCGGGCATGGGAAATGGCTCCGGCACACATCGCGCAGGGTTCGAGCGTAACCCACAGCTCGCAACCATCGAGCCGTTCATTGCCCAGCGCTTGCGCCGCCGTGCGAATCGCGAGGATTTCGGCATGTGCGGTGGGATCGTGCAGGCCACGGGGAGCATTGTGCGCGGCGGCGATGACCGCGCCATCCTTGATCACCACCGCACCAATCGGCACTTCGCCCGCCTCAACGGCCTTTTGGGCCTCGGCAAAAGCGAGCGACATTGGATCGGGGAGAGGCCAGCGGTTCATGGGGTCCTGCTATGGCTCAATACCTTGACCTTTCAAGGTCGAATCGCTATGCGCGCGCCTTCCCCGCTTCACGGGTCCATTTTTCAAGCGAGTATAAGACATGTCCCGCATCTGCGAACTGACTGGAAAAGGCCGCCAGGTTGGCCAAAATGTCAGCCATGCCAACAACAAGACCAAGCGTGTGTTCCTGCCCAACCTGCAGAACGTCACGCTGATGTCTGAAGCGCTTGACCGCAGCTTCAAGTTCCGCGTTTCGACCAACGGCCTGCGTTCGGTTGAGCACAACGGCGGGCTGGACAACTGGCTGGCCAAGACCCCGGAAAGCAAGCTTTCGGCCAATGCCATCAAGGTAAAGCGCGAGCTGGCCAAGAAGGCCGCTGCCTGAACCCCTTGATCGGCTGACACAGTCGGACAAACAAGGAAGCGCCCCGTTTGCGGGCGTTTTTTTGTGCGCGTTGACCTCTCGGGCCTGATCTGCCAGCCATTGTTCCTGACGCAAATTCTATCGGGAACCTTCCATGGCCAAACCCTCGCGCATTGCCCTTGTCGCTGCAGGACTCGCCGCGCTCGTCGCCGCGCCGACCCGGGCAAAAGACGCGAGCGACGCCAGCACCGCGCCGCCGCCCGCCTATCAGGCTGTGCTCGATTGCCAGAAGCAGTCCGATCCCGCGGAGCGCCTTGCCTGCTATGACAAGGCTGTGGGTGCGATGTCCGATGCCACGGCGAAGAAGGATCTGGTCATCGTCGATCGCGAATCGATCCGCGCCACCAAGCGCGGCCTGTTTGGCATCAGTCTGCCCAAAGTGAAAATATTCGGCGGCAACGATGATGTCGATGTCGATTCGATCGAAAGCACGATTGCCTCAACCTATTCGACCAAGGATGGCATGAGCGTGTTCCTGCTGGCAGACGGCACCCGCTGGCGGCAAACCGACGGGCGCTATACTTTCCCCAAGGCCGGGCAGAAGATCGTCGTCAAGCGCGCCGCGCTGGGCAGCTTTATGGCCAACGTCAACGGCCAGCCTGCCGTGCGGGTGCTGCGCGTGGTCGACCAGCAACTGTGAGGTAGAGCAGGAGCGGAGCAGCTCGCCCCGCACCCCACTCAGTTGGTGTTGACAGCCTTGCCCTGCATTGCCTCAACGGTCTCGCGGGCATTCAAGTTGCCTATCTCGTCAGCCTTCGCCCATTGGCGGTTGGTCCGGCAGGAATAGGTGCCCCTGACCAGCGAACCGGTATCGACCGTGCGAACACAGCGGATGTGGAAGGGATGATCCTTGGGGATCGAGGCGTTGAACGCCTTGATCTCGCGCTGGGTCATGGTCTTGGGATTGGGTTCGACCAGCGGCTGGGGCGCTGGCGCACTGGCGGAAACCTCTGCCGCAAGCATCGCAATGAATAGGCTGAGCAAGGTCGCGCTCCTGTGTTCAAGGGTTTTTGCCGACGGTTTTCGGCGCTGCCGCAATACTACTGGGCGGGCGCATCACCGGCAAGCGCATCGTCCGAAGCGGCAAAATAATCGACCAACGCATTGCACTCGCGCTCTGAGAGGTGCGGATTCCATGCATCGACAATCAGCACGGCGCGCCTCTGGTCACTGTTGTTCCAGGCTTCGTGATCGATGGTATCATCAAAAGCAAAGGCTTTGCCCTCCACCCACTCGCGGGTTTCATTGCCAACGCGAAAGCCGCAGTGCGGCGGCACTTCGAGCGCGAGGTGGATGATCGCCCGGGTATTGGTAACCCCGGTGTGCGGCGGAATCTTGCTGTGCGGCTTCAGCATCGAGAAAAAGGCGTTTGGCGCGCGGTTAGGAATGCGCGCCAATGGCAGGCGTTCGAGCAGGGCCGCTGTCTGCGGACAGCGATCAATCACCGGCTGGTTTGGCTTGCCATACTCCCACAGAAAGCAGGCCGACCAATCGAGCGAACCATCAAGCGCCGACCAGTCGTTCTGCGGTGTGCCCGGCTCCATGCGGACATAGGGACGAAGGGCATCTCCGGGATCGGCAAGCAGCGCCGCCAGCTCGGCCTTGATCGCCGCATGGCCCGCCTCCAGCTCGTCAAGCCAGGGGAAATGGATGCGGTCAAAATATTCGTCTTCGGGAAGGAAAGGATAGAAAACCCCGGCGCACTGGTTGTGATAGACCTGCCGCTTGCCCATCGCGCCATCGACAAAGGCGCGGATGCGGCGTGATTCGGGCTCGTCCCAAGTGGCAGTGGACGGAGCGAGGGCAGAATCGATCCGGGTGTAGAGCCGGGCCTGCAATTCGTCGCAATAGGCCTGTCCATCGGCCAGTTCGCGGGCAAGCGGCGGCGCGATCATGGGCAGCTGGCTGGCAAGTTGCTGCACCCCGCCCCACACCACCAGCGCGGCGGTTTCCTCACCAATCCGCTGGAGCAATTGCGCCATGCGAAGCTGGGTGCCGAAATCGACACGGTCGATATCCAGTGCCTGCTCCAGCGCGGCGCGTTCACCGGCATTGTTGCCGGCCAACCGGTGGGCATGAGCAAGGTTGGACCAAAGCGGCAGGGCACCGGGATCGGCCGCAGCGGCGCGGGTGAAGGCCTCTGCCGCCTGCGCGTAGGCACCGGCCTGCATCGCCGCCATGCCCTCGGAATAGGCTTGCTGCGCGAGTGCCGGGTTGGAGCTGGGTGAACTGGCCATGGGCATAGCGATAAGTCTCGAGGGCGCACGGGGCAAGGGGGAGTTGCCGCAGGGCATATCGGCCTTTAGTGTTCTGCCAGATGGTGGATACCGCAACCTTGCTCGCCGATCCCGAATGGTTCGCGCACCGCTTTGTCGAGAGCGAGGATGCGTTCCGCTTCATGCGCCTGCCGCGCGGCGTGCATGGCGAGGTTCCGTTCCTTGCCGATGCCTATCTTGGTGAGCGCGAAATCGGCGGCGATGTCCCGACTGACGCTTGCCTGAGCCTTCCGCCCCAAGGCCCGCTGCATTTCCTGTTCCACTCGGCTTTCTGCGGATCGACCATGCTGGTGCGCGCTCTCGATGTACCCGGGGTAGCGATGGGGCTGAGCGAGCCTTCGCTGTTCAACGATATCGTCGGGTTCCGGCGGCGCGGGGCCGATCCGCGCGCCGTGGCCCGCGCTGCCGACGCTGCCATGCGGCTGTTATCTCGGCCTTTTGGCGCTGGTGAGGCCGTAGTCGCCAAGCCGTCGAATGTGATCAATCCGCTGGCTCCGCTGCTGATGGCAATGCGGCCGGCGGCGAAGGCGGTGTTCCTGTTTGCTCCGCTCGAAACCTTCCTGATCTCGGTGGCGCGCAAGGGGTTGCACTGCCGCCTGTGGGTGCGCGAATTGCTCGAAGGCTATTTGCGTGAAGGCGTTCTGGAGGGATTAGGTTTTGTTTCTGAAGATTATTTTCGCCTGAGTGACCTGCAGGTTGCCGCGGTCGGCTGGCTGGCGCAGCACCGGCTGTTCACGCAACTGGCCGAAAAACTCGGGCCGCAGCGGCTGGCGAGCCTCGATGCCGATGCCATGCTGGCCAATCCGGCCCGTGCCTTGACTGCAATAGCGCGGCATTACGGGCTGGTTATGGATGACATAGCGATTGCTTCCATCGCCAATGGCCCCGCCTTTGCCCAGCACTCGAAATCCGGTGCCGCCTATTCGCCCGAAGCCCGCGCCGCTGACTATGCGAAAGTTCGCGATGCGCATGGCGAGGAAATTGGCATGGTGATGGTCTGGGCCAAGGCCGTGGCTGACGGTGCCGGGGTCAATCTTGCAGCGCCTAACCCGCTGATTTCTCAGGCGTAACCGAACTTTTCGATCCACGGCTGGAGGATCGGCATGACCGGCTCGAGGTAGGCCGCATAGGGTTCCCACTGGCGGGTGCCGTCATAGAGCCCGCGCCGTACCTGCCCGGCCGAGGCCGTCGCCACGCCGCGCTCCCTGGCGGTGCGATCAAAGCGCGAGAGGCTTTCGCTCCACTTCAGGCCGGTGAAGGCGCATATTTCGCGCGTTACAGCGTCAAAATCGCGCACCAGGCGGTGGTAATCGACCTCCAGTGTGCGGATGGGCAGGTGTTCACGCGCCGTCTCGATCAGCCGCATCGTTGCATCATAGTGCCGCGCGGTGCGTTCCAGCGTGGTGAACTCCATCGCGGCGTTGGTCAGGGCAAAATTGGTGTGGAAGCACGACCAGACAACATCGCGCGGATCGCGGCGCATGATCAGCACGCGGGCATCGGGAAACAGCCGGGCGATCAGCGGCAGGCGCAGGCCCTTGAGCGGGTCCATATCGACAAAGCCTTGATTGGCAACCTCGGCCCCGGCAGCAGCGACCTTGTCCCAATAGGCCTGCCGGAAGGGATCGACCTGCGCTTCCGTCATGCCGGACAGGCGGGCGAGGCCATTTTCTCCGAGCAGGAATTCCATATCGGCGGCCTGCAGGGTCGGGCGCTCCTCCAGCGCGGTGACGCCGGGGATCGAGGCGAGGATGTTTTCGACCAGCGTATTGCCCGAGCGGGGGTAGCCGAGCAGGAACACGTGGGTGGCGGCGGCATTGGCGGGGCGTACAGCTTTGGCCGGTTGCCAACCCGCAGGGTCCATCGCGGCGATCCCGGCGTGGATGCGCTGGACCATGGCCGTGGCGCTTTCGCGATTGGCGAAGTGCGGGGCGAAGATCGCGGCAAAGTCGCTCTTCGACAGGGTGTAGGCGGCATAGGCCGCTTCGGCATCGCCCAGCTTGGTGCAGGCATCGCCGAGCAGTCCGGCGAGCATGGCGCGGTTGTTGTCGGGCTCACCCATCGCGGCGAGCAGCGGCTCAACCAGAGCGCGCGCTGCTTCGGGAGCGCCGCTTTCGATGTCCATGGTGGCGAGTGCGGCGGCGGCGATGGGGTTGCCGGGATCCGCGCTCAGCGCGGCGAGAGCATGGGCGCGGCCTTCGGCGCTGTCACCATCGCGTGCGGCGATAGAAGCGAGGCCGGCGTGGGCATCGGCATTGCCGGGCTCGAGCGCCACAACCTGCCGGTAACATTCGCTCGCCGATGCCATCGAGCCGCCGCTGGCAAAGGCAAAGCCGCGCTCCAGCCATGCGGGAACATAACGCGGATCGATCTGCAACGCCGCGTCGCAATGGAGCAGAGCATCGCGCAGCCGCCCCTGCAGGCGGAATTCGCCCGCCATCTGGACGAGGGTGAAGGGATCGCGAGCGGCCTGATTCATTGTTCAACCTGATGCCGCGCGAATGGCCAAAAGAAAAGGGGCGGACATTGCTGCCCGCCCCCGTTCTTTACTGTCGATCAAAGGATCAGAACTTGACCTTGGCCGAGACTGCGAAACGGCGGCCCAGCGCATCGTAGGTCGACGGATAGGTGTTGCCGCTGTCGAAAGCGGTGGCACCGATCGAGCTACCGATGATCGGCGGCTGCTTGTTGAGCAGGTTCTGGATCGTACCCGTGAGGGTGATGTGATCGTTCATCGACCAACGCAGCGACATGTCGAAGTAGTTGAACGACGGGATCTTGCCGAAGTTCACAGCCTTACCGGCGATCGAAGCAGGCGCGCCCGGATCGATGTTGCCAACGAAGGCCGGACCGGACTTCGCAATGTCATCAGGCTCCTGAGCCATATGGTTGATATGGCGCCACAGGATCGAAAGATCGAAGGCCTTGTAGCTGAAGGTATTGCGCCACGACCACTGGAACTTCGGCTGGAGCGAACCGGTGAACGAGCAGTTGGCCGAGTAGTAACCGACGCATTCGCGGTTAAGGCTCGGCGTTGTCGCATTCGGCAGCGCCTGGAACTTCGAGTGTGCGGTGTAGTTGCCGACAACCGAAGCTGCCCACTTCACAGCACCGATTTCGTGGCTGTAGTTGATCGTCACGTCGATACCGTTGGTGAACAGCACGCCGTTGTTGGTGATCGGAGCAAACAGGCCGTTGGTCGTTGCCGGATCGCCATCAAGACCACCGGTGACCGGGTTGCGACGGATAACCGTGCAGTTCGGGTCGGTGGCGCTTGCTGCCGACAGCGAAGCAAAGCAGGCGTTGATGTAGTCGCCCGGCAGAGCCGTACCGATTACGTTCGTTACCTTGATGTTGTAGTAATCGACCGAGAACGACAGGTGCGGAACAGCCGAAGGCTGAACAACCATACCAACGGTCCAGGTGTTGGCCTTTTCCGGCTTCAGGTTAACCGAACCACCGCTGTTTTCGTTGGCCTGCGAAGCAGTCGGATTCAGGATCGAACCGATAGTGCCGACCGGAGCGCCCTGTGCAAGGCAGACTGCGCGCAGGTTTTGACCAGCGGCGAGACCCGGATTTGCAGCAATCGTGCCTGCGCAAGGGTCTGTCTTCAGCGTGGTCAGACCAACAGTGAACGGCGTGAACAGTTCGGCGAGGTTAGGCGCACGCACAGCGTGGGCGTAGTTGGCGCGGAACTTGATGTCAGCCGTCGGTTCCCAGGTGAGGCCAGCCTTGTAGGTGAAGGTCTCGTTGCTGGGGCCGCCATCGACATGATACTTCGAATAGCGGGCACCGCCTTCAAGCGTCAGACTCTTCATCATCGGCTTGTCTTCGACCAGCGGAGCGATGAACTCTGCATAGCCTTCATAGACGTTGTAGCCGCCGTTGATGTCAGGTGCCGCACCGCCAGCACCGCCGAGTTCACCCGGGGTCTTGGCAAGAACGTCCGAAGCCTGCTCGGCCTTGTACTTGCGGTATTCGGCACCCAGAGCGAAGCTGACCGGGTTGTTGGCACCTGGAACGGTGAAGCCGGCTTCACCGCTGATCAGGCCGCGGACCTGGGCGAGCGAGGTCTTGATCTTGGTCGAGCTGTTGGCGGTCAGGAAGGCCGCACCAGCTGCCGAGATTGAGCCAGCGTCACCAAACGGATTGACCGGAACGCAGCCATTGGTTGCGGTGATGCAGGTCGTGGTGTTGTTGGCGAGCAGAGCCTGCCGCCAGCGCGACTGCAGGGTGTAGTTCTTGATCGTCTGCAGCTTTTCCGATTCGCCGTAAGACGCGTTCAGGTCCCAGTTGATCGTATCGGTAACCTTGCCGCGCAGACCCATGCGATAGTCAAAGATCGTTGTGGAGTAGTTGCTGATACGCGGACCAACTTCGACAGCGCGGCGGCTGAGGTTGAAGGTAACCGTGCGATAGTTCGGGTCCGTAGGCCCGGTAGCCGTTGCAGCAGCGGCGCATTCTGCAACCGAGAAGCGCGGAGCATAGGCTGCGCCCGGATCGGTATCGAATGCGCAGAACTGGCTGCGCAGTGTTGCCGGCATGAACGGGTTGTTGAGGTTCATCGTGACCGAACCGCCGAACGAGCCCGAAGGTGCGATGATGGTATCAACCGTGTTCTTCGAGAACAGCGCGCGGGTATAGACCTCGACATTGTCGGTGATCTGGTAGTTCGCCTGCGCGAAGATGTTGTAACGCTTAAACGGCGTCTGGAAGATGTTGTACGGGTTGAAATTGAAGAAGTGGTAGGTGCTGACAGCCTGACCCGACGCATTCAGCTGGCGTGTGCCGCCGTTTGCCGTGGCCGGGTTGGTATCAGGCGTGGTGCCCAGAAGCGGACGCGTGCCGGTGACACGGGCAGGAACCGTGGTGCCCGAACCGCCGAGCGTGCCGGTATAGCTGTCGATGCCGAAGACCGAGAAGTCGCGGTCACCCTGATAGACGGGGTCCGACTTCTGGTAGCCGATGCTCAGCACGGCGTTACCGCGGCCGTCAGCGAAGTTTGCGCCAACGGTAAGGTCGGTGCGGAAGAAGTTACCGTCACCCTTTTGCGTGCGCTGGAAGCTGCTGGTCAGATCGACGCCGGCAAAATCCTTCTTGGTGACGAAGTTGACAACACCGGTGATGGCGTCTGCGCCATAGGTGGTCACAGCAGCGCCGGTCAGCGCGTCAACGCGGCTGACGAGAGCCAGCGGGATGTTGTTAAGGTCGACGCGGCCCTGAAGGTCACCCGGGACGATGCGGTTACCATCGAGCAGAACGATGTTGCGGTTCGAGCCGAGACCGCGAAGGTCAACATAGCTGGCGCCGCCGTTACCGTTGTTCACGGCCGAACCGACGTTGGCGACAACACCGGGAATTTCGCGAAGGACTTCTTCAGCGAGGTTGGACTGCTTCAACTCGATCGTGTCAGACGTGGTGACATTGACCGGGTTGGCCGAAACGAGGTTCGGGTTCTTGATCAGCGAGCCGGTGACGACGATGACGGCTTCGTTCTCGTCGGCGGGCTTGGTGTCTTGCGCGAAGGCGCTGGAGCTGATCAGAGCGAGGCCGAGCACTGCCGGAGCCGTGCCTGCCTTCAAAGCAGAAAGAGTGGTTTTTTTCACAGTTCAGTCCCTTTTTATCACGGTGGGTTTTGGCGCGAATGCCAACCCGCCAGTGCAATCCCGTTGAACTTGTCCGGGCCCCTTTGCGCACCCCCTGGTGCAAAATCAGGCCTCCCGAACCGGGATAGATGGACTTTCTTGGCGTAAAGCAGACCTTGCGGCAAAGATTTGGTTTCGTGCGAAAGCAGAATCTTCCGCCGGTGTGGCTTATCTACAACAAGGTCAGCAGGGCCGGAGAGTCGCGGGATTTGGCGGTTTTTTGATGTGTGCTACACTTTTGTTACGTTTCGCGATCAGATTGTGCAGTTAAATTACAAGTGCCGCAGCGTGTGGCGCGTGAAAGTTTTGCTTCGGATCAATGACCGCGCGGTGACCTCTGCGATTGGCCGGTCAATGATCGGACACAACAAACAATAAAGGATCGAGCCGCGCATCGCGCCATTTCAGCGCCCAATGCAGATGCGGGCCTGTCGCGCGCCCGGTCATGCCCACCCAGCCAAGCAATTGCCCCTGTTTGACATGGTCCCCCACCTTCACCGCCAGCCTTGAGCTGTGCAGGAAGGCGCTGGTCAGCCCCATGCCGTGATCGACGATCAGCAGGTTACCCTCCAGCGTGAAGGGTGCCTCGGCCGCCAGCGTGACCACGCCATCGGCGGGAGCGACATAAGGTGCACCCTGCACGCCTGCGATATCGAGCCCGGGGTGATAGGCTGCCGGTGTCCCGCGGAATATCCGCTGCGAGCCGAACCGCCCGCGCAAGGCTCCTTTGAGCGGCCAGGCGAAGTTCTGCTGCCAGCCCAGAGAGTCGCTTGCCAATGCCCGGGCCGCGCCGATGCGCGCCAGCTCGGCCTTGCGGATGCGGGCAAAGTCGGCGTCGGGCATGGCTGGGGGATGGAAAGGCGCATTGACCCGCTCGATCTGCCATTGGCGCGGAGCAATCGCCAGCACGCGGCGCAGGTCGCTCGCGCCGGTGCGCTGGGCGACGAGTTCGGCGCTGGCTCCGGCGTCACGGTCAAAGGCGGCGAAGAAGCTGCCATCCGGGGCGAGAGCCAAGGGCTTGCCATCGAGCAGCAGCGCGGTCGTTCCCTTGGGCGCCGTGCCGCGCAGCCAGCCGCCTTGGGTGAACTGGCCGGTCAGCACGAAATCGGCAGGCAGCGCCGGAATTGCCTGAGGCACGCCCGAGGGCAGGGCCAGAGCGGCTGGCGGAGCAGGGAGCAGCAGGCACACCGCCAGCAGCAGGCGGCGCAGACGCATCGGTTCAGGCCTGACCAAGCAACCGCTGGGTGACAATCGCGCAGCTGGCATAGGCCTCCTGCCGGTCCACCGACCAGTAGCGCAACATTTCCAGCAGCACTGCCTCTCCCGTCACCGCACATTTCACGTGGGTTCCCGGCGTGATCACACGAAAGCCGTTGGGCTCATAGTGCAGCGTGGCGATCCGTTCAGACGATGACATCAGCATGGACATGCATTTAGCGGAAGCCCCCACTCAATGCAATTTGCGCTCAAAGCAATTTGGGTTGATTGCCGGGATCGTCGCGGCGTGGCGCTTTCGGGGCAGGGCGCTGTAGAGCTGGTGTTGGCGAGGGTGGCGCGCCATCGGGCACAACACCGAGCTCGCCATCGCGGAATTTCAGCGTGAGGTGTGCCTCCCGGCCCGCTTCGGCCGCCGATGTCAGCGTGCCGCCTGCGCCCATCACCCGCGCATAGCCGCGCTTCAAAACGTTGTCGGGGTTGAGCGAGGCCATCACCCGGGTAACGCCCGAAAGCCGTTCCTGCCCTGAAGCTACAGCCCGGACGAGCATGGCCGGGCTCAGCCGCTGCGCATCGAGCTTGCTCTGCGCATTGGCCAGCCGCTGGACCAGCAGCGGGGCGGAAAGACGGCTGGCGTCCTTTTGCAGAGCGGTGCGGGCAATCACGATCCGCCCCTCTAGTCCGCGCCGCAGCCGCTCGCCCAGATCGTCGAGCTTCTGGGTGGGGTTGGCAAGCAAGGCCTCGGGCTTCGGCAATCGCTCTGCCCGCGCCGCCAGTCGCTCGCGGCCGAGGTTGAGCGGCCGCACAATCGCCCGCCGCCCGCGCAGCGCGAGCTCGGCAATCGCAGAGCGCAGATCCTCGCGTACCGGCACGGCGAGTTCCGCCGCCGCTGTCGGGGTGGGTGCGCGCAGATCGGCAGCGTAGTCGGCCAGTGTGGTATCGGTCTCGTGGCCGACGGCGGAGATCACCGGGATCGAACACTCGGCAATCGCGCGGACCACGATCTCTTCGTTGAAGGCCCAGAGGTCCTCGATCGAGCCACCACCACGCGCGACGATCACGACATCGGGACGCGGCACCGCACCACCGGGCTGGAGAGCGGAAAACCCTCGCACTGCCGCCGCGACCTGCTCCGCCGCGCCCTGCCCCTGCACCAGCACCGGCCAGACGATCACGTGGGTGGGCATCCGGTCAGCCAGCCGGTGGAGAATATCGCGGATCACCGCGCCGGTGGGCGATGTCACCACGCCGATCACCTTTGGCAGGAACGGCAGACGGCGCTTGCGCGCACTATCGAACAGCCCTTCCGCCTCCAGCCGCGCTTTGGTCTTGGCCAGCATGGCGAGCAGCGCGCCTTCGCCGGCGATCTCCATGCGGTCAACAACGATCTGGTAATTCGAGCGCCCGGGATAGGTCGTCAGCTTGCCGGTGGCGATCACCTCGATGCCGTCCTCGGGTTGGAAAGCAAGGCGGCTGACATTGCCTTTCCACATCACCGCATCGAGCCGCGCGTTCTCGTCCTTCAGGCTGGCATAGAGGTGCCCGGAACCGGCCCGCTTGACGCCCGAAAGCTCACCGCGCACCCGCACGAAGCCGAATCGATCCTCCACCGTGCGCTTGAGCAGGCTGGAAATCTCGCTGACAGACAGCGCAGCGGCGTTGCTGCCCGCCGCTTCCTTCGCTACCAGCCCGCCGGACTCTTGGTTTTCTTCATCGAAAGGCATTTCCGGCGTGAACATCCTGCTGCTGGGATCGGGCGGACGCGAACATGCGCTGGCATGGAAGCTGGCGCAATCCTCTCTCTGCGAAAAGCTCTACGCTGCCCCCGGGAATCCCGGCGTCGCGCAGCATGCCGAATGCGTTGCGCTCGATGTGACGGATCACGGCGCGGTGATCGCGTTCTGCGATGCGCGGGCAATCGGCCTCGTCGTCGTTGGCCCCGAAGCGCCGCTGGTCGATGGCCTCGCGGATTCGCTGCGCGGCGCCGGGGTGCCGGTGTTTGGCCCCTCCAAGGCCGCCGCCCAGCTCGAAGGCTCCAAGGGCTTCACCAAAGACCTCTGCGCCCGCGCCAATATCCCGACCGGCGGATATGAGCGGGTTTCCAGCGAGGCCGCAGCCATGGCCGCCCTCGCAAAGTTCGGCGCTCCGGTGGTGATCAAGGCCGATGGCCTCGCGGCGGGCAAAGGCGTGACTGTCGCCATGACCATGGCCGAGGCTGAAGCAGCGGTGCAGGACATCTTCGCCGGGCGCTTCGGTGAGGCAGGCGCGGAAGCCGTGATCGAGGAATTCCTTGAAGGCGAGGAAGCCAGCTTCTTCGCCCTGACCGACGGCGCGACAATCCTCGCCTTCGCCTCGGCGCAGGACCACAAGCGGGTGGGCGAGGGCGACACCGGCCCCAACACCGGCGGCATGGGCGCCTACAGCCCGGCCCGCGTGCTGACGCCCGAGCTTGAGGCCGAAGCGATGACCCGCATCATCGCGCCGACCGTCAAGACGCTGGCCGACGAGGGCATGCCCTATTCCGGCGTGCTGTTCCTTGGCCTGATGCTCACGAAAACGGGACCGCAACTGATCGAATACAATGCCCGCTTTGGCGATCCCGAATGCCAGGTGATGCTGATGCGGCTGGAGAGCGACCTCGCCGAACTGCTGCTCGCCTGCGCCGAGAACCGGCTGGGTTCAGTCCAACCGCCGAAGTTCAGCCCTGATGTGGCGCTGACCGTAGTCATGGCAGGCGAAGGCTACCCGGGCGAGCCCAAGAAGGGCGGCCTGATCCAGGGCCTCGCCGAGGCAGAGGCGGGCGGCGCCAAGGTCTTCCACGCCGGAACCAAGCTGGGCGACGATGGCGCACTGCTCGCCAACGGCGGCCGCGTGCTCAACGTCACCGCCCGGGGCGCGTCAGTCAGCGAGGCTCAAACCAAAGCCTACGCCGCCGTCGACGCCCTCACCGCGCCAGACCTGTTCTGCCGCCGGGATATCGGCTGGCGGGAAGTGGCGCGGGAGCATGAAGCCTAATTCGCCCAACACCCATTACCGTCATCCCCGCGAAAGCGGGGACCCATCACCAGAGCTCGCCTTCTGAGGCAGCGCATGTTGACAGGGCAGGAGATGGGTCCCCGCTTTCGCGGGGATGACGAAGGTTGATTGGGCGGGCTTAGCTTACCCCTTCACATCCCAGACCAGCGGCAGGTTGCGGATCGACAGCAGGAACGGGAACACCGTGGTGTCCGCGCCTTCCTTGACCTTGAACTTGCCGACGCGGGTGAACCATTCTTCCAGCAGGATGCGCAGCTCGCGCCGCGCCAGTGGCGCGCCGAGGCACAGGTGAATGCCGCCGACGAACGTGAAGTGACGGTTGCCCTTGCGCGTGGGGTCGAACCGCCTCGGGTCCTCAAACTGGGCGGGATCGAAATTGCCGGAGGGGTTGAGGCACTGGAACATGTCACCGGCCTTGATCTGCAGGCCATGCCATTCAAAATCGAACTTGGCCGAGCGGCCCGAACTCAGGATCGGCTGGGTGCGCAGGAATTCCTCGACCGCGCCGGGAATCCCCTCAGGGTGTTCGATGATCCAATCCTGGATCCACGGCTCGAGCGCCATGCGGCGGAACATCTGGCTGATCGTCGCGGCGACCGTATCCAGACCACCAAGCCACAGGAACCAGACCATGCCGATCTTTTCCTCATCGGTGAGCGGCTTGCCCTCGATCGTGCCGTTGACGATTGACGAGACCAGCCCGTCATCGGGATTGGCCTCTTTCTCGGCGATGAAAGAGCGCAGGTAATCGAGCACCGAGCGCAGCGCCCAGGCCGTCTTTTCCATCGAATCGCCGTGCAGGATGTTCCATTCCCATTCGAGGAAGCGGTCAAAATTCTCTGGCGGAAAGCCCATCAGGCTCATGAAGATCTTCACCGGGAAGACCCGGCCGAAATCATAGGCGATATCGACTTCGCCATCTTTCCGCACCGCCTCGATCATATCGACGCAGACCTTGCGGATATCGTCCATCATCTTGTTGAGCCGCGCGGGCGAGAAATGCGGCATCAGGAACATGCGGTATTTCGAATGCTCGGGCGGATCGATAGCGAGCGGGATCGAACGGAAGGTCTCGCCGATCATCCGCTGGAATTCAGCCGTACCCTTGTTCGAGAAATGGTCGTTGTCGGTATAGACGCGGTTGATGTCGGCATAGTGGCTGACGATCCAGGTGCCGCGTGATCCGCCAGCGGTTACGCCACCGCCAGCATGGGGATCGGGGTTGGCTGCATTGTAGAGCAGTGGCGGCACATCCGGCCCGGATAGCCATGCACAGGGCTCATAGGGATCGACCAAATCGTTGGGCTGCATGCCCATGGCAAATGCCAGATTGACCTTCAGTTCTGCCGGAACATGCTCTGGCGCGGGCCAATCAACCTGAATTTCTTTGAAGCTCTTCGGAAACATTGCTTATCTCTCCCAACGGTGCGCGTGATGCCACCAAGCGGGAGAGGCGGCAATCGGATGTTGCCAAGCGTCGCTGGTGCGATGGGAATAAGCAGGAAAAGGGATTCGCGCAGAAGGCCTCTGCGAGAACCAAAATCTTTCCTACAAGCCCCCACTTGTGATCTAGGCTGGCAGATGCCAGCCCAACCCACCTTTCCATTGCCAATGCTGCCCCGGGCCGGATGCCAAACGGCAAGACCTCCTTTGCGGGAGGTTTTTGTTTTCCCCTCCGGGGTTCTGCGCTGCAACCGCCGGTTTGCGGCAGATTTCTGCGGGTTTCAAGCCTGGACGCGAGGTTGACAAGGTGTCAACAGTGTCAACCTCAACTGGCCCTGGCTCAGATAGCGGCGACCAGCGCCTTCAGGTCCGCCTCGGGACGCGCACCATAGTGCGAGATCACTTCGGCAGCGCAAACAGCCCCCATCCGCAGGCAATCGGCGAGCCCGCGGCCGCGAACATGGCCGAACAGGAAGCCCGCCGCGAAGAGATCGCCCGCGCCGGTGGTGTCGACTACCTTGGCGATCGGCTCGGCGGAAACCTCGGCCGTCTCGCCGCCGCGCACGGCAACCGCGCCATGCTCGCCGCGGGTGACGATCAGACAGGGCACCTTGTCCTTCAGCGCGGCGATGCCCTGATGGAAATCGTCGCAGCCGGTCAGCGCCGCCAGTTCGACATGGTTGGCAAACAGGATATCGATTTCGCCCGCATCGATCAGCGCGCGGAAATCGTCGCCGTGGCGGGCAATGACGAAAGCATCGGACAGGGTGAAGGCAACCTGACGTCCGGCATTACGCGAGGCGGCAATCGCCCGGCGCATGGCGGCGCGCGGTTCCTCGGGGTCCCAGAGATAGCCTTCGAGATAGAGCACGCTAGCCGCCGCAATCGCCGCTTCATCGAGCGCGACGGGCGGCAGGAACTGCGAGGCACCAAGGTAGGTGTTCATCGTGCGCTGGCCGTCGGGCGTGACAAAGATCAGGCAGCGCGCCGTTGGCGGGTCACCGGCGCGGGCAGGCGTAGCAAAGGAGATGCCGCCAGCGCGGATATCGTGGGCGAAAACCTCGCCCAGCTGGTCATCGGCGACCTGACCGATGAAAGCACAGCTGGCACCAAGCGCCGCGAGCCCCGCCAGCGTGTTCGCTGCCGAACCGCCCGAGATTTCGCGCGCAGGCCCCATGGCTTCGTAGAGCGCGTGGGCTTGGGTTGTGTCGATCAAGGTCATGCCGCCGCGCGTCATGCCAAGGCTGTCGATCAAGGCATCGTCGCAGGGTGCCATAACGTCGACGATGGCATTGCCGATGGCGATCACATCGGTTGTTGGAGCGGACATGGCTTTGGGCACCCTTGCATCTTGAGAGGTAAAGCAGGGCGACTAGCGGCGGCCCGCCCGCTCTGCAAGACAGGCAACGTTGACAGCACGGCCTTGCCGGTTGATTCATTTGGCCAATGCAGTTCCGGATCATCCTCGCAGCCAGCCTTGTCGCCCTGCTTTCAGCCTGCGGTGAAGGCTCTGCGCCGCCGCCAAAACGCGTCGTCTCGGCCCCGCCGCCACCCGTGCGCAAGCCCGCGACAACGGCGCCGCTGGTCCAGCCGCCGGTGCGCCGTCCGCCGCCGGTTTCGGCCCATATGCTGCCGGGCCTCGAGGGCGTTATCGGCGCGACCACGGGCGACCTCATTCGCCAGTTCGGCAAGCCGTGGCTCGACGTCTATGAGGGCGAGGCGCGCAAATTGCAGTTTTCGGGCACCGCCTGCGTGCTCGATATCTATCTCTATCCCTCAGCCGCTGGCCGCGAACCACAGGCCAGCCACACCGAAGCCCGCCGCGCCAGCGATGGCCGCGATGTTGACCGCGCACTGTGTGTCGCATCGCTAAGGAAACGTTAGGCGGTTTGGCGCTACAAGCCCCGCCATATCAACGGGGGTTGTATTCCATGTCCTTGCATTTCCGTGAGCTGGCCGAGCAGGCCATCAATGATGGCGGCATTTCTCCGCAAGAACTGCTGAACCTGCGCCGCGAAGGCTGGGGTGACGGAGCCATCGCGCCGGACGAGGCCGAAGCGCTGTTCGTCGTCAACAACCACCTGACCGCGCCGAGCCCCGAATGGACCGATGCTTTTGTCGAGGCTCTGACCGAGCATCTGATCGCTGGCGGCAGTCCGCGCGGCTATCTCTCGCAAAATCAGGCCGACTGGCTGGTTGGCCAGATCGATGCCGACGGTAAGGTCGAATCGATGGCCGAACTCGAACTGCTCGCCCGCCTGTTCGAGCGTGCGGCAGCTGTGCCGGAAAGCCTGAAGAACTACGCGCTCCACCAGATCGAGCAGGCCGTGCTGACCGGCACCGGCCCTACCCGCGACGGTGGCAATCTCGCCGCCGGATCAGTAACCGAAGCCGAATGCCGCCTGCTGCGCCGCTTCATCTTCTCGAGCGGCGGCGACCGCCCGGGTGCCGTGAGCCAGGGCGAGGCGGAAATGCTGTTCCGCATCAAGGATGCTACGCTGGGTGCCAGCAATGCCAAGGAATGGCCGTTGCTGTTCGTGCAGGGCGTGGGCAATTATCTGCAAGGCTGGTCGAGCCGCTATGCCGTCGATGCGGGCCGGGCCCAGCAACTCGAGGCCTTCATGAACGATGCCACGCCCAGCGTCGGCCGCTTCATGGGCCGCGTTGCCACCAGCGCGATTGGCGGCGGATTTGCCAAGGTTCTGGGCTTCGGCCGCAAGGGAGCCACGCCCTCAATCACCGAACAAGCCGCCGAGGCTGAAGCGGTGACGCAGGTTGAAAATGCATGGCTCCAGGCCAAGTTCAACGGCGATGGCAAAATGGATGAACTGGAACACGCACTCGTCGTGTTCCTGCAGGACGAGCCGGTTCGGGCTGGGGTTTAAACCGTAAAGCTCTCGCCGCAGCCGCAAGAGCCTTTGGCGTTGGGGTTCTCGAACGTGAACCCGGCGGTGAAATCGTCCTCGACCCAGTCCATCGTGCTGCCGACGAGATAGAGCACCGATGCGCCGTCGATGAAGAACAGGCCGCCCGGCGTCTCGATACGCTCGTCAAAGGGCGCGGCCTCGCTGACGTAGTCGACCGAATAGGCAAGGCCCGAACAGCCCCGGCGCGGGGTGGAGAGCTTGACCCCGATCGTGCCCTCGGGCGCATCGGCCATCAGCTTGGCAATCCGCGCTTCGGCATTAGGCGTGAGGATCACCGCGGCGGGCAGCGGGCGGCGGGTGGTTGTGGCGGTCATAGCATTCCCAGCTCCAGCTTTGCCTCGTCGCTCATCTTGGCAGGATCCCATGGCGGGTCCCAGACGAGATTGACCTCGGCATCACGCACGCCCGGCACCGCCGAAACACGCAGTTCGACTTCGGCGGGCATCGATTCGGCAACCGGGCAATGCGGCGTCGTCAGCGTCATGGTGACCGTAACACCGGCGTTATCATCAACATCAACGCCATAGATCAGCCCGAGATCGTAGATGTTGACCGGGATCTCCGGATCGAAAATGTCCTTCAGCGCCGCGATCACACCTTCGTAGATGTCCCCGCCGGGCTCGCCCGCAGCGACGCCTTCCGGTTTGGCCGCGAGGAAGCCTTCAAGGTAATCGCGCTTGCGCTCGAGCTTGTCAGCAAGCGCCTCCGAGTCCTCAACCCGTGCGCGCGGCGGAGCCTCAACGCTTTCCACCTCTTCAACCGTGAATTTGGGCTGATCGCCTGTCATGAGAAAATCCTCTTGGTCCGCTCGATCCCGCGCAGCAGCGCGGCGATATCGCTTTCATCGCTATACAATCCAAAGCTCGCCCGCGCGGTGGCGGGCACACCCAGCTGGTCCATCAGAGGCTGGGCGCAGTGGTGCCCCGCCCGAATGGCTACGCCTTCCTCATCCAATATGGTGCCGAGGTCATGCGGATGCACCCCTTCGAGCGCGAATGAGACAATTCCGGCCGATTCTTCCGGCCCGAACAAGGTCACCGAGTTCGTAGCTCTCAATTCGTCGCGCAAAGTGGCAACCAGCGCGGTTTCGTGGGCGTGGATCTTTGACAGTCCGATGGCCGAAACGTAATCCACCGCCGCACCCAGCGCGATCGCCTCGACAATCGCCGGAGTGCCTGCCTCGAACCGCTGTGGCGGTGCGGCATAGGTGGTCTTCTCGAAAGCAACGCGATCGATCATCGCCCCGCCACCCTGCCACGGCGGCATGACATCAAGAATCTCGGCCTTGGCCCAGAGCGCGCCGATACCCGTCGGGCCGTAGAGCTTGTGGGCAGAAAAAACGTAGAAATCACAGCCCATTGCCGCCACATCAACCGGCAAACGCGGTACGGCCTGGCAGCCATCGAGCAGCAGCTTTGCGCCGACACTGTGCGCCAGCGACACTGCCTGCGCTACATCGAGCACAGAACCGAGCACGTTCGAGACATGGGCGAAGGCCACCAGCTTATGCGCAGGAGTCAGCATACGCTCGGCGGCATCAAGATCGATCCGGCCGTCGGCGGTCAGCGGGCAGACGTCTATTTCAATGCCGATCCGGTCACGCAGCAGCTGCCACGGCACGATGTTGGAATGATGCTCCAGCGTGGAAAGAAGGATGCGATCCCCGGCCTTCAGGTGGGCACCGCCCCATGAATGGGCAACCAGATTGATCGCTTCGGTCGCGCCGCGGGTGAAAACGATCTCGCTCTCCTGCGCCCCGATAAACCGCGCCACCTTGGCTCGCGCCGCTTCATAGGCGAGCGTCATCTCGGCCGAGCGGGCATAGACGCCGCGGTGCACGGTCGCATAGTCGCGGCCCATGGCGTTGGTGGCGGCATCGATCACCGCTTGCGGCTTTTGCGCGGTGGCGGCGGTGTCGAGGTAGTGCCAGCCGTTTGTCAGGCCCGGGAAATCGGCTTTCACACCAGCTCTCCCAGCTTTTCGAGTGCTTGCGCCAGCAGCTGCTCCTCATCCGCAGCGCCGACAAAGGCTTCCGCGACGAAGGCCTGCAGCATCAGCTTCTTCGCTTCGGCAGGCGGCAACCCGCGTGAGGCCATGTAGAACAGCGCGGCCGCATCCAGCTCGCCCACCGCGCAGCCGTGGGCGCATTTGACATCGTCGGCGAAGATTTCGAGCTCGGGCTTGGCATTGGCCGTCGCCGTGCGGGATAGCAGCATGGCGCGGACCGATTGCTCGGAATCCGTGCCGTTCGCGCCCCGCGCTACGGCGACCCGGCCGAGATAGGTGCCGGTGGCATTGCCCGCGAGGACCGAGCGAACGATCTGCCGGCTGGTGGCATCGGGCGCCTGATGGCTGACTTCGGTGACGATCTCGAGCGTCTGCTCGCCGCTGCCCAGCTGCGCCGCGCCCAGGTTGAAGTCCGCACCCTCGCCCAGCCGCGCATCAACCGCGATCCGGCCAAAGGCACCGCCGCAGTTGAGAATGCGCAGATCGTAACTCGCGCCCGCCTCAAGCGTGATCGCCAGATGCCGCGCGACTGCTCCGGCTTCCGCGTCCTGCACAATGCTGAGCGACTGGCTTTCCCCGGCGGCGACGCGAATTTCCTCGCGCGCGACCGGCCAGACGCCCGCCAGCGCCTCCAAATCCGCGTAGCGAAAGTCTTCATCGTTGCGGGTGGGAAGGACAGCGACAGTCATGCACGCAACCCTTCTCCGCGTCTCCGCGCCTCCGCGTGCAACCCCAAAGCCTCACGCGGAGGCGCGGAGACGCGGAGGAAAATGAGAGAGCCTGCGGCGCTCATGCTGCGACTGCCTCGTAGCCTTCTTCTTCAAGCTGCAAGGCCAGTTCCGGCCCGCCGGTCTTGATGATCCGGCCACCTGCCAGCACGTGGACGAAGTCCGGCTTCACATAGTCGAGCAGTCGCTGGTAATGCGTGATCAGCAGCACGGCCTTGTCGGGTTTGCGCATGATCGCGTTGATGCCTTCGCCGCAAATGCGCAGGGCGTCGATGTCGAGGCCGGAGTCGGTCTCGTCAAGCACCGCCAGCTTGGGATCGAGGATGCCCATCTGCACCATCTCGGCGCGCTTTTTCTCGCCGCCGGAAAAGCCGACGTTCACCGGGCGCTTCAGCATGTCCATATCGAGCCGCAGCAGCGCGGCCTGTTCCTTGGCGAGCTTGAGGAATTCGCCGCCCGAAAGCGGCGCTTCACCGCGAACCTTGCGCTGTGCGTTCAGGCTTTCGCGCAGGAACTGGACGAAAGAGACGCCGGGGATCTCGACCGGGTACTGGAAGCCGAGGAACAGGCCAGCAGCAGCGCGTTCATGCGGGGCCAACTCCAGCAAATTCAAACTACCCTCGTCATTCCCGCGCAGGCGGGAACCCATCTCGTGACCTTGCGTTTGACCCAGCGCCGGAGATGGGTCCCCGCTTTCGCGGGGATGACGGGGATTGGGGTTGAACGTAACCGTCCCCCCCGTCACCTCATACCCGGGCCGCCCGCCGAGCGTATAGCCCAGCGTCGACTTGCCCGCACCGTTCGGCCCCATGATCGCATGGATCTCGCCCGCGTTGATGGTCAGCGAAAGGCCCTTGAGGATCGGCTTGTCAGCGACCGTGGCGGAGAGGTTTTGGATTTGGAGCATTAATTTGGTTCACATGCATAATTGCTGGTATCGGTGGAATAACGACGTTGCGCGGCTTCGATATCTGAATTCAGCTTTGTTAGCTCGGTCGATGGCCTCTTTGATGCTTCGACCTTTTGTCGGACAGCGAGCTTGATATATTTCCGGCCCGCCTTCGTGCGCCCAAACTCTTCCTGTGCAGCATGAATGCTCTGCTCCCTTTGCGTCAGGGCTGCCGAGCATCCCTCGGAATTGCCAGGTAGAGGAGGAGCACCCGCAGCGGCTGCACGATCAGCCCGAATTCGTGCAAGCAGGGTCAGAAAATTCGGTTTGGCTTGCGTGGCCCATTGTTGCAGAGCAGCTTCAGCCTGAGCTTTTGGTAAATCGCGTCGAACGACAATGGTCAGCTCATCCTCAATCGGCTTGCACCCGGCGGTCGCGGCTGCGTAGATCGCTTCATCGGAAGCATCGGCCCTTGTCAGGCGGACAGCATAGGTCGCCATGCAGCGATCGAGTGCCGAAGCCAGAATTGACGGGTTAGATTGAGACTGTGCAATCAGCGGCTCCGCAATAGCAGCGCTGACAGTTGCAAGAAAAATCAGCCTTAAGGTCATCACCCCACGCTCCCCTCAAGCGAGATCCCCAGCAGCTTCTGCGCCTCAACTGCGAATTCCATCGGCAGTTGCTGCAGCACTTCCTTGGCGAAGCCGTTGACGATCAGCGCCACGGCCTCTTCCTGAGCCAGTCCGCGCTGCATCGCGTAGAACAGCTGGTCGTCGGAGATCTTGCTGGTGGTCGCCTCGTGCTCGATCTGGGCCGAGGGATTGCGAACCTCGATATAGGGTACGGTGTGCGCGCCGCAGGTCGAGCCGAGCAGCAGCGAATCGCACTGGGTGAAGTTGCGCACGCCCTCGGCCTGCGGGGCGACGCGGACGAGGCCGCGATAGGTGTTGTTGCTGTGCCCGGCGCTGATGCCCTTTGAAACGATGGTCGAGCGGCTGCCCTTGCCATTGTGGATCATCTTGGTGCCGGTATCGGCCTGCTGGTAATTGTTGGTGACGGCGACCGAGTAGAACTCGCCCACCGAATCCTCGCCATTCAGCACGCAGCTCGGGTACTTCCACGTTACCGCAGAGCCGGTTTCGACCTGCGTCCAGCTCACCTTGCTACGTTTGCCCTGGCAAAGCGCGCGCTTGGTGACGAAGTTGTAGATGCCGCCCTTGCCCTCGGCATCGCCGGGATACCAGTTCTGCACGGTGCTATATTTGATCTCGGCATCATCGAGCGCGACCAGTTCGACCACGGCGGCGTGCAGCTGGTTTTCATCGCGCATCGGCGCGGTGCAGCCTTCGAGGTAGGAGACGTAAGCGCCCTTGTCGGCGACGATCAGCGTGCGTTCGAACTGTCCGGTATTCTCGGCATTGATGCGGAAATAGGTGGAAAGCTCCATCGGGCAGCGCGTGCCCTCTGGGATGTAGACGAAGGTGCCATCGGAAAAGACCGCGCAGTTGAGCGCGGCGAAGAAGTTGTCGTGGCAAGGCACGACCTTGCCCAGCCACTTCTTCACCAGATCAGGATATTCGCGGATTGCTTCGGAGATCGAGCGGAAGATGACGCCCGCCTTTTCCAGCTCGGCGCGGAAGGTGGTGGCGACGGAGACCGAATCGAACACCGCATCGACGGCGACCTTGCGCGCACCTTCCACTCCGGCGAGCACTTTCTGCTCCTCAAGCGGGATGCCGAGCTTTTCGTAGACCCGCAGGATCTCGGGATCGACCTCGTCCAGACTGCCGAGCTTGGGCTTGGCCTTGGGCGCGGCGTAGTAATAGGCGTCCTGATAATCGATCGGCGCGATGTTCAGTTTGGCCCAATCGGGCGTGGGCATGGTCAGCCAGTGGCGATAGGCCTTAAGCCGCCACTCCAGCATCCATTCCGGCTCGTTCTTCTTGGCCGAGATGAAGCGGACGGTGTCTTCGGACAGGCCCTTTGGCGCGAAATCGGTTTCGATATCCGCCGACCAGCCATGCTCGTAATCTGCAACGCTGGCAGCAGCATCGCGGGCGGCCTGATCCTTGACTGTTGTCTGTTCGCTCATGCCGATGTGCCTGCAAGCTGGGTGAGGGCAACGCCTGCCAGCGCGCCGCGCATGGTGGCGTTGACGAGCGGCCAGTGTGGCTGAACCGAGCAAGCCCCTTCGCGTCCGCAATCATGCTTGCCCGTATCGACACAGGATGTCAGCGCAATGGGGCCTTCGACAGCCTCGACAATATCGGCAAGGCTGATTGCCGCCGCTGGCCGGCCGAGCTTCAAGCCGCCGCCAACCCCGCGCGAGCTGCGGAGCAGGCCCGCCGATGTCAGGCGTGAAACGAGCTTTTGCACCGTGGGGGCGGGAAGGCCGGTTTCCTCGGCCAGTTGCCCCGCCGAAACGCGCGCGTGTCCGCAATGCTTCGCGGCTGCGGCCATGGTGACAACGGCATAGTCGGCCATGCTGGAAAGACGCATTGTGGCACATCCGGTAAATCAGAGTGATTCGCTCCGGTTTCACCTAGGCGCGACATTGCGCCGCTACAACCCCGTTCGGGACAGAATTTCTTGCCAAGAAAAAAGGCGGCCCGCCGGAAAATCCGGTGAGCCGCCTGTAAGTCGAGAACTCGCGAGCAAAAGCCACGAGCCCTTCGGGTCGCAAAGCCCCTTTGGGGTGTAAGGATGGTGCAAGAATTGTAGGAATTCGACACGTCACTGCCGAAATGATGACAAATGCTGTCACGACACCGGTGGCAATGATCATTGTGTAACAAGTGTTGCACATTCGACACGGGAGCCGAGCTCTGGCATAGCGGTTTTGATGCTTTATTCGCTGCTCCGCCCGCTCCTTTTCCGACTCGACGCCGAACGCGCTCATCGCCTGGCCATTGCCGGCCTGAAGTTCATGCCGAAAGGCCCGCTGCCCGCGCCGGGTCCGCTGGCAACCGAGGTTGCAGGGATCGCTTTCGCCAATCCGCTGGGTATGGCTCCGGGCTTCGACAAAGACGCCGAAGTGCCTGATGCCGTACTCGGCCTGGGCTTCGGCTTTACCGAGATCGGCACTGTCACCCCGCGGCCACAGGCGGGCAATCCCAAGCCGCGCCTGTTCCGACTGGCCGAGGACCGCGCGGTGATCAACCGCATGGGCTTCAACAACGGCGGGCTTGATGCAGCCGAGGCACGACTGGCTTCACGCAAGCGTCGAGGCGTGGTCGGCATCAATGTTGGCGCCAACAAGGATTCGCCCGACCGGGTGGCAGACTATCTGACCGGTCTGACCCGCATGGCCCCGCTGGCTGAATACATCACAATCAACATCAGCTCCCCCAACACGCCCGGCCTGCGCGATCTGCAGGGCGACCGCGAGCTGGAGGAACTGCTGGGTGCCATCGCCGCGAACCGTCCAGCGCTATGCCCGCCAATTTTCCTGAAGGTCGCCCCCGATCTTGATCCGCAAGCGCCTGCACGGATTGTCGAGGTGGTGACCAAGCACGGTATCGACGGAATCATCGTTTCGAACACGACAATCAGCCGCCCGCCACTCAAATCGCAATACGCAAGCGAGGCAGGCGGGCTTTCCGGCGCACCCTTGCGCGATCTCGCGCTCGAGCAGCTGCGCCGCTTCCGCAAGGCCAGCGGCGGTGCGATCCCGCTGATCGGGGTTGGCGGCATTGCCAGCGCCGAAGATGCATGGGCGCGCATCCGGGCGGGGGCAAGTCTGGTCCAGCTTTATAGCGCCTTGGTCTATGAAGGACCCGGAATCGCGCGAGCCGTCCTGCAGGGCATGGAAAAGCTGATGTTGCAATACGGCTTCTCGACAATTGCCGAAGCCGTCGGGAGCGAATAGGCTGCGGGCATGAACGCTCGCAACATCCTCCTCTTCGCCGCAGCTTTGCTCGTTTCCACCTCTGCAGTCGATGCCCGCACTGCGCGCCACCACGCAAGGCCGGCTCCGGTGCCGGTGTTGTTCGACAAAGGCATGGTCTCATCCGCCGACCCACGCGCGGCAGAAGCGGGTGCCGCGATATTGCGCGCGGGCGGCAGTGCAACCGATGCAGCGATCGCCACCATGCTGGCGCTGAGTGTAGTCGAGCCGCAAAGCTCTGGCATTGGCGGCGGCGGCTTCTATGTCACGACCAACGCCAAAGGCCAGATCGAAACCATAGACGGCCGCGAAACCGCGCCAAAGGCGGCGCACGGCAAGTGGTTCTGGAAAGACGGTGTGCAAATGGGCTTTCGCGAGGCGGTGCCCGGCGGCACCAGTGCTGGCGTTCCCGGCAACCTTTCGCTCGCGGCCAAGGCACATGCCCGGCATGGCAAGCTGCCCTGGGCAAAGCTTTTCGAACCGGCGATCCGTCTGGCCCGCGATGGCTGGACAGTAACCCCGCGCTTCGCCTCGTTCCTCGAATTTGCGCGCGGGTCCGCCGCCTTTGTACCCGATGGCGCATCGCTGTTCTATGATGCCGATGGCCGCGCGGTGGCCGCAGGATCGGTGCTGAAGAATCCGGCGCAGGCCAAGACGCTGGCGCTCCTCGCCCGTGGCGGTGCAAAGGCATTCTACTCCGGCGCCAATGCCGCCGCGATCGTCAGCCGCGTGAACACTGCGCCGCGCAATCCTTCTGCCATGACGCTCGCCGATGTCATGTCCTACCGTGCCAAGGATCGCATGCCCCTGTGCGGAACCTACCGTGGCTACAAGATTTGCGGCATGGGCCCGCCAAGCTCTGGCGAAACGACGGTTTTCGCCGTGCTCAAGCAGCTCGAGCGCTTTGACCTGACCGCGCTGGGGCCGGATTCGCCGGTGGCCTGGCACCTGATCGCCGAGAGCGAACGCCTCGCCTATGCGGACCGGGCACGGTATCTGGGCGATCCTGATTTCGTCACTGTCCCGGCAGCGGGTCTGATCGATCCGGGCTACCTGAAGCAGCGTTCGGAATTGATCGATCCCGCCAAGACGATTGCCCTCGTCACGGCTGGCACTCCGCCGGGCGCGATGAACCTTGCCCGGGCTGACAGGCCAGCGGGCCCCGAGAACGGCACCTCGCACTTCGCGGTGATCGACCGCTGGGGCAATGCCGTGACCTATACCTCAACCGTGGAAAGCGCCTTCGGTTCAGGCCTCGTGGTCGGCGGCTATTACCTCAACAACGAACTCACCGACTTTGACTTCGCGCCCGAGAAGGACGGCAAGCCCGCCGCCAACCGGGTGGAAGGCGGCAAGCGGCCACGCAGTTCTATGGCACCGACGCTGGTCTTTTCGGCCGACGGCAAGCTGCGCCTCGCTATCGGCGCGGCGGGCGGCACTACCATTCCGGCGCAGGTCGCGAAGGCAATCATCGGCGTGCTCGACTGGAAGCTTTCTGCCGAAGCAGCGATTGCCCTGCCGGTGATCTTTGCTCCTGACGGGCCAACCGTATTCGTCGAAAAGGGCACCACGCAAGAGGCGATGATCCCGGCGCTGGTCGCTTTAGGCCATGCCGATGTTCGCGCCCGTCAGGCCAGTTTCAAGGGCAATGCGGTTGAAGTGGTGGATGGCAAGCTGATCGGCGCTGCGGACAAGCGCAGCGAAGGGCGCGCCATTTCGGAGTGAGCACTTGCCGCTAGGGCAAGCGAGCGATAAGCCTTCGATTCAGACGCTGCACAAGACGGCATGACGAGAGGGTACAAGCTTGCATCTTGACGATTTCGATAGCTGTCCGAACCTTGTTTCGCTGTTCCTGTCGCGCGCCGACGAGCTGGGCGCAAAGCCGTTTCTCGTCGCCAAGCGCGGTGGCATCTGGCAGCCGCTTTCATGGGCCGAAGCTGCCCGGCAGGTATGCCTTGCCGCCGAAGCGCTGCGGGCGATGGGCCTGAAAGAAGGCGAACGCGTAGTTCTGGTTTCGGAAAACCGGCCCGAATGGTGCCTGGCCGATCTGGCGATCATGGCTGCGGGTCTGGTGACGGTTCCAGCATACACCACCAACACCGAGCGCGACCACACCCACATCCTTGAAAACTCTGGCGCGGCGGCGGTTATCGTTTCCGATGCCAAGCTGGCCAAGCCCTTGCTCCCCGCCGTGCTGGCGACCGACAAGGTGCGCCACCTGATTGCTATCGAGAGCTTCAAGCTGCCGCAGATCGGCCATGCCGATGTCCACGAATGGGCGTCATTGCTTACCGGCGATGCCATTACCGCGAGGCAGGTTGTGGACGAGCGTGTCGCGCGGGTCGGTCGCGCAGACCTTGCCTGCATCATCTACACCAGCGGCACCGGTGGTGCGCCGCGCGGCGTGAAGCAGCATCATGGCATGATCCTGATGAACGTCGATGGTGCAGCGCGGATCATTGCCGAAGATTTCGGCTGGGAAGAAGAGGTGTTTCTCTCCTTCCTGCCGCTGTCGCACTCCTATGAGCACACCGGCGGGCAGTATCTGCCGATCGGGCTCGGCGCGCAGATCTGGTATTCGGAAGGGCTCGAAAAGCTCGCCAGCAATATCGAGGAAGTGCGCCCGACGATCATGGTCGTCGTGCCCCGCCTGTTCGAGGTGCTGCGCAACCGCATCATCAAGCAGGTGGAAAAGCAGGGCCGCTTTGCCAATTACCTGCTCGACCGCGCACTTTCGATCGGCACTTTCAAGGCTAAAGGCGTCGGTCGGGGAAAAGGCCGCCTGCGCGACAAGCCGATGGACCTGATCCTCGAGAAAACCCTGCGCCCCAAGATCCGCGCCAAGTTCGGCGGGCGGATGAAGGCGATGGTTTCGGGCGGCGCGCCGCTCAATCCCGATATCGGCGTGTTCTTCGATTCGATGGGGCTCACCATGCTGCAGGGCTATGGCCAGACCGAGAGCGGCCCGGTGATCTCGTGCAACCGCCCCGCTGCCGGGATCAAGATGGACACCGTCGGCCCGCCGCTGCGCGGGGTGGAGCTGCGCATTGCCGAGGACGGCGAAATCCTCGTGCGCGGCGAGCTGGTGATGCAGGGTTACTGGCGCAACGATGCCGAAACGGCGCGGGCGCTGGAGGGAGACTGGCTGCACACTGGCGATATCGGCCACATCGACGAGCAGGGCCGGATCGTCATTACCGACCGCAAGAAGGACATGATCGTCAACGACAAGGGCGACAACATCGCGCCGCAGCGGATCGAGGGCATGCTCACGCTACAGCCCGAAATCGCTCAGGCCATGGTGGTGGGTGATCGCCGGCCCTATCTTGTCGGCCTGGTCGTGCCCGACGCCGAATGGGCGCTCGAATGGGCGCGGCGCGAGGGCGAGAAGTTCGATATCAAGGCGTTGGAACACCTCCCCGCCTTCCGCACCGCCGTCCGCGCCGCAATCGACCGGGTGAACGGTGACCTGTCGGTAATCGAAAAAGTCCGCCAGTTCGCCTTCGCGGATGAGCCCTTCACGATTGATAACGAAGAAATGACCCCAAGCCTGAAGATCCGCCGCCACAAGCTGAAGGAGCGGTACGGGGATCGGCTGGATGGGCTTTATCGGGGGTAAGTCTGCCAGTTTCTCCACAACCTTGGAGGATCATACGACTTCCTTTCACTAGGCCAGACTGCTATCCGTGTTCTCTATTCGTTCGAATCGAGGCGCGCCTATCATGTCAGAGCTAGAACCTGTTCACCTGCAGGAGGATGAGAGCACCGGCGATCGCTTTCTAATTTATGGCAACGACAACGGGGTACGAATTGAGGTCAATTATGCGGGTGAGCAACTGTGGATGACGCAAGCTCAGATCGCCACGCTATATGGTCGCGACGTGTCTACGATTTCTCGGCACATCACCAATGTCATAGAGGAAGGTGAACTAGACGAGAGCAATTTGCAGAAAACGCAAATTGCTACTTCGACCAAACCCGTCACTCTCTATAGCCTCGATATGGTCATCTCCGTCGGCTATCGTGTTGCATCAAAGCAAGCGACCTTGTTCCGCCGCTGGGCTACTGACAAATTGGTGCAATTCGCAACCAAGGGTTTCGTGATTGACGCCGCTCGATTGAAGGATCCAGGCAACCGGGATCGTATTGCAGAGCTTAAAGAGATTATTCGTGACATTCGCTCTGATGAGGCGAATGTTTACCGTGAACTTCGGCAAATCTGCGCAATGTGCCAAGACTATGACGGTCAATCTCCTGTTTGGCATGAATTTTACAGGAATACGCAAGCTAAGATTGTCTATGCGGTCTGTTCTAAAACGCCGGCAGAAGTCCTGAAGTCTCGAGCCGACGCGAAGAAACTCAACATGGGGCTCATGACTTGGCCTAATGAGAACATTCGCAAGTCCGATGTTTCAATATCGAAGAATTATCTCTCCGAAGGCGAGGTCAAGGAACTCAATCGGCTAACCACAATTTTGCTCGATATCTTCGAGGACCAGATGGATATTGGTCGTCTGAAACTGATGAGCGAGGCAAGCAAGTTGCTGGACGATCAACTCAGAAGTCTTGGTCGGAGTTTACTCCAATCGGGTGGCCGTGTTGCGATGTCGGATGCAAAGAAGCATGTTGAGCGAGAATACGACAAGTTCAAATTAGCGCAGAAGGCGCTTCGGCACGCCGAAGCTGAAAAGGCCATCGTCGAGATCAAATCAACACAAAAGGCATTGGGGAGGCGCCCCAAGTAGTCAGCTTAGGCCGCCTCTTTCTCCACCCATTCCGGGAAGAAGCTAGGCGCTCTGGCTGACCAACCCGGGGCAGTCGCGGCGGCTTCGCTGATGGATTGCAGCAGCACCTTGCGGCGCGAGGGGTGGATTTGCGGGAGCGCGGCGGCGCCGCAGAAGGCGCTTGGCAGCCACGGGCGGATGTCCGGCCCCAGCAAGCGCTCGTAAAGAAAGCGGAAGGACGAGAAGCATTCGAGGCGGCCCTGCGCCAAATCGAAGGCGGCCACGCGGATGATCTTGCCCATGAAACTGTCGACACCTTCAAAGCCGGTCTCGCTCGGCATCCCGCCGCGCAGCACCTTCAGTTCCTGATAGGCGACGTATTGGCTGCGGATTGAGGCGTTTTCCTCGGCATCGCGCGCCCACAGCTTGAAAGCGTCCTGACGGCCAAGCCCGATATCAAGGCTGCGCTTGATGTAGCGTTGCTCACCGCTCGAAAAGCTGGCGAATTCGCGCAGTTCGGAAATGGTCAGCGATGCGGTTCCAAGGTTTGCCATCGTTCCGGTGTCCTGTTCATGGGGCTTTTCCCACGAACAGCAGTTCACCAGACTTTGGTTACCATCGCGTTAACTATGATAGTTAGATCAGGCCTGCGAGCGGGCTAGAGGGATCTGCGTATTTGCGGGTGCCCATCCGGCCCGAGAGATAGGCGTCACGCCCGGCCTCGACCGCGAGGCGCATGGCGCGGGCCATGCGGAGGGGGTCTTTCGCTTCGGCAATCGCGGTGTTCATCAGCACACCGTCGCAGCCGAGTTCCATCGCGACCGCCGCATCGCTGGCCGTGCCAACCCCGGCGTCGACCAGCACCGGCACGTTCGCGCCCTCGACGATCAGGCGGATGGTCACGCGGTTCTGGATGCCCAGCCCCGAACCAATCGGCGCGCCGAGCGGCATGACGGCAACCGCGCCCGCTTCTTCAAGCTGCTTGGCAGCAATCGGATCGTCAACGCAGTAAACCATCGGCGCGAAGCCTTCCTTCGCCAGCACTTCGCAGGCCTTCAGCGTTTCGCGCATGTCAGGATAGAGCGTGCGCGCTTCGCCGAGAACTTCAAGCTTCACCAGATCCCAGCCGCCAGCCTCGCGTGCCAGACGCAGGGTGCGGATCGCCTCGTCAGCCGTGAAGCAACCGGCAGTGTTGGGCAGGTAGGTGATCTTCCCCGGATCAATGAAATCGGTGAGCATCGGCGCGGAGGGATCAGAGATGTTCACCCGGCGCACCGCGACAGTCACGATCTCGGCCCCGCTGGCTTCCACTGCGGCGGCGTTCTGGGCGAAGTCCTTGTACTTGCCGGTGCCGACAATCAGCCGCGAAGTGAAGGTGCGGCCTGCTACGGTCCAAGTGTCAGATGTCTCGGTCAAGGATTCAGCCTCCGCCTACAAAGTGGACGATTTCCAGCACATCGCCATCGGCAAGCTGGATATCGGCATGGGTGCCGCGCGGGGCAATCTCGCCATTGCGCTCGACCGCGACCTTGGCCGGGTTGAGGCCGATCAGCGCGACGAATTCAGCAATCGAACTCCCGGCGGGAGCCCGGCGCGGTTCGCCGTTAACGGTGAGAGAAATTTCCGCAGACATTGGCCAGCGCCATAGCGTTCAGGATGAAGCGCGCAAGTTCCTGATGTGCGCGGTTGCAACCAATGCCACACCGGCGATGGTCAGCGCGGCTTCAATGGGGCCATGCTTCACCACGACTGCGCAAGCCATCAACGCAATTCCGCAGGCGCCGATCACCAGCGGGCCACGCTGGCCGTGGCGGCGCACGCCGATGCCGATGGTCACCGCGCCAACCAGAATCGCCAGAACAAGTCCGACCCGGTGGATCACCGGCGAGAGCAACACCTCTCCGCCCAGCCCGAGCAGGCTGACGAGCAGCAGGCTGGCGAGGCAATGGATCATGCAGAGACCCGAAAGCATCACGCCCAGCCCGTCCAGCCGGTTCCGAATCGAGAGGAGTGCCTTGGTCATTGCCGCTTCGTGTATGTTATATTGTAACATGGTTCAAGGCTTGCCAATCACCCCTTGCGAAACTTGACAGGTGGGAGCAGAGGCGCGGGCGATGACGCAGGAAATGCCCGGAATGGCAAATGATGCCGTGTCGCGCCCGCTGGCGCCTTCCCATCCGCTGGCGATGGCTCGCTGGCTTTGGGTTGTGGCGACGATGATCGCCGGGATCGTCGTGATCGGCGGCATTACCCGGCTGACCGAATCGGGCGTTTCGATCACCGAGTGGAAGCCTGTCGCGGGTATTCTGCCCCCGCTGAGTGGTGCGGCATGGCAGGCAGAATTCGACGCTTATCGCCAGACTCCGCAATTCATCCAGATCAACGGCCCGGCCGGCATGACTCTGACGACGTACAAGGCGATCTTCTTCTGGGAATGGCTGCACCGTCTGCTCGCCCGCTCGGTGGGCATGGCCTTTGCCCTGCCGCTGCTGTGGTTCTGGGCAAAGCGGCAGATCCCCAGCGGCTACAAGCTGCGACTGGTGGTCTTGCTGGTGCTCGGCGGGCTTCAGGGTGTGGTCGGCTGGTGGATGGTAGTGTCCGGCATCAGCCATGACGTGAAGGTCAGCCACCTGCGCTTGGCAACGCATCTGTTGCTGGCGCTCACCACCTTCGCCGCCATTGTCTGGACCGCATTTGATCTTCGCGGAAATGCCCGGGGTGAGCCGAAGGCGCGCCTGACCGGCTGGGGAGTACTGGCCATCGGTGCACTGTTCATCCAGCTTGGCCTTGGCGCGCTGGTGGCCGGTCTGCGTGCCGGTCACGTCGCGAATGACTGGCCGCTGATGATGGGGCACTTCTTGCCGGATGGTATCGACTGGAGCCAGGGCGCGGGGCACGCATTGCTCTATGATCCTTTCCTGCTGCATTTCATTCACCGCTGGTGGGCGTGGGTTGTGGTTGCCGCGCTGGTTGTGCTTTCCCGCAAGGTACGGGGGCCCGCCCGCCCCGCTTCGATCGCTATCCATTCGGCATTTGGCACTCAGGTCATTCTGGGAATCGCTACGGTCATGTCCGGCGTGACGATCTGGGTTGCTGTGCTGCACCAGTTGGTCGGCGCCTTGTTGCTGGGCAGCACAATCTGGGGCGCACATGCACTTGGGCGGCAAAGGTAAATTGCCACAAGTGACGGAATCACTTGTCACCCGCCCGCCTGCGCTGCATTCATACGTGGAAACCGCTAAGTTGGATGATCGGCGGAGTCGCGCGCAACCTATGCGAATCGGTGATTGAAACGTGACTGTAAGTGCTACGGGACTAGGAACTGCTCTGTTGTTGGGCACTGCGACCATGCTGCCGCTAGGCGGTGTCGCAACCCACGCGATTGCAAGTCCTGCGTCGGAAACGGTTTTCAGAGCCCCTGATGGCTCACTGGTTCTGACCCGCGAACTGCGCCGCGAGCTTTCGCGTGGCAAGCAGCTTGTAACGCGGCGAAACTACCGCATCTCTTTTGTCCGCGATGGCGATGGCTGGCGGGTTGATGGCGAACTGATCGATTGCCAGGTCGATGCGCCGCCGGAACTGGACGTTCTTGCCCAGATCGAAAAGGCCCGCCCCGATAACGGCCTGTTTCCGCTTTATCTCGATTCGGCCGGCCGGATTGTCGAGCAGCAAGGCAGCAGGGCCGATGTCTCCACCACGAGCAAGGCGCGGGCAGTTGTTGGCAGCACAGTCGCCAAGATTGCCATGGAACCCCAAGACCGGGCTATTGCCGCTGCCATGGTTCAGCGCATTGCCGCACAGAGCCAGGCGTCGGGGGGCCATTGGCCTGAGGACCTGTTCCGGCCAGCCAGCGGCCACCGCTCCGAAGAGAGCAGCATGGCTTTGCCCGATGGCAGCGAGGGCCGGATCATCGTGACAATTGATGCTGCAGGCAGCAGTGACGGCATGCTGGATCACTTTCAGCGCAATGTGGTGACAGAGCTAGGCGGCACCCGCCGTGAAAGCATGGAAGTATTCCGTCTGGCACGGATGCGCTGAACGTCTTGGTCGTAATTCGCGGAAGAGCGAATTGCGGTACGGCACCAGCCGATTTTCCCAATCCTGGGCGTGAAGGTATTATTTTACCTCTCCGGAGAACCGCGCAAAGCCTTGACTTTCGCATGAGGGTCGCCCATTGGGCCGCCTTCCCGACCGGGGGCAATCTGTTCTCCGGTCCCCAAAATCAAGGGATTCACGATAAGCCATGAAGGCGCTCAGCAAACAGACCCGGTCGATCAAACCGGCCGAGGTCGAGAAGAACTGGCATCTGATCGATGCCGATGGCCTGGTGGTCGGCCGCCTTGCGGTGGTCATCGCCAACCGCCTGCGCGGCAAGCACAAGCCCAGCTTCACCCCCCACGTCGATTGCGGCGATCACGTTGTCGTGATCAACGCCGACAAGGTGCGGTTGACGGGCAACAAGCGCGCCAACAAGGTCTATTACAAACACACCGGTTATGCCGGCGGCATCAAGGAAGTTACCGCAGCCAAGGTGCTCGACGGTCGTTTCCCCGAGCGCGTGCTTGAAAAGGCGGTTGAACGCATGATTCCGCGTGGTCCTCTGGGCCGTGCGCAGATGCGCGCGCTTCACCTCTACTCCGGCACCGAGCATCCGCATGGTGGCACCCAGCCCCAGCCGCTCGACGTTGCTGCCATGAACCGCAAGAACAAGGTGGGCGCATAACATGTCCGAGAACACCGTCACCGATCTCGCCGATCTCGGCGCACTGTCTGAAGGCGTGGCTGCTGCAGCTGCTCCTGAAGCTCCGCAGGCTCCCGTCCGCACCGGCCCCGCTGCCGTTCTGCGTGACAAGGAAGTCGATGCCCAGGGCCGCGCCTATGCAACCGGTCGCCGCAAGGATGCCGTTGCCCGCGTCTGGCTGAAGCCCGGCTCGGGCAAGATTGTGGTCAATGGCCGCGATCAGACTGTCTATTTCGCACGGCCTACCCTGCGCCTTGTGATCGACCAGCCGTTCCAGGTTTCTGACCGCGCTGGCCAGTACGACGTTGTCGCCACCGTCAAGGGCGGCGGACTTTCAGGCCAGGCCGGTGCCGTCAAGCACGGTATTGCTCAGGCGCTGTCGAAGTTCGAGCCTGCACTGCGCAGCGCCGTAAAGGCCGCCGGTTTCCTGACCCGCGACCCGCGCGTTGTCGAACGCAAGAAGTACGGCAAGGCCAAGGCCCGCAAGAGCTTCCAGTTCAGCAAGCGCTGATCCGGTTTCTCAGCCAAAAACAACGGAACGCCCGGCCATCCGTGCCGGGCGTTTTCGTTTGTGCAGGTTCACTCGAAGCGGATGGCCCGCGAGAGCAAACCGGTTGATTCACTCCATTCCAGCCGGTTGTAGCTGGGCCGAGTCAATCGCAGCCGCCGCGACAAGGTACCGGCGCCGATCATGCGGATTGGCCCCGTCTCGGTATCCACAGTAAGATCAAACGCATCATGCACATGCCCCGACAGTACCGCGTCGGCGCCCGCCCGCGCCAGTTCGGACAGCGCACGGGCACCATTGCGGGTTGAACCTGTCGATTTGGTGTCGGCATCGGTCAGTGGATGGTGGCAGGCGACCAAGCGCAGGGACTTTTCGCCTTGGCAGGCCAGATCAGCAACAGCCCGGTCCAGATCGGCAGACGCTACGCAGCCCTTTGACAGGTTTAGACGCCACTGGAAGGCGGCAACGGTGCGCAAGCGGGTGAGCGAAAGCGCGGGCAGGTCCGGACGGCGACCCAGCATCTTGTCGAGCGCGCGAAAAAGCTTGTAGGGCCGGAAGATCCGTTGGAGCGGGTACCAGTAATAGGGTACATCGTGGTTGCCGATCTCTAGACTGACCGGAGCCTCCAGCGCAGAGAGCCAGCGGGCCGCAGCAGCAAATTCGCGCGCCGTTCCGCGCATGGTCAGATCCCCGGTGAATATCACCCAATCCGGCTTTTCGCGGGAAACCTCCTGCGCGAACCAGTCAAGCGCAGCCTGATCTTCATAACCGAAATGCAGGTCACTGACATGAAACAGGGTGAGGGGCTTGCTCATGACGCCGTGGCAAACAGCAGGAGCGGACCGCACACAAGCATTTTCACACCCGCCGCGTCAGGATCAACCAGGCGGAGAGGGCGTTGATCAGGCTATAGGCTACATAACCCCAGGCCCAGCCATCGTTCCCTTGAGCGACCAGCAGCATCGAACCTGCGAGCATCAGGTATTCGAATACATAGCTGAACCGGCCTCCCGTGCTGCGAAACATCGCTGGGAGATAGGCCAGCATGGGATGCCCGCTATGCAGCACCGCCTTGTGCAAGGCAAAATTGGCGACGCCGAAGACAAAGACGATGATGAGCCCCATGGAAGCCCGACCCTAGCGGCAGCCATGCCGCATGACCAGACACGAGTGGATCAGCGGCCAGCCATAGCTTTCGCTCTGGCGAGATAAGTCCGCCCGATCCGCACCGCGCTGCCATCATCCAGTTCGGCAGACCACACGCCCAGTCCATCGTGCCTCAGCCCGATGATCCGATCCCGCCGCAGGATGACCGAGCGGTGAAGCCGGATAAAAAGTTCGGGATCAAGCCGGGCCTCCAGCCCGCTCACCGTCTGGAGCAGCAGATAGCTGCGGGGTGCTGCCGTTCCCTGCCCGACATGCAGCCGCACATAGTCACGCTCGGCATCGATCCGGTCGACATCGGCAACCGCGATGCGCAGCAGTTCCGAACGGTGCGGCACCCAGAACTCGCCAATCCACGGCGAAGGCTGACGCGTGCGCCCTTCGCCGCGCCGTGCAATTGCGCGCTGGATGGCGCGGGTCAGCCGCTCGGGCGAGACCGGCTTGAGCACATAGTCAACGGCATCAAGGTCAAAAGCCTCGACAGCAAAACTGTCATGCGCGGTAACGAATACCAGCGCAGGCGGATTTTCCGCTCCCGCCAGCGCACGGGCGACGCCCAAACCATCGAGTTCGGGCATCGTCATATCGAGCAAAACCAGATCGGGAGCCAGGGCTCCGGCCTCGCGCAGGGCCGTCGCACCATCGCCGGCCGTGCCGACAACCTCCAGACCACCGATCTGCTTGCACAGCACTTTCAGCCGCTCGACCGCCAGCGGCTCGTCGTCAACGATAAGGGTCCGCAGGTTCGTATCGCTTGCCATGTGCCCCAGTTCGTTATTCACGCCGACAACGGCAGCATGATTTCCGTGCGATAGCCGCCGGGAACCAAGCCGGCAGTCAGGGCGGCCTGATCACCAAACCGCGCCTGCAGCCGGTCGCGGACATTGGTGAGACCGATGCCAAGGCCGTGTTCGGTCGATTCGCCACTGGAACCGTTGTCGGCAACGCGCAGCAGCAAATTTCCATCTTCGCTGACGGCAGAAATTGTAATCGTCACCGGCACCCGGCTGCGCGCGACGCCGTATTTGACGGCGTTTTCAACCAGCGGCTGCAGAATCATGCCCGGAACCGGACAGTGTTCGAGTTCGGCGGGCACCTCGACACTCAGCTTCAGACGGTCAGGGAACCGCACGCCTTCGATTTCCAGATAGAGCCGTTGCAGCTCGATCTCTTCGGCCAGCGGATGATCGCTGGTCGGATCTTCAGCCAGCCCGCGGCGATAGAACGTGGCGAGGGTCTGGATCATCCGCTCGGCCACGTCAGCCTTGCCGGTCATCACGAGTGACGACAGCGAGTTGAGCGTGTTGAACAGGAAGTGCGGGTTGATCTGGTAGCGCAAGGACCTGAGTTCAGCAGCCTTGGCCGCGCGCCGATATTCGCCCTCGCGCCGCTCCGCCACTTGCACCTGACCGGCATTGAGCAGCGCGAGATAGAGCGCGGCCCAGGCAAGCAGCAGGAAATAGCGGCTGATCGCGATGTCCGTAGTCTGGCGCCAGATCGATTCGCTGGTCAGTTGCGCTTGCAATTTGGCGATCTGTTCCTGCGTCAGCCCCGGCGGATCGGGCGTATCGACCAGAATGTTCCCGGCCGTGTCATAGCGGATGCCAACGTCGGACGGGTGGGGATTCTGGGCGAGAATCTTCTGGTCAATCGGCGCGAACACCGCCTGATTGATCATCGCCAGAACCAGCGAGGCAGGCAGCATAATGAGCACCGCAGCGCTGATCTTGGTGGCCAGCCGGTGCCGGTCAAATTGCCGGAGCACCAACCAGGCGAGCGCTGTCACCGCCATACCGGCCAGCACCACAACCAGCCGCCGCAGAGTCATCTCGATCTGATCAGCACTGCCGATCAGCACTGACCGCAAGGTGATGAACAGGAAATAGCAGGCCCACAGCCCGATGATCGACACCGCCACCTGCACCACTGGCACGCGCGCAGAGGCCGCAGAATCTGCAGCCATATCTTCACCCTGATCGGCGTTGGTCACTTGGGTACGCTTGAGCATGCCGCCGGATTAAACCGGGCGGCCCACCAAAGCGAGTCTCCCGGTCGGAAATCGTCGGCAGTTGGTCGAAGGGCCTACTTCGCCAACAGGCCTTCCCTGGCGATCTTTTCCTTCCACACCAGAGGCGCGAGTTGGTGGACGTTGTTGCCCTCCGAATCGACAGCCACGGTCACCGGCATATCCTCGACGGTGAATTCATAGATTGCCTCCATGCCAAGGTCTTCAAAGGCAACAACCTTGGCCTCGCGGATTGCACGGGCGACAAGGTAAGCGGCGCCGCCGACGGCCATCAGATAGGCCACCTTGTGATCGGCGATGACTTTGGTTGCGCCCTGTCCGCGCTCCGCCTTGCCGATCATTGTGAGCAGACCCAGCTCGCACATCATATCGGTGAAGCTGTCCATGCGCGTTGCCGTGGTGGGGCCCGCTGGACCCACAACCTCACCGATGATCGGATCGACCGGGCCAACATAATAGATCGCCCTGCCCTTGAAATCGACCGGCAGCGCCTCGCCCTTGGCGAGCATATCCTTGATGCGCTTGTGCGCGGCATCGCGGCCGGTGAGCATCTTGCCGTTGAGCAACAGGCGATCGCCCTGCTTCCAGCCGCGCACTTCCTCCGCGGTCAGTGTATCGAGGTTGACCTTCTTCGCGGCCTTGTCGGGCGCCCAGTGAACGTCAGGCCATTGATCAAGCTTGGGCGTTTCAAGGAAGGTCGGGCCCGAGCCATCAAGCGTGAAATGCGCGTGGCGGGTGGCGGCGCAGTTAGGGATCATGGCGACCGGCTTGCCCGCGGCATGGCAGGGCCAATCGAGGATCTTCACGTCGAGGATGGTCGAAAGCCCGCCCAGACCCTGCGCACCGATGCCGAGCGCATTGACCTTGTCGAAAATCTCGATGCGCAGCGCCTCGATATCGTTTTGGGGTCCGCGCGCTTTCAGCTGGCCCATGTCGATCGGTTCCATCAGCGCCTGTTTGGCGAGCAACATGCAGTGCTCCGCTGTGCCGCCGATGCCGATGCCGAGCATGCCGGGGGGGCACCAGCCCGCACCCATCTGTGGCAGCATCTCGAGCACCCAGTCGACGATATTGTCGCTGGGGTTCATCATCTTGAACTTGCTCTTGTTCTCGCTGCCGCCGCCCTTGGCCGCAACATCGACCGAAACCTTGCTGCCAGGCACCATCGAGACGTGCAGCACGCAAGGCGTGTTGTCGCGCGTATTGCGGCGGGTGAATGCAGGATCAGTCAGCACCGAGGCGCGCAGCTTGTATTCCGAATTCATATAGGCGCGGCGCACGCCCTCATCGACGACTTCCTGCATCGACTTGTCCGATTCGAGGCGGCAGTTCTGCCCCCATTCGATGAACACGTTGACGATGCCGGTATCCTGACAGATCGGCCGGTGCCCTTCGGCGCACATGCGGCTGTTGGTCAGGATCTGGGCGATAGCATCCTTGGCCGCTGGGCCCTGCTCCGCCTCATAGGCTTCCCCCAGCGCGCGGATGTAATCCATCGGGTGGTAATAGGAGATGAACTGAAGCGCGTCAGCGACGCTGTCGATGAGATCCTGTTCACGGATGGTGACCATGTCGGGCACGGTATCTGCTCCTGATGTGTTGCCTGATTCCCCCACCCCATAGGCGCGTGATCGATGGTCCGTCAAAGCGCTTGGCGAGGCTTGTCCCATCGCCTAGAAGCGAAGCGATTGCGATGCTGTATTAACTGTGCAATACAGCGCCGCGAAAAGGATGAGATTCGATGACCATGCTTGACGAGCGGCCAGCCACAGCACGCTCAAATTCGCAAAGCCGTAGGGCGATGATCGACAGCCAGCTGCGCGTCAGCGGCGTAAATGCGCCCGATGTACTCGCCGCCATGAACGCAGTTGCGCGCGAAGACTTTGTTCCCGCCGCGATGAAGGCCAATGCCTATCTCGACCGCGCGATTGCCCTTGATGATGGCGGCGCGATCCCGGCTCCGCTGGTGCATGGCCGGGTGCTGGTTGAAGCTGCCGTGCAGGCGGGCGAGAAGGTTCTGGTCATTTCGGCAAGCGGTTACCTTGCTGCGCTGGTCAAGGAGCTGGGCGCAGAGGTCACTCTGGTCAAACCGGCCGATGCGCTGGACAAGAAGAAGAGCGGGCCTTTCAGCCTGATCCTGATCGACGGCGCTGCCGAACAGCTTCCCGCCTTTGTCGCCGCCTCGCTGGCCGCCGATGGCCGTGTAGTGACAGGCACGGTTACCCGCGGAATCACCCGGCTTGCTGCGGGCCGCAAATCTGCCGATGGCGTCGCACTGCTCAATCTGGCCGAGATCGGCATGCCGGTTATCACGGAATTCGCTGCGCCGAAGCAGTGGAGTTTCTGACCGTGCGGGCAGGTAGGCTCTGGCTTTGCTCGGGACTGATCTTTGCTGCCACCCCCGCGCTGGCTGATGATCTGCGCAGCGCATTGACCAGCGCATATCAGACGAATCCCACACTTGCCGCTGCGCGCGCCAACCAACGCGCAACCGATGAAAGCGTGCCGATTGCCCGCGCAGCAGGCCTGCCTTCGCTCTCGGGCACGGCGAGCTATACCGAAGTGCTGAGTGGCGCATCATTGACCGGCCCGAACCGGATTCTCGATACCCAGGCAACGCTTTCGGTCCCGGTGTTTTCAGGCGGGGCAGTGAAGAATTCGGTCCAGGCAGCAGAAACGCGCATCAAGGCCGGGCAGGCTGACCTGCGTGGCTCGGAAAGCGGTCTGTTTTCACAGGTCGTCGCGGCCTACCTCGATGTCATCTCGAACGAGGCGATCGTCGGCCTTGGCACACACAATGTCGAAGTGCTCGAAACCAACCTGAAATCGACCCGTGACCGCTATGAGATCGGCGATCTGACCCGCACCGATGTTGCCCAGTCGCAATCGCGGCTTGCCGTGGCACGGAGCAATCTGCGCACTCAGCAGGCCAACCTTGCTGCAGCGCGGGAGAAGTATATCCAGCTGGTGGGCACACCGCCAGTCGCGCTTGAACCACCGCCACCGCTGCCGGGCATGCCGACTGCCGCCGATGAGGCCGTTGCCAGCGCCTTGGATAACAACCCTGATCTGATTGCGGCACGGACCCGCAGCAAGGCAGCGGGCTATGATACCAATGCCGCCGGCGCAGGCCGACTTCCCCGGATCAGTGTGTTCACCACCGCAGATCGCACCGACTACCTTGGCAGCCTTGCCGGCGGTACGCTGAACCAGATTTCGAGCGGCACCACCGCTGGAGTCCGCGCGACGATTCCGATCTTCTCCGGCGGACTTCCGGCAGCCCAGCAGCGTCAGGCCAGTGCCCGCGAAAATGCGGCGATGGAGCAGGAAATCGCCACCGAACGCGCGGTAATCGCAGCGGTTCGCTCAGCCTGGTCGCAGTGGCAGGCGGCGAACGAGGTTATCGGATCAAACCAGCAGGCGGTCGATGCTGCAGCGCTCAGCCTTGAGGGTGTGCGGGCGGAAAATTCCGTCGGCAACCGGACAATTCTCGATATCCTCAATGCCGAGCAGGAATTGGTCAGCGCCCAGACCAACCTCGTCACCGCACGGCGCAATGCCTATGTCGCAGGGTTCAACCTGCTGGCCGCAATGGGCAAGGCAGAGGCGCGCGATCTCGGTCTTGAGGGCGGTGCGCTCTATGATCCGATGGCCAATTATGACCGCGTTCATGGCAAGGTATTTGACTGGGATCTGGACCCCAAGCCAAAGGCCAAGGCAACACGCACGGTTGACACGCCGGTACAGAATGGCTCAATTCCGCCCAGCAAGTGATTGATGATTCTGCGGCTCCGCAGAACAGCTCCCGGGGGAACGGAACGTGGCGCAGGCAGGTGAACCATCGGTTGAGGAAATCCTTGCCTCGATCAAGAAGGTAATCGCACGCGATAATCGCGCCGTTGCTGACGAACGGGCCGAAGCACGGGACCGTCCGCCCGTTCTCAATCAGCCGCCATTGCCGCCGGTTCAGCTTGAGGAGGATGACATCCTCGATCTGGCTGACATCGATATGGCCGATGATGGCCGTTATGACGAAGCACCCGCGCAAGACGGACCTTTGCTGACCGAACATGCCCGCGCCTCGATGCGCGAATCGCTGGCTGCCCTGTCGGTTATGGCCCAGCCGGGCGCCCAGCCGCAGATTGTTCGCTCGGGAGAAACCTCGCTGGAAGGCATGGCCCGTGAGCTGCTGCGTCCGGCGCTCGCCGAATGGCTCGACAAGAACCTGCCGCCGCTGGTTGAATCGATGGTTTCGGCAGAGATCGCCCGGATCGTCGGCAAGAAGGTCTGAGCGCCCTTGGCAAAGCCTGATCCGGCGCTGCTTGATCCGGCGCGCTACCCGTTCCGCACCGATGTCGACATCCGATTTGGCGACATCGACCTTAACCGCCACGTCAACAATGTGGCGCTTGCCGGATTTGTCGAAGAAGGCCGGGTGCGGTTTCACAAGGCGAGCGGCTTTCACAGTGCCATAGCCGGTTTGGGTGCCATGGCAGTGAGCATCGCCATCGAATTCATCGGTCAGGCCTATTATCCCGGCACGATGACTATCCACGCCGGTGCATCGCGCATTGGATCGAGTTCCTATGAGATGGAACTGTTGTTGTGTCAGGACGAGCGCGCCGTGTCCTTTGCCCGCGCGACGATGGTTTGCCTCAAGGATGGCAAACCTTTCGCTTTGCCTGACAGTTTCCGGGATTCGGTCAAAGACTGGATGGTCCGCGCGTGAGCGAGGAAAGCCAGCGCCTGACAGCTGCCCGCGCGGCGATGCACGAAGAAGGCGCCGACTGCATCAAGCGCCACATCTTACTCTGCGCCGAGCCTGCCAAGGCCAAGTGCTGCCCGGCAAATGTTGGCTCGGCCTCATGGAAATTCCTTAAACGGCGACTTAGGGAACTCGGCCTTGATCGCGATGGCGGGGTCTATCGTACCAAGGCGGATTGCCTGAAAATCTGCGCCGCCGGGCCTGTCGCCGTGGTCTGGCCGGAGGGTGTCTGGTATCATTCCTGCACCGAACCCGTTCTGGAACGGATCATTCAGGAGCACCTGATCGGCGGTGAGCCGGTTGAGGACTTCCGTCTCTATCCTGCCACCGATTGACCCTACTGGCATCGCATCGGGTTTCGTGTCACATTCGGCTCCGGTCCCAGCACTTGGAGAGATGCCATGACCATTGCCCGCCTGATCGCCGACCGCGCGCCAATTGCCGTGGTTACCTGCACCGGCGACATTTCGGTTCGCGCTGCTATCGCCTTGCTGGCAGAAAAGCGCATCGGCGCCCTGCCGGTTGATGATGGCGGCGGAATTGCCGGTATCTTTTCCGAACGCGATGTCATCCACTGCCTCGCGAGTGGCGGGGAGGCCGCGCTTGACCGGCCCGTCCGCGACGTAATGACCTCACCCGCCATCACTGTAAGCCCCGATACGGCCGTCATGGGTGCACTATCGCTGATGACCCGCCGCCGCATTCGCCACCTGCCGGTGACCGCGGGCGGGCAAACCATTGCCTTCGTTTCGATCGGTGATCTCGTGAAATACCGCATCGACCGGATTGAGGCAGAGGCCGAAGCGATGCGGAGTTACATCCAGACGGCGTGACCCGCTTGCCGGGGGCTTTGGCAGCGCCTACATCTGCAGCATGGACACCGCGACAATCACTCTCAGCCCATCCGCTGCCAGGCGCGTGGCGACTATTGCCGCCAAGCAGGGAAAAGAGGCCATGCTGCGGCTTTCGGTTGAAGGCGGCGGCTGTTCGGGATTCCAGTATCGCTTCGGGCTGGCCGAGGGCATTGAGCCAGACGATGTCATTGCCGAAACCGACGGTGTGAAACTGGTGGTCGATTCCGTCAGTCTCGATCTGGTCTCCGGCTGCGTAGTTGATTTCGTCGAATCGCTCGGCGGCTCGATGTTCAAGGTCGAGAACCCACAGGCAACTGCCGGCTGCGGTTGCGGTTCTTCCTTCGCAATCTGATGAAGATCGCAACTTTCAACATCAACGGCATCAAGGCCCGCTTGCCGCGCTTGCTCGAATGGCTGGAGGAAACCCGCCCCTCGGTCGCCTGCTTGCAAGAGATCAAGACGCAGGATGAGGGTTTCCCGGCGGAAGAGTTCGAGAAGATCGGTTATCACGCGATCTGGCACGGACAAAAGAGCTTCAACGGCGTCGCCATTCTGGCCGATGGCACCAAACCAATCGAAGTGCAGCGCGGCCTGCCCGGTGATCCCGAAGACGAGCAGTCCCGCTATCTTGAAGCGGATGTCTTCGGCACGCGCGTCTGTTGCCTCTACCTGCCCAACGGCAACCCGCTGCCGGGGCCCAAGTTCGATTACAAGCTGGCCTGGATGGAGCGCCTGCGCGCCCGGATGCGCGCTGTGGCGGCTGAGGAAGTTCCGGCTATCGTGCTCGGCGATTTCAACGTCATTCCCGAAGACAAGGACGTTTGGGCTCCTGCAGCCATGGCGAGCGATGCGCTGATGCAGCCCGAATCGCGCGATGCCTATGCCCGCCTGCTCGGCGATGGCTGGACCGATGCGCTTGACCGGCTAAATCCCAAGGGCGGGGTCTGGACCTATTGGGACTATCAGGCAGGTGCCTGGCAGCGCGACCACGGCTTCCGCATTGATCACCTGCTTTTGTCACCCGAAATGGCCGACCGACTGGTTTCCGCAGGTGTCGACAAGGATCACCGCGGCCGGGAAAAAGCCAGTGATCACGCACCGGTCTGGGCGACTTTTATCCCCGCCTAACAGCGGGGACCACCCACCACCCCGCACCCCCGGCCCAGCCACCCATAGGGTACCATGTTCGGGTGGCTGGGCCGGGGGTGCGGGGTGGTGGGTGGCGCGAGGGGTCGACTTTGTCGACCCCGGTCATCGCACAATCAACGATAGAAAATCTGGTTGCCGATCTTGGCGGCGCGTTCCCTGCCCCAGCGCGGTGAAACGCGGGCCGAGTGGAAATAGAGCGCGCCTTCGACCGGGCTCTGCCACGATCCTTCGTGGGAAATCTGGGCGAGAGCCACGGCGTTCTTCCAGAAACGCGAATCCTTGTTGATTGAAGGCATGGTGTTGCCGCGAACGAACGAGAACTGCGAAGGCTGGTAGACCACACCGCAATAGGAATCAGGGAAACGGCCCGAGCGCGAGCGGGCGACGATCACCCGGCCAACGGCAAGCTGTCCGGCGAGCGGTTCGCTCTTCGATTCGAAGTAGATCGCGCTGGCGAGGCAGTTTAGCTCGCGCGAGAGCGGCGCATTGCTGGCACGCTGGGCAACGAGTTCGGCAAGCGATGCAGCACTGGGTTCATCACCGGCAGGCGTGACAAAAGCTCCATCGCCGGAAGCATCGCTGGAAAGGGAGGCCTGGTTCTGTCCGTCAGCCTGCGCATCAATCCCGGTTGTGGCCACGGCCTGCGGGAGAGCGATTTGGGCTTTGACCGGTGCCTTTGCGGCAGCGAGCGAACCATCGGAAGATAACAAGGCAAATGCAAATGTAGCGGCGAGGGCAATCGACCCAGCCAGATCAAGCTTCTTACTCATAACAACACATTCATGTGCGGTTGGCTCGTCCGCACGGGTCTGGTTGTCTGCTGTCCGGGCTGTTGCCCTGCCATGCTGACACCGGAATTACCCGCCGACTGCCCCCCGTCTGCGTGCTGGCCCCAGTGACTTAACTGTCATCCAAGACTGCCTGCGCATCAAAGTGGGGCGCGTTTGATTGTGCGGTGCAACAAAGTCAACCCCATTAGGGTCCGGCCGGGATGAACCGTTCCCCATCCGCGATGTCCAGTTCGATAATCCACAGGTCTGAATCCTGTGTCCGGCGGCGTTCCAGCCAGGCCATCCAATCAGGATCACTGCCAGTTTCGGCCACACGCACGCAGGTCCAGCGCCGCTCGCCATCGGCCTGCGGCATCCGTTCCCATGCCCGGAAATTAGCGTTATTACAGGTGGTTAACGCCATGATCGTGCCGGCTTCCGGATGGCCCTTGGCGATCACTGTGGCAAAGCCGCCTTCGTTTTGGACCCGGCGGACCAACGCCGATACTTCCAGTCCCGCCGGAAGCCGCGCCTCGCTCATGTCGGGCGGTAACCAGCGAGGCCGGAAAGCGCGATTCGCGAGCGCATGAATGTGCCGGTTCCGCGACCAATTTCCTCGCCATCGGCATCAATCAGCCGCGATTCAGCCACCAGTACGCGGCGACGTCCGCTGACCCAGCGTCCTTCGGCGATAACCCGTCCAGCCTTCACCGGGCGGACAAAGTGCAGGTTGAAGGCGGTGGTCAGCAGGAACTTGTCGGTAACGAGGGTGTTTGCGGCATAGAAAGCCGCATCATCAAGCATCTTGAAATAGACGGTGCCGTGCGCCGCGCCCGCCGCGTGATAACACCGCTTGTCGACCTCGAATTCGATCCGTGCATGGCCTTCGCCCAGAATCGTCAGCTGCGATTTGAATAGATCGTTGATAGGTGCTGAAGCATAAAGCGATTCCAGAGCGCGCCAGTGCGGCGCGGCACCAGCCTCATCGCTAACGGGCGAACTGGCGGGAATTTCAGGCTGCATCCCGGTCAATGACATTGCTCAGCAGGCCGTAGATAGCTTCGGCACTGGGTGCCTGCCGCAGCGCCTGGTGCATACCTTCATCCCGCATCGTGCGCGAAATTGCCGCGAGGGCATGAAGATGGGCGGCACCTGCTGTCTCGGGCGAAAGCAGGCCGAAGACCAGATCAACTGGCAGGCCATCCGCTGAATCAAAGCTCACCGGGCTATCCAGCCGCATCACGGCCGCGACCGGGCGCTGCAATCCGTCGATCCGTGCGTGCGGAATCGCCACGCCGCGGCCAAAGCCGGTGCTGCCCAGATGCTCGCGCTCTTCCATGCGTTCAAGCACGAGCGCGGCATCCAGCCCATAGGTGCTGGCAAACAGCGCGGCCATTTGACCAAGAATCGCCGATTTGGTGTCTGCGGAAAAGGTGCCGACAGCTTCGGGGAGGAGGGTGAAATTCGGGTTCATCGTATCAATTAGTTGCCTGCCAGACCGATCCCATGCGGTTGGTGCCGCATCAGAAGCGCCGAATCACGACCCTTAAGATACGAACCAACCGATTGGAAAGGCGCGCCTATTTGCGCATCAAGACGGTTCAACCCAGCCAATTGACCCATCGCCGCGGCGGTAAACCATATTATGCTTATCGGTGCCAGCGTTTTTGAACAACAGTGCGTTGGTGTTGCGCAGATCGAGCATCATCACAGCATCGGATACGGTTGCTGTCGGTACGTCGACGCGGGTCTCGGCAATGACCAGTGGCGCATCGGCGCTGATCTCTTCGGCTTCGGGTTCTGGCTCAGCGAAGACGACATAGGCGGCCTCTTCCTCATGGCGAGCATGGGCAGAAGCTTCATGGCGGTCCTTGAGCCGGCGCTTGTAGCGGCGCAGCTGCTTGTCGATCTTTTCCGCTGCGGCATCGAGCGCGTGGTGCGCGTCTTGCGCGATGCCGGCGCCTTTCAGGATCAGGCCGTGCATCACGTGGGTGACGATATCACAACGGAAGGCTCCGGCCGGAGCCTTGCCGAAAGTGACATGACTGGAAAGGGCACCACTGAAATACTTGGCAACGATAGCGCCAAGGCGCTCGTTGGCATGTGTTTGAAGTGCTTCGCCGGTTGCCATCTGATGACCTGAAACGCGAATTTCCATGCAGCACTTCTCCTTTTAATGCGCCCTAACCGCCGGGGGTTCCCCATAGCGGTGAGGGTATCTTGCCCATGAATTCGGCATGGGCGGCCAGTTCCTCCGCGCTCGCACTGTGTAGGCGGGCGGGGCGGAATTCTCGGGTTCGGGTAATCGTGGTGACCGAGGCCACCAGTGTGTCTTCCTGTTGCGCCGCCAGTTCGAGGCCGATCTGGCGGCCGCCGGTCAGTTCGACATAGACCTGGGCGAGCAGTTCGGCATCGAGCAGCGCGCCGTGCCTGGTGCGGTGGCTGCGATCGATGCCATAGCGGGTGCACAGCGCATCGAGCGAATTCTTTGCCCCCGGATGCCGCACCCGGGCCAGCGCCACGGTATCCACCGCGCGTTCACGTGGCAGCGGATCAAGCCCGCACAGCGCCAGCTCCATATTGAGGAAGCCCATATCGAAACCGGCGTTATGCGCGACGAGCTGCGAATCACCGATGAATTCCAGCAGATCGTGCACCCGCTCGACGAATTTCGGCTTGTCGGAAAGGAAGGTGATCGAAAGGCCGTGCACGTTCTCGGCAGCGGCGGGCATATCGCGTTCGGGATTGAAATAGCAGTGGAAGGTCTCACCGGTGGTTACCCGGTTGACCATCTCGATACAGCCGATTTCAACCAGCCTGTCTCCGCTCTGGGGATCGAGACCGGTCGTTTCGGTGTCGAAGATTATCTCTCGCATTATGATCAAGATATTGACCCGTCGCCGCGACTTCGCAAGTCCCCGACTCAGCTATTTTTTTTGGGGCCCTTATCGAGCAGGGCATGGACCAGATTCTGCACTGCGTGGCGCGTTTCGGCGAGTGAGGTTCCGGTATCGATCACGAAGTCAGCCCGGGCGCGCTTTTCGGCATCCGGAACCTGCAAACCAAGGATCCGCTCGAATTTCTCTTCGCTCATGCCCGACCGGGCGAGGACGCGCATCCGCTGGGCTTCGGCGCTGGCTGATACGACGAGCACGGCATCAACTCCGGCATTGCCGCCCTTTTCGAACAGCAAAGGGATATCGAAGACAACCAGCGGCTGCGCGGCATGATCGTGCAGGAACTGCTGGCGCATTTCGGCAACGGCGGGGTGGACGATGGCCTCTAGCCGGGCGAGCTTTTCCTTGTCGCCAAATACCGCTGCACCCAGCGCCTGCCGGTCGACGCCTTGCGCGCCGGTGGTCCCGGGAAATGCCTTTTCGATGGCGGGAACGAGCACGCCGCCCGGTCCCTGCAGTTCGTGCACCGCCGCATCGGCATCGAACACCGGCACACCCAGCCCGTGAAACATCGCCGCCACTGCCGACTTGCCCATGCCGATCGAGCCGGTGAGGCCCAGGATGAACGGCTTGCTCATTTCATCAACAGGGCGCGCAACTCGGCATCACCATCCATCGGCGGTTCCGCGCCATAGAACCGGCGAAAGGCTTCGCGCGCCTGTCCGACCAGCATTTCGAGGCCGTCATGGGTGCGCAGCCCGCGCGCGGCGGCGTCTTTCAGGAACGGCGTATCGTGCGGGTGGGTGATGATGTCATAAACCACGGCATCGCTGCGCAGCCCCTCAACCCCCAGCGGCATCGGCGGCATGCCGTTCATCCCGAGCGAAGTGGCATTGGCAATCAGGGCACTGTCGGCAGCGTGGGCCTCGGCTGCATCCCAGCCTGCGGCGGTTACCTCGCAGTTTTCCAGTGTAGCCGCGAGATCGCCAAGCAGTTGGGCTGTACCCTCGGGGCTGCGGTTGATCACGGCAAGTTGGCGGGCGCCCAAGCTGACGAGCCCGGCAATCACCGCTGCTGCTGCACCACCGGCCCCCAGCACAGTCACCTTTTCGCCCGACAGGTTCAGACCGGCAATCGGCTCGACGAAGCCGGGAAGATCGGTGTTTTCGCCGGTCAGCGAGCCATCATCTTCGACAATCACCGTATTCACAGCGCCCAAGGCCTTGGCCGCCGCGGTGTGGTGGTCGACCAGATCAAAGCAAGCGCGCTTGTGCGGCATTGTTGCCTGCACCCCGGCAAAGCCCAAAGCCACCATGCCGCGAAAGGCGCGGGCAACTTCTCCCGGACGAACCGGCAGGCGGATATAGTGGCCGTCGATCCCGAGCCGCCGGAGCCAGAACTCGTGGATCAACTGCGACTTTGACTGCGCGACCGGCCAGCCGATCAATCCGGCGAGCAGCGGAAGCGGACGTTCCTCGCGCGGGATCATGGCTGCATCACTCCGGCATCGCGCAGCGCACCCAGCACCGGCAGGAGCGGCATTCCCAGCACCGTGAACTGGCTGCCTTCAATTTTCTCAAACAATTGCACGCCCAGCCCTTCGATCCTGAACACCCCGACACAGGCCCCAACTTCAGGCCACTCGGCGGCCAGATAACCGGCGATGAAGCTCTCGGATAGGGGGCGAACGGTAAGGCTGGCCTTGTCGGCGTGGCTCCAGACCACTTCACCATCGCGCGCCAGAGCGGCGGCGCTGTGCAAGACCATGGTCTTGCCAGAGAAGAAGCGCAGATGCTCGGCGGCTTCGCCCAAGTGGCGCGGCTTGTTGAAACGGCGGCCTTCCACTTCAACCAGTGAGTCGCTGCCCAGCACCAGCGCGCCGGAATTGACCCCGGATCCGGCGAGTGCCTTGGCTTTCGCCAGGGCCAGCGCAACGGCCGGCGCGTCGGCACCGGCAAGCTCTGCCTCAAGCGCCCGTTCATCAACATCGGCAGCGCGCGCCTCGAAAGTTACGCCAGCGGCGGTAAGCATGGCCCTGCGCGAGGCAGACTGGGAAGCGAGCACCAGCATCACTTGCCCTCCGCCGCCGATTCCTGACGGCTTTCATTATAAAGGTTGATCACCGCCGCTGCCGTCTCTTCGATCGAGCGACGGGTGACATCGATCACCGGCCAGCCGTTATCGGCGAACATCCGCCGGGCATATTGCACTTCCTTGGCCACCCGCTCCTGATCGACATAGGCGGTTTCGGGCGCCTGATTGAGCGACAACAGCCGGTTTCGCCGCACCTGAATCAGCCGGTCTGGCGCCGTGGTCAGTCCGACAACGAAGGGGCGCTTCAGGCTGTAGAGGATCGGCGGCGGCGGGCTTTCGGGCACAACCGGAATGTTCGCCACCTTGAACCCGCGATTGGCGAGATAGATCGAGGTAGGCGTCTTGGAGGTGCGCGAAACCCCGGCAAGGACAATGTCCGCCTCTTCCCAATCCTCGGGCGCCACGCCGTCATCGTGGGCAATGGTATAGTGGATGGCATCAACGCGCTGGAAATAGGCTTCATCCATCATGTGTTGCCGCCCGGGCCGCGCCTTGGCCTGCTGGCCGAGCATATCTTCGAGCACCGCGGTTACCGCATCGAGCGCCGGAACTGTCGGGAGGCCGAGCGCGCGGCAGCGTTCTTCGAGCCGTTGGCGGATATCGGCATTGACCAAAGTGAACAGCACTAGCCCCGGATGCGCCGCCACTTCGGCCAGCACGCGGTCAAGATGCTGCTGTGATCGCACCATCGGCCAGAAATGCCGGTGGACATCTGCTCCTTCGAACTGGGCAAGCGCGGCTTTGGCGATCATTTCCAGCGTTTCACCGGTGGAATCTGAAAGCATGTGGAGATGAAGGCGCGGCATTGTGTTCCGGAGCTTACCCTGTGGATAGATGCCTGCATAAACCACGGCATAAGCCCGGTGACAACTTTGGCGGGCAATTATGCCCCCGATACCGGTGCTTCGATCCGGCATGCGTCAACATGGGGACAACGATTCCCACAGGCTGGGGATAAGGCGGATAAGTCTTGCTTGACGCGGGCGTTCACAGAGTCGCCATGCACGCAAGGCCTGTTCACTGCGGGACAAATCAGGCAAGGGCGCGTCATCCCCGATATCCACAGACCAACTACCTACAGAATCCTTTTATAAAGAATCTTTTATTTAGTTAGAGAGCGACGCGATGCCCGGACTTCTCCTTGATACCTTGCGCGGTTCCAATGGTGACCAGCGCCCGATCTGGCTGATGCGTCAGGCTGGGCGTTACCTGCCCGAATACCGTGCCCTGCGCGCGGAAAAGGGCGGTTTTCTGGCGCTGGTCTATGACAGCGATGCCGCGGCCGAGATCACTCTCCAGCCGATCCGCCGCTTTGGCTTTGATGGCGCGATCCTGTTTTCGGACATCCTGATCGTGCCCTATGCCATGGGGCAGGATCTGGCCTTCCTGGCGGGTGAAGGACCAAGCCTGTCACCCAGGCTGGTTGATACCGCGCTCGCCTCGCTCAATGCGGTGCCTTCGCGCCTGACGCCGATCTATGAAACCGTGGCAAAGGTCCGTGCGGGACTCAGTGCCGATCGCACACTGCTCGGTTTCGCCGGAAGTCCCTGGACCATCGCGACCTATATGGTCGCTGGCGAAGGCAGCCGTGACCAGCACGATACTCGCGCCATGGCATATCGCGATCCCGTTGCTTTTCAGGCGATTATCGATGCCATCGTTGAGGTGACGGTCGATTATCTTGCGGGTCAAGTCGCCGCCGGTGCGGAAGCGGTGCAGCTGTTCGATTCATGGGCTGGCAGTTTGTCCCCGGCGCAATTCGAACGCTGGGTGATCGCGCCCAATGCCAGGATCGTTTCCGAGCTCCACAAACGCTGCCCCGGTCTGCCGATCATCGGCTTCCCCAAGGGCGCTGGTGAAAAGCTTCCTGCCTATGTTCGCGAGACCAAGGTTGATGCCGTGGCGCTCGATGAGACAATTGACCCGCTGTGGGCTGCTGGAGCGCTTCCGGACAATTTACCGGTGCAGGGCAACCTCGACCCGCTCTTGATGCTCAGCGGTGGCCCGGAGCTGGAAAGAGAGGCTATCCGTGTGCTGGATGCCTTTGCTGACCGGCCGCACGTGTTCAATCTTGGCCACGGCATCGGCCAGTTCACGCCCGTAGAGCATGTCGAGCGGCTGCTTGGTGTGGTCAGGGGCTGGCGAAAAGGCTAGGGCCGCATTATATTCGAGCGCATGGATTGGTTGCTTGCGATGATCTATTACTGGCTGAAGGCCGGACACATCATTTTTGTGATCTTCTGGATGGCCGGGCTGTTCATGCTGCCGCGCTATTTCGTCTATCATCAGGAAGCCGCGCCGGATTCACCGGAAAATGCCGTTTGGACGGAGCGTGAGGGCAAGTTGCTCAAGATCATCCTGTGGCCGTCGCTGGTGGTGGTCTGGGTGCTCGGGCTGGCGCTCGCCATGTCGATCGGCGCCTTTGTGCAGGGCTGGTTCCTCGCCAAGTTGTTGTTTGCGCTGGGCCTTACGGGTTACCATTTCTGGCTTGCGACCTATCACAAGGTACTTGCCACCGGAAAGCGCCGCCTCACCGGAAAGCAGCTGAGGATGCTCAACGAAATTCCCGGCCTCGCCGCGGCGTTCATCGTCGTGCTGGTGGTGATCAAACCATTCTGATTTGACCTGAAGCCGCGCGCCCTCTAACTAAGCTTCTGCACCGACACCTCCGGGCGGCCTCAGGCCAGCCCCTACATGGTCCGCTTTCCCCAAGCCCTTTGACCAGTCGGCCAGCGCAAATATCTGATTGGATTACATTTTTATGCATTTGAAAGAACTGAAGAAGAAAACCCCCGCCGAGCTGGTCGAAATGGCCGAAGAGCTGGGTGTTGAGGGCGCGTCCACGCTGCGTCGCCAGGACATCATGTTCGGCATCCTCAAGGAAGTGGCCGAAGACGGCGAGGAAATCATCGGACAAGGCACCATCGAAGTGCTGACCGACGGCTTCGGCTTCCTCCGCAGCCCCGAGGCGAACTACCTCGCCGGGCCGGACGATATCTACGTTTCGCCAAACCAGGTCCGCAAATGGGGCCTGCGCACCGGTGACACCGTGGAAGGCGAGATCCGCGCGCCCAAGGATGGCGAACGCTATTTTGCGATCAACAAGCTGATCAGCGTCAACTTCGATGATCCCGAAGCCGTGCGCCACCGCGTCAATTTCGACAACCTGACCCCGCTCTATCCCGATGAGCGCCTGAATCTCGATTCCAGCGATCCGACGGTGAAGGACAAGTCCGCCCGCGTGATCGATCTGATCAGCCCGCAGGGCAAGGGCCAGCGCGCCCTGATCGTCGCGCCGCCACGTACGGGTAAAACCGTGCTGCTGCAGAACATCGCCAAGGCCATCACCGACAACCACCCGGAAGTGTTCCTGCTGGTGCTGCTGGTTGATGAACGCCCCGAAGAAGTTACCGACATGCAGCGCTCGGTGAAGGGCGAGGTTATTTCCTCAACCTTTGACGAACCCGCTACCCGCCACGTGCAGGTTGCTGAAATGGTAATCGAAAAGGCCAAGCGTCTGGTCGAGCACAAGCGCGATGTCGTGATCCTGCTCGATTCGATCACCCGCCTTGGCCGCGCCTACAACACGGTTGTGCCAAGCTCGGGCAAGGTGCTCACCGGCGGTGTTGATGCCAACGCCCTGCAGCGCCCCAAGCGCTTCTTCGGTGCGGCGCGTAACATCGAGGAAGGTGGCTCGCTCTCGATCATTGCCACCGCGCTGATCGATACCGGCAGCCGCATGGACGAAGTGATTTTCGAAGAGTTCAAGGGCACCGGCAACTCGGAAATCGTGCTCGATCGCAAGGTTTCCGACAAGCGCATCTTCCCGGCGCTCGATGTCGGCAAGTCCGGCACCCGCAAGGAAGAGCTGCTGGTTCCCAAGGATCAGCTCACCAAGATGTGGGTCCTGCGCCGCATCCTGATGCAGATGGGTACCGTCGACGCGATGGAATTCCTGCTCGACAAGATGAAGGATTCGAAGAGCAACGAAGACTTCTTCGCGACGATGAATCAGTAAGCTGGGCGGCATGGCGGGGCCTTCTGATCCGCAAGCCGCGATCGCCCAAGGCCTCGCTGCGCTCCAGGCGCGTGATCATCAGCTTGCGGCAACGCTTCTTCACGAGGCTGCGCCGCAGGTTCCCGAAGCCGCATTCCCTTGGATGGCGCTGGGCAATGCCGAAATGGCGCTTGGCCACCTTGATGCGGCGGAAATGGCGATTGACCGGCAGCTTAAGCTTGCCTTCCGCGATGTCGGCGCGCTGCTGCTCAAGGGTCTGCTGCGCGAAAAGCTGGGCGATAGCCGGGCGGCGATCAGCTTTTATCAGGCGGCGATCAATCAGGCCGGGCTGACGGGCTCGCCACCACCGCTGGCTGATCTGCTAGCCCATGCCGGACGCTATATTGCCGGCACACAGGGCGACTATGCCGCGCACCTGCAATCCGTGGTTGGCGATGGCCTTTCCCCCACTATGCGCGAGGCGATGGATCTGCTGACCGGCAAGGTGCAGGTGCAATTGCAGCAACCGCGCATGTTCTATTACCCCGGGCTGCCGCAGAAGTATTTCTATGAGACCAGCCGGTTCCGCTGGCTCGAACCTATGCTGGCACTCGCGCCACGGATGGCGGAGGAGCTTGAGACGCTGAATGGCGCAGGCTTTGCCCCTTACGTTACGGCCGATGGCAACCGTCCCGCCCCGAACAATCCGCTGCTGAACGACATTGCCTGGTCAGCACTCTATTTCTGGAAGGACGGTGAGGAGGTGGCGGAAAATGCCGCAGCCTGTCCCTCGGTGATAGAAGCCCTGGCCCATGCGCCGATGCCCTATATCACCTCACGCGCGCCCAATGCCCTGTTTTCACGGCTCTTGCCCGGCGCACACATCGCTCCGCATCATGGCATGCTCAACACCCGGCTGATTTGCCACATTCCGGTCAAGCCCGCGCCCGATTGCACCCTGCGCGTCGGCAATGAAACGCGGGCGTGGGAGGCAGGCAAGGCGCTGGTTTTCGACGATTCGGTCGAGCACGAGGCGCGCAATGGTGGCAATCAGGAGCGGGTGATCCTGTTGTTCGAGGTCTGGCGGCCGGAAATCCCCGAAGAGGATCGCATAGCCCTCTCGCGCATATTCCAGGCGATTGAAGCCTTTGGAGTCAATTAGTTAGCGGTAAAAAAGTCGCGCAGCGCAACTTTCAGATACCGCCGCCCGTCAACCGCTGGCAGATCAGATCAAGCTGATCGAGTGTCCGGTAACGGATCGTCACTGCCCCCGAACGCGGATCGGCATCGGCCTGAATTCGCACCGGCAGGCCGAGAAATTCCTCGAGATGGCTCTGCACCGCCGAGATATCGGCATCTTCTGCACCATGCCGTTCGGGCCGGGCGCGACGGCTGCTTGGGCCAACATCCCCGCGCTGTTGTTTACGCACCAGCTTTTCGACTTCACGCACTGAAAGGCCGCCCGCAATTGCCGAAGTGGCGAGAGTGACTGCGTTCTCCGCACCGATCAGTGCGCGGGCATGGCCCATCGAGAGCTTGCCCTCTTCAACCAGCTCCATCACCGGCTCGGGCAGGGCCAATAGGCGCTGCAGATTGGCGACGTGGCTGCGTGACTTATCGACCATCCGGGCAATCTCGGCCTGGGTCAGCCCTTCGTGCTCGGCAAGCCGTTGGTAAGAGCGGGCTTCTTCGATCGGATTGAGATCTTCGCGCTGCAGGTTTTCGATCAGGGCCAGCGCCATGACATCGCGATCACTCAGATCACGAACAAGTGCTGGAATTTCATGGAGTTGTGCACGCTGCGCGGCGCGCCAGCGGCGTTCACCAGCTACCAGCTGATAGCGCCCCTGCCCCGAGGGCCGAACGATCACCGGCTGGATCACCCCGCGCGCGGCGATGGAAGCGGCCAGCTCGTCCAGCGCGGCTTCGTCGAACCGGCGGCGTGGCTGATCGGGGTGGGGTTCGATTGAGGCGACTGCCAACACCGACAGGCCGGACTTGGCAGGCTCGTTTGCCGATCCCTGTTGGATAAGCGGTTCTTCGCGCTTCACTTCGCCCATCAAGGCTCCCAAGCCCCGCCCCAATGCCATGGGTTTGCGCTTGGCACCAGCGGCTTCAGGCGGGTTCACTGAAATGCGGGCAATAGAATCGTCGCTCATGCGGCTTTCCTCTCTTGCGGCAGGCGGCCGATCAGTTCGCGCGCCAGCGCCATATAGGCGCGGCTGCCCGAGCAGTTGTGGTCATAGACCAGCGCCGGCAGGCCGTGGCTCGGCGCTTCGGACAGGCGGACATTGCGCGGGATCACCGTATCGAACACCAGCTTGCCCAGGCACGAGCGCACGTCATCCGAAACCTGATCGGTCAGCCGGTTGCGGCGATCAAACATGGTCAGCGCAATGCCGAGGATCGACAGCGCGGGGTTGAAACGCTGCTGCACCCGCTCGACCGTCTGGAGCAACTGGCTGAGGCCTTCAAGCGCGAAGAACTCGCACTGCAATGGCACCAGCAGGGTATCGGCGGCAACCAGCGCATTGAGCGTCAACAGGCCAAGCGAAGGTGGGCAATCGATAAAGGCCACGTCGTGACCGCGGTGCTGCGCCAAAGCCGTGCGCAGCCGGTTAGAGCGATCTTCAACCGAGACGAGCTCAACCTCGGCACCCGAAAGATCGACGGTGGCGGGAATGAGATCCAGCCCCGGAATCCGCGTCGGCATCACGCAGTCAGCGATCGTCGCCTGATCGACCAGCACGTCATAGGTCGAGGCCATGCGGTCAGGTGCATGCACCCCAATCCCGGTTGAGGCGTTGCCCTGCGGATCAAGGTCAATCAGCAGGGTCTTCCAGCCGATAGCTGCCATAGCCGTGGCGATGTTGATCGCCGTGGTGGTCTTGCCCACCCCCCCTTTTTGATTGGCGACGGCAATGGTGATCACGCTTTGCTCCCCTTCTTTGCTGTCTTGCCCGAGACGGTGCCAACGATAATCCCGGCTTCGGGATCGGTGAGCGATTGTTTCACGTGGAACGCGTGATGCCAACCAGCAAGTTCTGACAGTTCGTGCCGTGCAGACCGGCCCTTGGGCAACAGCCATACAGTGTCGCTTGTGGAAAAGCGTGCGGACAATTCAAGCAATTTGCCCAAAGGTGCGAATGCCCGTGCCGAAATGACGCGAACTTGCATGTCAGCGACCAATTCAAGACGGCTGCCGAGCACTTTTGCCTGATTGAGCCCGAGCGATTCGGCAGCGCGCGACAGCCAGTCGATTCGCCGCGCGCGTGATTCGACCATCAGCATCGGCATGTCCGGCAAAAGGCAGGCCACAGCGAGGCCGGGAAAGCCTGCGCCGGTGCCAAGGTCGAGCCATGGTCCGGATAGTGTTTCACGTGAAACATGGGAAAGCAGCTGCGCCGAATCGGCGATGTGCCGTTGCCAGACTTCGGCAATCGAGGCAGCTGAGACGAGGTTCTGGTGCCGGTTCTCTTCCGCAAGCATTGCCGCCAGCCGGTCAAGCCGTTCCATTGTCAGTGCATCTGTGCCCGGTTGGGCCTCGACCCATTGGCGCGCTTCGGCCTCATTGGTGATCATGCGGCCAGTCCCGAGCTACCCGAGATGCGGCGGGCATGGACCAGAAGCGCCGCGAGAGCTGCCGGAGTGATGCCCGGCACCCGCCCTGCTGAAGCCAGTGTTGCCGGTCGGGCGCGGCTCAGCCGCTCGACCATTTCACGTGAAAGACCGGGGATGTCGGCATAGGGAAAGTCATCACCCAGGGGCAGGGCTTCGCTGGCGCGGAGATCGCGCAGCTCGCCTTCCTGGCGGGCGAGATAGGGTGCGTAGGCAGCATCCTCGGCCACTTCTGCGGCTAATTCATTATCGAGCGGCATGGCATCTCCCAGCCAAGGGGCCAAGGAATCCAGCTCAACCCCGCCAAAGCGTATCCAGTCGCTCAGCGGCAAACGTCCTGTATCGGTGCGAACCGGAAGTCCTGCGCGGCAAAGTTCAGCGGCGCTGACAATGGTGGTCAGGGCAGATTCCAGTCGCTCTCGCTCTTCACAGCGGCGCTCAAACCACCCTTGCCGTGCCTTGCCGACGGTCCCGGCGGCGATCCCCAGCGGGGTCAGGCGGCTTGAGGCATTGTTGGCGCGCAGGCGCAGACGGTATTCGGCGCGGGCTGTGAGCATACGATAAGGCTCGGTAACGCCGTGCAGCGTCAGGTCATCCACCATCACTGCCATATAGGAATTGGCCCGGTCGAGCGGGGCAGGTTCGCGGTCCAGCACGGCAGCGGCGGCGTGCATTCCGGCGACCAAACCTTGTGCTGCGGCTTCTTCATAGCCGGTGGTGCCGTTGATCTGCCCGGCGCAATAGAGACCCGGAATCTCGCGCAGTTCCAGGCTGGGCCGCAGGGCGCGCGGATCGATGTGATCGTATTCCACGGCATAACCCGGAACCACCATGTCGACCGTTTCCAGCCCCTCCATCGTACGCAGCATGGCGAGCTGGACATCGGCTGGGAGCGAGGTGCTGATGCCGTTGGGATAGACAAGATGCGTATCCAGCCCCTCGGGCTCGAGGAAAACCTGGTGTCCGTCGCGGTCAGCGAAGCGGTGGATCTTGTCTTCAATCGATGGGCAATAGCGCGGCCCAGAGGCACCGATCGCGCCAGTGAACAGCGGTGAGCGATGCAGATTGGCGCGGATGACATCATGGGCGGCGGGATTGGTGCGGGTGATCGCGCAGAACACCTGCGGCAAGGGACGCGCAGTCGACATGGCGCTCATGCACCATGGCTCACTGTCAGAGGGTTGTTCGGTAAGCCGTGCCCAGTCAATCGTCCGGCCATCCAGCCTTGGCGGCGTCCCGGTTTTGAGCCGCGCCATCGGCAGCCCTGCCCCGCGCAGCTGTGCCGCCAAAACCTGCGCCGAAGCTTCGCCAATTCGTCCGCCGACGATCCGTTCCTCGCCGCGAAACAGGGTGCCGCCGAGGAAGGTTCCGGTACAGAGCACGAGGGCAGGTGCCGACAGAGCCGAGCCATCCGCCAGGTCAATCCCTGTTACCCGGCCATTCTCGATCCGCAGGGCGGCAGCCTCTCCGGCAATTTGGGTGAGATCGCCCTGCTGTTGGAGGATAGCCTGCACCGCCGCCTTGAACCGCTTGCGGTCCGCCTGAACGCGCGGGCCCTGCACTGCGCTGCCCTTTGAGCGGTTGAGCATGCGGTAATGGATCGCGCCGGCATCGGCAGCGCGGGCGATCACGCCGTCAAAGGCATCGACCTCGCGGACAAGGTGCCCCTTGCCCAGGCCGCCAATCGCTGGATTGCAGCTCATCGCGCCAACGGTACTCAGATCAAAAGTCACCAGCGCGGTGCGCGCACCCATGCGTGCGGCCACGGCCGCGGCTTCAACCCCGGCATGGCCTCCGCCAACAACGATGACATCGAATGTACGCATGTGGGGGCTTTAGCTGCGTGGATGAGTCCGGTCAAAGCGCCGTTACGCAGCGCGCGTGTTTCACGTGAAACACTACTTCCCGATGCAGAACCGTCCGAACAGTGCGTCGAGCATATCTTCGGTCGTCGTCCGCCCCAGCAGGGCATCGAACACCGTGCGGGCAATGCGCAGGTTCTCGGCGATCAGCAGCGGGTCGCTTTCATGGCGGGCATCGCCAAGCACGTGGGCAGCGCGGGTGAGCAACTGGTGCTGGCGTTCGTTGAGCGCAGCCTCCCCCGGCTTTGGCATGGCGGCGCGCGCGGCGGTGACAAGATCGGCACGCAGGTGATCCATGCCTTCGCCGGTCACCGCTGAAACGCGATGGCGGGGGTGATGCTTCGGCACGACACCTGGACGGTCAATCTGCGAGGCAATGTCCCACGCGCCTTGCGGCCCCTGCCCTTCCGGACCAAGCCACAGCACGAGATCAGCGCGGTCAAGCGCTTCGAGTGCGCGTTCGATGCCGATGGCCTCAACCTCGTCACTGACCGAATCGTGCAGGCCAGCGGTATCCGCGAAGAGGAAAGGAATGCCTTCGAGCGCGACCGGGCGGGTGAGCACATCGCGGGTGGTGCCGGGGATTGGCGTGGCAATCGCCGCATCGGATTCAACCAATTCATTGAAAAGTGTGCTTTTTCCGGCATTCGGTGGTCCGGCGATGACCACCCGGTAGCCTTCGCGCAGGATCTCGGCGCGCGGGCGGGCGAGCCATGACGCGATATCGCCCCGCAGCAGGTCCAGCCCTTGCGCGAAATTGACCGGCAGCAGCGTGACATCGTCTTCGTCGGAGAAATCGAGCACGGCCTCAAGGCTTGCCGAGGCGGAGAGCAGGCGCTCGCGCCAGGCATCGACCTGATGCGAGAAGGTGCCCCCGGCCATGGCCATCGCGCCTCGGCGTTGCAGTTCGGTTTCGGCGGTGAGCAGGTCGGCAAGGCCTTCGGCTTCGGCGAGGTCGATCCGGCCATTGGCAAAGGCGCGGCGAGTGAATTCACCGGGTTCGGCGCGGCGCATGCCCGGCATGGTTTCAAGCGTGGCTTCCAGCGCGGCAATCACTGCGCGGCCGCCATGCAGGTGAAATTCGGCAACGTCCTCGCCCGTAGCGGTTCCCGGCCCCGGCAGCCACAGCACCAGCGCCCGGTCGACCACTTCGCCTTCACCATCGAGCAGATCCAATGCCGATGCCCTGCGCGGTTCGGGCAGGTGGCCGGCAAGGCTGCGCATGGCATCGCCCGCCTGAGGCCCGCTGACGCGAACCACGGCAATGGCGGCAGGAGGTGCGCCGCTCGACAAGGCGAAAATTGTGTCAGTCATGGCCGAAAGCGCCGGATTACTCCGGCTTTTTCCCCTTGCTGCCCATGCCACCTTCGATGAACTGCTGGAACAGCTTCATGCCAAACTCGCCCATTGGTGCGACCTGCTTGGCCATTTCCTGCAGCTGGTCGATATTGCCAACGCCCTTCATCGCCTTGGAAATGGCGTCGACGTAAACGTCGTTAGCCTTGGTAACATCGGGCAGCCCCAGAAAGCGGCGGGCTTCCTCGGGCGTGCAATCGATCTCGACATTTACTTTCATGGGCGGGCACCTTTCGCGCCGTGTTTCGTTGAACATGGTGCTGACACAGCGCACTTGCAATGTCCATTGAGCGGAGCAAAGACAGCGCCAAAGCAATTTGAGGAGACCCGCCGTGGCCGAGACCGTTCGCATCCCTACTTTCGATGGCAGCCAGACCTTCCCCGCCTATGTCGTTCGCCCCGTAGGCACACCGAAGGCGGCGATTATCGTGGTGCAGGAGGTGTTCGGCGTGAACCCCGGCATCCGCAAGAAGGCGGCGCATTGGGCCAGCCTTGGCTACCTTGCCGTCGCGCCCGAGGTGTTCTGGCGGCAGGGCGAAGGGATCGACCTCGATTCGGATATTCCCGAGCAGTTTCAACAGGCTATCCAGCACATGCTCGCGCATGACTTTGATGCCGGCATTCAGGATATCGAGGGCACCATCCGCTGGATCCGCGGTTCGGAAGGTGTCAGCAAGGTTGGCCTCGTTGGCTACTGCATGGGTGGCAAAGTGGCCTATCAGGCGGCGACGCGGACGGATATTGATGCCTCGGTTGGCTACTACGGCGTCGGTATTGACCAGATGCTTGGCGAATCAAACGCTATTGCCCGCCCGCTGTTGCTGCACGTCCCAACGGCAGACGGCTTTGTCCCGCCGGAGGCTCAGGAAGCCATGCATCTTGGGCTCGATCCCAATCCGCACGTTACGATCCACGACTACGAAGGTCTCGACCACGGTTTTGCTGCCGAAGACGGTGTCCGCCGCAACGAGGCTGCGGCGCAGCTCGCCGACGGGCGGACGGAGGCGTTCTTCGCGGCGAACCTGGCCTAGGGTTTAGCTGCCGAGAACCCGCTTGTCAGGAACCATCCGTACCCGCTTGTCGGGCACGGTTACCGGCACGCGCTTGTATTGCGGACGCGGCTTGATGTAGCGGACGCGGCCCGGAACGGTGACATAGGTTGTGACATATTCGGTCGTGACCACTTCCTTGCACTCGCGCTTGGGGGCAGCCTGAGGTTGCACCATCATGACCGGAACCATCATCATCGGAACGGCATAGCCGTAACCATAGGCGGGGTAGCCATAACCGTAACCCTGCTGCTGGGGACCGTAACCTTGCAGCATGGCCTCGCAACGATCACGGTTGCGGCCACGGTCTTCGGCCTTGTCGATAGCCGCCCCAGCGACGGCGCCAACCGCAGCGCCGGCAACCGTGCCAAGAACCCTGTCACCGTGGCCGGCAATCTCGTGCCCGGCAACGCCGCCGATCAGGCCGCCGATCACTGCCCCGCCCACGCCATTGTCGCTCAGGCGGCGGCGGCATTCGGTGAGCCAGGCTTCGCGCTGCTGGTCCCAGCCACCGTGATCCCAGCCACCACGTGCGCCTTCGGGGGGCATTGGCATGTTTTGGGGCATGCCCTGGGTCATCCCGTGATCGTGAGCGAAGGCGGGGACCGATGCCGTCATGGCGGCAACTACGGCAAAGCTGGCAAAGGCGCGCTGGCGCATGGGGGAAACCCTCTCGATTCAAGCAGCGGAACGCCGAGTCCCGCCTGTTAACCTGGAATTTAGCATCGTAAGGCGCAGAAAACCAAGCGCTTGGCTCGATTATGTAGGGGGCTGTCCCGAAACGGTGCAGCGTGCGGAGGTTAGATTGCGCTTGAGAGCGCGGCAGCGAGCGCCTCGATCCCGGCCGCATCCTGCGCGTCAAAGCGGGCGAGGCTGGGGCTGTCGAGATCGATCACGGCCAGCACCCGGCCGTCGCGCAGAACCGGAACCACCAGCTCAGACCGGCTTGCCCCGTCGCAGGCAATGTGGCCGGGAAAAGCGTGCACGTCCGGAACCAGCTGGGTTGTGCCGCTCGCCGCCGCTGTGCCGCACACGCCCTGTCCGAAGGGTATCCGGATGCAGGCCGGTTTGCCGATGAAGGGCCCGAGGATCAGACCGCCATCAACCACGCGATAGAACCCCGCCCAGTTGAGATCGGGAACGAATTGCCAGATCAGCGCGGCGACATTGGCCATATTGGCGACCCTGTCCGGTTCGTCAGCTACCAAGGCCTGGGCAGCTTGGCACAGGTCGTGGTAGACCTCGCCCTTGGGGGCCTGCGGATCGGGAGCGAATTCGTACATGTGGGCCCAGAGCCTATACAACAGCGCGGTTGCCGCAAGTCACTCCTGCGCTTATCCAGTGTGCTATGAGCATTCTTCGCAAACTCCTCGCCGTCATAGTCGCCGTTGCCCTCGTGCTTGCGGGCTTCTGGCTCTATGCCACCCACGGACGCAAATCGGACAAGGATATCTCGGCCACAGAGGGCAAGGACATCACCCTTGCCGATCCCTCAGTCGAATCAATCCCGTCGGTGGTGATCCCCGATATCGTCGGCTGGGGCGCCTATGAGACACCGCAGGCCGCGCCGGGAATGAAGGTCAACCGCTTTGCCAGCGGCCTTGATCATCCGCGAACCATGCTGACCCTGCCGAACGGCGACGTGCTGGTGGCGGAAACCGATCACCCGGTCGACAAATCAGAAGGCGGCGGACTGAAGGGCAAGGTGCAGCGCAAGCTATACAACGCTGCTGGCGCGGGCTTTGATTCGCCCAACACGCTGATCTTGCTGCGTGATGGCGATGGCGACGGTGTGGCCGAACAGCGCTTTACCCTGCGGCAGGACGATATGGATTCGCCTTCTGGCCTCGCCTGGGGGGAGGGCAAGCTTTATGTTGCCAACCACAACGCAGTACTCGCCTTTGATTACACGCCGGGGGATACGGCGCTGAAAGGTGTACCGAAAAAGGTGAAAGACCTGCCGGCTGCCGGCAACCACTGGATGCGTAATTTGCTGCTCAGCGAAGACGGCAAGAAGCTTTATGTCGCGGTCGGTTCGGCCAGCAACATCGCCGAAAACGGTATCGAAGCTGAAACCGGCCGCGCGGCGATCTGGGAGATCGATGTCGCCAGCGGCAAGTCACGCCAATATGCCAGCGGCATGCGCAATCCCAACGGCATGGACTGGAACCCGGCCAGCGGCGAGTTGTGGGCCACCGTGGTCGAACGCGATATGCTCGGCCCCGATCTGGTGCCCGATTATATGAGCAATGTGCTGATCGGCGCACAATACGGCTGGCCGTGGTATTACTGGAAAGACAAGCTGGACGAGCGCGTGGACGCGCCGATGCCGATCTATCTCAACGAATATATCCGCAAGCCCGAATATGCGCTGGGCGCACATACCGCGACTCTCGGCATGCGTTTTGCCCCGGCCGGCCTGCGGCTGGGTCCTGATTTCGTCAGCGGAGCCTTCATTGCCCGTCACGGTTCGTGGAACCGCAATCCGATTGTCGGTTATGACGTGATCTTCGTGAAGTTCGATGATCACGGCAACCCGCAAGGCATGCCGGTGCCCGTGCTAACCGGCTTTGTGAAGGACAAGAATCATGTGCGTGGTCGTCCGACCTGGGTCGCCTTTGACAAGTCTGGCGGCTTGCTTGTCAGCGATGATACTGCAGGCATCATCTGGCGGGTTATCGTCCCGGGCGCAGCGCCATCACCGGGAGTAAAGCCAGTGGTGACCGAGCATCTGCCCAAGCTCAATTCGATCAACGGCGCGAACGAAGCCGAGTTTCAGCGCAAGTTTGAAGAAATGATGTCGAAGAACAAGTAGGCCGGGGTTACAGCACTCGCCCTGCCCGGCCAGCCAGCTCGTTAACATAGTGCCACGCCACGCGGCCTGATCGTGCGCCGCGGCGGCGGGACCATTCGAGCGCATCGCCTTCGTCAAACGTCAGGCCGTATTCTTCGGCATAACCGCGGATGATCGCCAGATAATCATCCTGATCGCAGGCGTGGAAGCCCACTGACAGGCCAAAGCGATCGGCCAGCGCCAGCTTGTCATCCACCACGTCGCGCTGGTTTATCGGATCATCCTGCTCGCTCATGTGGCGCGAAACGATGGCGCGGCGGTTGGCGGTAACGGCCAGCCGGACATTGGCCGGGCGCGCTTCCACCCCGCCTTCGAGCCACGACCGCAACTGGCGCGGACCGGTGCTGTCACCGTCCTCAAAGCCGAGATCGTCGATATAGACCAGAAACCGCCGCTGCTGCGCGTCAAGCTGGGCGAACAGCGCAGTAAGGCCGGACAGCGCATCAGGCGCGACCTGCACCAGTGCGATTGCCTGCGGGTCAGCATCCTGGGCTGTAACAATCGCCGAACGCAGCAGTGCCGACTTGCCCATACCGCGCGATCCCCACAGCAGCATGTCGTGCGCTGCGTGGCCTGCGGCGTGGCGCTCTACATTGCTGACCACCACAGACTTCTGCTGATCGATTCCGCGCAAAAGCGACAGGCGCGGTGCGACGAGCGCAGAAACGGCGCGCGCCTCAGCGCCGTCCCACAGATAGGCAGGGTGTGCCAGCCAATCGGCGCTCGCAGGCGCAGGCGGGGCCAGCCGGTCCAGCGCATCGGCAATCCGGGAAAGCAGGGTTTCGTGGTTTTCGCTCATCCCGCCAGTGTCTCCGCATCTAGCGCATAGAGCAAGCCTGCGCCTGCGGTGGCGGATGCCTTCAGGCCCGATGCTTCGGAAACCAGATGGTCAATGAAATAGCTGGCGATCACCGGCTTGGTCTTGGCCAAAACGCTGCCATCGGATTCCGCGGCCTTGGCTTGCAGGAGCAATTGCCAGCCCGCCACCGCGACTGCGCACATGGTGAGGAAGGGCACCGAGCCTGCCAGCTTGTCATCAAGACTGGCCGTTGAAGCCATCCATTCGGCAATGCCGATGCAATCCGTTGCCAGTGCAGCCAATGCCGGTTGGCTCGCCGCCTCGCGCACGACATCGTTCAGCAGTGCCAGCAGCACCGCGCCGCCCTGAAGCCCGAACTTGCGGGTGACCAGATCGGCGGCCTGAATGCCGTTGGTGCCCTCATAGATCGGCGTGATGCGGGCATCGCGATAGTGCTGCGCCGCACCGGTTTCCTCAATAAAGCCCATCCCGCCGTGGATCTGCACGCCCAGACTGGCAACCTCGCAGCCCACATCGGTGCCCCACGCCTTGATCAATGGCACCAGAACATCGGCGCGGGCGGCGGCGGCGGTATCGCCCAGCGTGCCCCGGTCGACCTGACCGCAGGTGTAATAGAGCAGCGCGCGCGTGCCTTCGGTCAGCGCCCGCATCCGCAGCAGCATGCGCCGCACATCCGGATGCTCAATGATCGCAACCGGCACCTTGTCGGCCGATCCGGCGCGCGCCGACTGCACCCGGTCCCGCGCATAGGCACTGGCTCGCTGCAGCGCGGCTTCGGCCACCTGAACCCCTTGCGCGCCGACGTTGATCCGTGCCGAGTTCATCATGGTGAACATGCATTTCAGGCCCTCGTTCTCGGCCCCGATCAGTTCGCCGATGCAGGCATCGTTATCGCCGAAAGACATCACGCAGGTGGGCGAGGCATGGATACCAAGTTTGTGCTCAAGGCTTGCCGCTTTCACATCGTTCTTCGCGCCGAGGCTGCCATCGGCATTCACGTGAAAACGCGGGACGATGAACAGCGAGATGCCGCGCGACCCCGCCGGTGCACCCGGTGTGCGGGCCAGCACCAGATGGATGATGTTCTCGGCCAGTTCGTGCTCGCCCCAGGTGATGAAGATCTTGGTGCCCTTGATCAGATACTTGCCATCAGCAGTCGGCGTTGCCGTAGTGCGCAGCGCGCCGACATCCGATCCGGCTTGCGGTTCGGTAAGGTTCATTGTGCCGGGCCATTTGCCGCTGACCAGATGTGCGAGATACATCGCCTTCTGGCCTTCGCTGCCGTGCTTTTCGATCGCATCGATCGCGCCGACGGTCAGCATCGGCAGAAGCGAGAAGCCCATGTTGGCGGCACCAAGGTTCTCCAGCACACAGACCGCCAGGCTGAAAGGCAGGCCTTGCCCGCCGAATTCTTCCGCTCCGGAAATGGCGTTCCAGCCCTGCTCGACATAGGCGCGATAGGCCTCGGCATAGCCCGCGGGCAGGCGCACTTTGCCATCAACCAGCTTTGCGCCTTCGGTATCGCCAACGCGCGCCAACGGAGCAAATTCGCCAGCGGCGAATTGGCCGATGCCGTCAACGATGGCCTCGACCATGTCCGGGCTGGCAGCGGCAAAGCGGTCACTTTGCGCCAGTCCATCGATCCCGGCATTGACGCGAAGCGCGAAGACCTGTTCGGCGGTCGGCGGCGAGTAACTCATGTCTTTTCCTTGGCATTGATGCTCACCTGCCTATAGCGCAGCAGGATGGCCGGCAAGAGCGCCCCACAGGTCTGCAAAGCTGACGCTACGGCATGCGCCGGGGCGGCAGCCATGTTGCGCGAAGGGCGGCTTGTCGCATTGCCGACCGAGACCGTTTACGGCCTTGCCGCGCGGGCCGACAGCGAATCAGCCGTAGCAGCGATATACCGCGCCAAGGGCCGCCCCGATTTCAACCCGCTGATCGTTCACGTGTTCTCGCTTGCGGATGCAGAGGCTATTGCCTTCTTCGACGCGCGCGCGCGGAGGCTGGCAACGGCGTTCTGGCCGGGGCCACTCACTCTGGTTCTGCCACTGCGGACCAATGCCGGAATTGCCCCGGCGGTGACCGCCGGCCTGCCGACCATTGCCCTGCGGTGCCCGGCCCATCCGGTGATGCGCGAGGTACTGTCCGCAGCTGGTGTGCCACTCGCAGCACCATCGGCAAACCGCAGCGGCGGTGTCAGCCCGACAACCGCGGCGCATGTTGCGACCAGCCTTGGCGCGGCGGTAGACCTGATCCTTGATGGCGGCGCCTGCGCAGCCGGAATTGAATCAACCATCGTCGCGGTGCGGGAACAAGGCTGGTCGCTGCTGCGTCCGGGGCCAGTCACCCGCGATCAAGTTGCTGAAGTCGTGGGGGAAAGCGATGACGTCACGGCGTCAGATGGTAAGATAGAAGCCCCCGGACAGCTCGCCAGCCACTATGCGCCGGGCAAGCCGGTGCGGCTGGGGGCGACTGATGCCGAAGCTGATGAGTTCCACATCGGCTTTGGCGCAGTCCCGGGCGACGTAACGCTTTCCGCATCGGGTGACTGTGCGGAGGCTGCAGCTCGGCTTTATGCCTGCCTGCATCTCGCCGCTGCCGCTCCGCAAAGGCGCATCGCTATCGCGCCAGTTCCAGACAAAGGCATCGGCGCGGCCATCAATGATCGCCTGCGCCGCGCCGCAGTCTAACCCTATTTCTCGTCCGCAGCTGCGCTGTCATCAGCATCGGGCGCATCGCTCGTCTGCGCTGGCCCGCTTTCGCAAACCAGCTTGCCCGAACCCATCGAGCTGACCTTGCAGCTGGCCCGGCCCCTCACGGTGACCGTGCCTGATCCCATGATCGTTGCCGAAACATCGCCATCAGACATCATCGTGGCATTGCCCGAACCGGCGATCGTCACCTTGGCGTGATCGGTGCGCAGCTGGGCAAGGTCCGCGCTGCCCGAACCGGCGATCGTCATGTCGAGATCCTTCACCGCACCACCACCGCGCATGGTGCCTGAACCGGCAACCGTTAGCTTGAACGAATCGCCTGAAAGCGTGCCGGCGTTGACATCGCCTGATCCCGCAACGGTAACATTGGCATCCTTGCCCAAGGCATTGGCATCAATCGTGCCCGATCCGGCCAGGGTAACGTCTTTTGGCGCGGGCATGGTGACATTGATCGTAACCGGCGCGCCAGTGCTCCACGATTTCTCGCGCAGGATACCGAGCGTTCCGTCCTTCAGGGTAAAGCGCAGGTGATCGGCGACTTTGGGGTCACCATCGACAGTGATCGCCAGCTTCGCGCCTTCGCTCACTTTGACATGGTCCGGGCCAGCCATAACCAGCTTGGTCGGCGCTTCGCCTGACATGTCGAGTTCGGCGAGCTTCTTGCCCTCGTCGCCATCAATGTTGATCGATGTGCTGCAGCCGGAAAGGCCGCCGGCCATGGCGAGGGCAGCGAGCGGGGCCAGTTTCCGGCAGATCGAGCCGATATCAATGCGCATCTTGGGTACTCCCGATGATTGTGTATTAACGTTATAATACACTGCACCAGTCGGAATTCAAGGGGCCACGTAATTCGGGCAAGAAAAAGGGCCGCAGACTTTCGCCTGCGACCCTGAATTCCTGACTTTGGCTCTGGCCTCAGGCCGTAGCTGCCGTCTCGTAATACTTCGGCGCATGTTCGTTGAGGATCGCGAGGATCTTCTTCAGCGCTGCCGGTTCGTCGGTCTTTTCCATCGCCGCGAGTTCGCGTGCGAGGCGCGAGGAGGCGGCTTCAAAGATCTGGCGTTCCGAATAGGACTGTTCCGGCTGGTCATCGGCACGGAACAGGTCGCGGGTCACTTCGGCGATCGACACCAGGTCACCCGAATTGATCTTCGCTTCGTATTCCTGGGCGCGGCGCGACCACATGGTACGCTTTACCTTGGGCTTGCCGGTCAGCGTGTCGAGCGCTTCGCGCAGGGTCTTGTCCGAAGACAGCTTGCGCATGCCGATGGCTTCAACCTTGTTCATCGGAACGCGCAGCGTCATGCGTTCCTTTTCAAAGCGGAGCACATAAAGCTCCAGCTTCATTCCGGCGATTTCCTGTTCCTGCAGTTCGATTACCCTGCCGACACCGTGCTTAGGGTAAACGACGTAGTCTCCAACATCGAATGCGTTGGCATTGACCGACATGTACATTCCTTTCACATGCGGGGGCGTGAAAGCGGCAATCAGGTGAGGAAGAACACAAGGCAATGCGCCATGCGTCCCCAAGTCCTTGTCCTGCGTTGCCGTGACCCCGTCTTTGAACCGGCAGATTGCCATGGCGGCTGCCCGGCATTTCGCAGCATTATATAGCACCATTGTAACAAAATTGCCAGAGGCACGTGTCGCAATGGCGAAAAGCCCGCTGTCTCGCGACAGTGGGCTTTTCAAGAATTGCTTTGAATCAGCTAGTTAAGACCAATGCGGCCCGTGCCGCATTGCGGCAAAAGGATCAGTCGCCTTCGCCCGGTTCGGCCGAGAAGTACTTGTCGAACTTGCCCTCTTCACCCTTGTGCTCGTCGGCATCTTCGGGCGAGTCTTTCTTGGTGGTGAGGTTGGGCCATTCAGCCGAATACTTGGCGTTCAGCTCAAGCCACTGTTCAAGGCCGCTCTCGGTGTCGGGCAGAATCGCTTCCGCCGGGCATTCGGGTTCGCACACGCCGCAGTCGATGCACTCGCTGGGATTGATCACCAGCATGTTCTCGCCTTCGTAGAAGCAATCAACCGGGCAGACCTCGACGCAGTCCATGTACTTGCACTTGATGCAGGCGTCGGTGACGACATAGGTCATTGTGGCATATCCCCTTGGTTATCCATTTGCGGGGCTTCAGTCCCCAATCCGTTTCCAGCTATCGGCATTGCAGCCTGTTCGTCAAGCACCCGATAGCATGATTGTGCTTCATTTGCCGGACCGCGCCGCTGCGGGAGGGCGATTATCTCGATCACCTTTATGCCGCCGGGCAAAGGCAAAACCAGCACGCTGCCAGCGGAAGCCTTGGCGTGCGCCCGCTCGATACGTCTGCCGTCGAGCCTGATGTGGCCATTTTCGACCAAGGCCTGCGCCAAGGTTCGCGTCTTGGCAAAGCGCAGAAACCAGAGGAGTTTATCAATCCGCATCAGGCGTCTGGATCATCGAATGGCGCGCCTCACTTTGCCTTTTGCGGGATCAGTGCGGCGAGCGCGGCAAAGGCATTGTCGCTGCGCGCCGGTTCGTGCGCTGGCTTTGCAGGTGCTTTGGCTGCCCGGGCGGTGGGCAACAGGTGGGGCGCCCATTGCCATAGCGAAATAGCCGGAGGGCCATATTCGCCTTCAGCCAGAACCCGCGAGGGCTTCTCCCGAAACCCGGCGAGCCGGAACAGGGCGCTGCGCCGTTCGGGTAACAGCCCCTGCGTTCGCGCCCGGGTGTCATCGCAATAGAATCGCATCCGGGCGCTACGAGCGCGCTTATCGTGCAGTTCGTGCAGCAGCTTTTCGGCTACATCGACGCGGATCGATACCTTGCCCAGACGCCGGTAACCACCGGCTAGCTCGCTCGTCGATGGAATCACTGGCGGCATCGAGGGCGGAACCGGCGGCAGACGCTTGCCCTTCAGCCACACCAGTTCACGCCACAGCTCCTGCGCGGCGGGGCGGATAATCGCCTTGACGAAAATATCGATCACCCCCACCCGCGTGCCCAGCCGATACAGGGCGAGGCGCTGTTCATGGCTAAGTTTTTCGAATCCGGAGCCCGTACGTTCCATCACGCCGCCGGATTCAACCAGCCGTATCAGCAGCGCCCGCAATTCCGGGCCGCCGGCCTCGTTGCGGCTCGCTTCGTCCAGTTTCTGCAGCGGTCCGAGTACAGATAGCCTGGATTCCAGCCAACCTTCGAGACGCTCGGCCAACAGCGTGCGTTCGCTTTGCGGAATGGCTTCCAGCGCCCGCTCAAGCTTGACCGAAGGGACAAGCACCGAGCGACCGGCAACCAGCTCCGCCAGCTTCTCTTCCCCGAGCACGATTGCGCCGCGATCCAGCATCAATGGCGCAGATCCCGCCTCGATCTGATCAGCCAGCGCGCGCGCCCTTTCGGCAAGAAGCTGCGGCAGGTGCCGTTCGGCAGCGGCAAAAAACATCTTGCGGTCGCCATGGGTCGCCCCCGGATCGACCGTAAATTGAAACCCTTCAAGCTTGCCGATGGATTCACCGTCAACCAAGATATCATCTCCCCTTGAGGTTACTGGCAGCAAGGCCTTGTCGGCACCAGCCCCTTTCATCAGCACCGAAAGCCTCCGATTGACGAAGCGCTCACTCAGCCGCGCGTGCAGTGCATCGGATAGCCGCGCCTCTGCTGCGCGGGCCCGGGCGGCCATTTCATCGCGCAGCAGCACCCAATCGGGCCGCTGGCTGATGTAGGACCACGAACGAATCGCCGCGATGCGGCCCTGCAATGTGTCGATGTCGCCTGCTGGATTGTCGAGCTCGGCAATCCGGGCCGCCACATAGTCACCCGGCAGCGCCCCGCGCCGCAGGTCTTCCCACAGCCGGGAAACAAACCGCGAATGGACCTCTGTGCCCTGGCTGCGGAAGTCCGGCAGCATGCATACCTCGCGGAACCGCATAACCGCCGCCCGACCTCGTACCTGGGCCGCAATGGCAGGGTCCTCCGCCAACCGGCGCATCACGGCAAGGTCGATGGCCTCGGGCGCCGGAGCCAGTTCGGGGCGTTCGGGCGGCTCGGAAAGATCGCCTATCAGCATGTCCAGACTGTCGAGCCGGGGTTCGCTCTCCCGCCAGAACAGGCGGGTTACCGGCGGGAAGCGGTGCTCTTCGATGGCGTAGATTTCTTCGGGGGTCAGCTCTGCATCGTGACCCTGCGTGCCGGACAGCGTGCCGAAAGTGCCGTCGCGGTGGTGCCTGCCGGCACGCCCGGCGATCTGCGCCATTTCCGAAGTTGTCAGCCGGCGCTGGCGCTGGCCGTCGAACTTCGAAAGCCCGGCAAAGACGACATGATCGAGATCGAGGTTCAGCCCCATGCCGATGGCATCGGTTGCGACCAGATAGTCGACCTCGCCCGACTGGTACATTGCCACCTGGGCGTTGCGCGTTTGCGGGCTGAGCGCGCCCATCACTACGGCAGCCCCGCCACGGAACCGGCGCAGCAGCTCGGCCACGGCATAGACCTGCTCGGCACTGAAAGCGACGATCGCGCTGCGCGGCGGCACGCGCGAGAGCTTCTTCGCGCCCGCATGGCTCAGCGTTGAAAAGCGGGGGCGGCCAACAATCTCGGCCTCGGGCAGCAGGGCGCGGATCATCGGCTGCATCGTCGCCGAACCCAGCAGCATGGTCTCCTCACGGCCACGCGCATGGAGCAGGCGGTCGGTGAAGATATGGCCGCGCTCGCGATCAGAGCAGAGCTGGATTTCGTCGATCGCCAAGAATGCCACGTCCCGGTCGAGCGGCATGGCCTCTACCGTGCACAGCAGCCAGCGGGCATCGGGCGGCTCGATCCGCTCTTCGCCGGTGATCAGCGCAACGTTCCGTTCGCCTTTCATCGCGCAGACCCGGTCATAAACCTCACGCGCCAGCAGGCGCAGGGGAAAGCCGATCATGCCTGAGGAATGGCCGCAAAGCCTCTCGATAGCGAGGTGAGTCTTGCCGGTATTGGTCGGCCCCAGCACGGCAATCAGCTTGCCGTCTGACCTGCGACGCGACGAATTAGCACTGTTGGCGACCATTGCTTGGCAGGTTGTGACAGCCCCCCGCAGCTCCGGCAAGGCCGAGTTTACACTTTTCCTAAATCGTCCGAAATGGGCACGGTTTAGGCGAAGATTAACCCTTATCGGGCAGGACGGGCGCCATGTTCGAGGCGCAAACAAGCGACAACCATGGCCCCGACCTGTCCCCTTGCGAGGCGGACGGGCTGGCTGCGCCTTGTCTGTTGTCCACAGAGAAACAGCCTCATCGAACTCTGCTTGCCCGCTTAAAAGCCATCGAATGGCATTTGATCGACTGGGCGCCGGACCTTGCCGAAGAAATTGGCAGCCGCCGCTGGCTGCGCGGATTTGCGACTTTTGCCGCGCTCACGATTACCGCGCTCGCGCTGTGGCCGAACTTCGAGCTTCAGGCCGCGCCATCGATGCGGGCGGATGACAAGGTTCGCGATGAATTCCGCAGCCAGCTGATCATGCCGCTCGCACTAGGCGGAGACAGCGGCCGCCATATGGCTGCAGGCTCTGCGGTCGCCGCGCTGACATCCGCCCCGGAACGGCCGCGGCTGGCGTTGACCGCCTTTGTCGCCAGTGGCGAGAGCTTCATGCGCCTGTTGCAGCGGGCCGGAGTCTCGGGCGATGATGCGTCCCGCGCAGCTTCCTTGGTGGGCGCGACGGTTCAGCTCGACCAGATCGCGCCCGGAACCCGCGTCGATATCGTGCTGGGCGCGCGACCGGCGCAAGACGCCCCCCGGTTGCTTGAAAGTCTCGACCTGCGCGCCAAGTTCGACACCAGCCTGACACTCAGCCGCAGCGCCGATGGCTTTGCCGTATCGACCCATGCGGTGGCGATCGACACCACGCCGCTACGCATCCGCGGACAGGTTGGTCCAAGCCTCTATCGCTCGGCCCGCGCCGCCGGTGCACCGCTTTCAGCGATCCAGCAATATCTTCAGGCGCTCGACGGCCACCTCAGCCTTGAAGGCGATATCATGCCGGGCGACCAGTTTGACATGATCGTCAGTTACAAACGCTCGGCAAACGGTGAGGGCCAGGTTGGGCAAGTGCTCTATGCCGGACTCGATCGCGGCGACAGCCCGGTGGCAGAACTGATGCGCTGGGGCAGCGGCAATGAGTTCTATGCAGCCGACGGCCTGACCCGGCCGGTGATGACAACCCAAAGCAGTGGGTTGATGATGCCGGTGGCGGGGCGGATTACCTCCAGCTTCGGCATGCGCTTCCACCCTATCCTTGGCTATTCGCGGATGCACGCCGGTGTCGATATCGGCGCGGGCTGGGGCACGCCGATCCACGCCAGTGCCAGCGGTGTTGTTTCCTTTGCCGGACGTCATGGCGGCCACGGCAACTACGTGCGGCTGGAGCACGGCCTGGGGCTGGGTACCGGCTATGGCCACATGAGCTCGATCGCCGTCTACAATGGCGAGCGGGTGAATGCCGGGCAGGTGATCGGCTATGTCGGTTCCACCGGTCTCTCGACCGGGCCGCACTTGCACTATGAGATGTATGACCACGGCCGCACGGTGAACCCGCTGGGATCGCGCATGGCGACAACCTCTACCACGGTGCAGCAGATCGATCCCGCGCAGGTCGCTGCGTTCAAGGCCAAGCTGGCGCAGCTCAAGAAAATTCGCCCCGGTGCTGCGATCAACAATGTCGCTATGGGGCGCGGTAACAACACGCTATTGCGTTGAACGATTGAAGCTTGCGCCAGATTGCGGCAGGACAGCCGCATCATGACCACACCTGTATACCCCGCCGCCCGTCTCCGCCGCCCGCGCACCACCGCCTGGAGCCGCGCCATGCACCGCGAGACGGTGCTCACCCCCGCCGATCTGATCTGGCCGCTGTTCGTCACCGATGGCGCTGGGGTTGAAGAACCGATTGGCTCGCTGCCGGGCGTATCGCGCTGGTCGGTGGACCTGATTGCCGCGCGGGCCAGGGAAGCGGTCGCGCTGGGCATCCCCTGCCTCGCGCTGTTCCCCAATACCCAGCCTGATCGGCGCGATCCGGTTGGTACAGAAGCGCTCAACCCTGACAACCTGATGTGCCGCGCGATCCGGGCGATTCGTGATGCCTGCGGCGATTCGATCGGTGTGCTGACCGATGTGGCGCTCGATCCCTATACCAGCCACGGGCAGGACGGACTGATCGACGATGCGGGCTACGTCCTCAACGATGCCACGGTAGAGGTGCTGGTCGGGCAAAGCCTCAATCAGGCAGCGGCAGGTGCCGACATCATCGCCCCGTCTGACATGATGGACGGGCGCATCGGCGTGATCCGGCAGGCGCTGGAAGGTGCGGGCCACGCCAATGTCCAGATCATGTCCTATGCCGCCAAATATGCCTCTGCCTTTTATGGTCCGTTCCGCGATGCGGTGGGCTCGTCGGGCCTGCTGAAGGGTGACAAGAAGACCTATCAGATGGACCCGGCCAACAGCGAAGAGGCGCTGCGCGAAGTGGCGATGGATTTGGCAGAGGGCGCGGACAGCGTGATGGTCAAGCCCGGGCTGCCCTATCTCGACATTGTGCGCGCTGTGAAGGATCGTTTCGAAGTGCCGGTCTTCGCCTATCAGGTGAGCGGCGAATACGCTATGATCGAGGCTGCGGTTGCGGTGGGCGCGGGCGAGCGCGATGCGCTGGTGCTGGAAACCCTGCTGGCTTTCAAACGGGCCGGTTGCTCGGGCGTGCTGACCTATCACGCGGCCCACGCGGCGCGGCTGCTCAATGGCTGATTTCCGGCTCCAGACCGAAAGGCTGGTGCTGCGATCCTGGCGTGAGGAAGACATCGAACCTTTCGCCGCGATCTGCGCCGATCCCCTTGTCATGGCGACGCTGGGCCCGGTCATGGATCTGGAAGCAACCCGCGCGCTGGTGGCCCGAGAATGCGCCTTTGAGGCAGAACTTGGTCACACCTTCTGGGTGGTAGAGCGGCGCGAGGACGCACGGCTGATCGGCAAGTGCGGGATTATCCGCGGGCGGGATGGCCCGATCGAGGGCAAGCCGGAGATTGGCTGGCGGCTGGCATCGGATTGCTGGGGCAAGGGCTATATCACCGAGGCAGCGCGGGGCTGCGCCGACTGGTTCTTCGCCAACCGCGATGCCGAATCGCTCTGGGCCATTACGAGCCTGGGCAACACGCGTAGCCGCGCGGTGATGGAGCGGCTGGGCATGCTTTGGCGTGAAGAACTTGAATTCGCCCACCCTCGCATCGTGCCGGAATCGCCATTGCTGCGCCATGTGACCTATGAATTGCCGCGCGCCGCATGGGCGACAAGGTGAGCAGGCCGCACCGCGCCCTGTTCGTCCTGACGATCCTCACCGGATCGTTCCTGCTGTTCCTGATCCAGCCGATGATCGCCCGCATGGCCTTGCCGCGATTGGGCGGCACCCCGGCGGTGTGGAACTCTGCGATGCTGGTCTATCAGGCGCTGTTGCTGGGCGGTTATGCCTATGCCCACCACCTGTCGCGCCTGCCCTTGCGGCGGCAGGCAGGGGTTCACCTCGCACTGTTTGCCCTTGCCGCGCTGACCCTGCCGGTGGGGCTGGTGGCCCTTCCCGCGCCAGCTGCCGGCGCCGAAGTGCTGTGGGTGCCGTTGCTGCTGCTGCTCAGCATCGGCCCGGTGTTCTTGGCTGTTTCGGCACAGGCGCCGCTGATGCAGCGCTGGTATGCCGCTGATCCGGCGGCGGGGCAGCCCTGGGCGCTCTATTCCGCGTCGAACCTTGGCAGCTTTGGCGGACTGATAGCCTACCCATTGCTGGCCGAGCCGTTGTTATCCCTGCACCAGCAATCACTGGTATGGTCGGCAGGTTACGGCATTCTGGTTCTGCTGGTTGCCGCCTGTGCCTTGGCGCGACGCAATGCGCCCATTCAGCAAGTCGCGCAGCCGGCCCAAGCAGCGGCAAAGGTCCCCCGCCGCCGCATCTGGCTGTGGCTGATGCTCGCCGCGGTGCCTTCGGGGCTGATGCTTTCAACCACCACTCACCTGACGACTGACCTGCTGGCCATGCCGCTGCTCTGGGTGATCCCGCTCGGGCTCTACCTGCTGAGTTTTGTCATCGCCTTTGCCGACCGGCGCGGACCAGCGCGGGCTGTCTCGGCACTGGCGTGGCTGGTGGTGCTATCGGCGGGCGGCCTCGCGATGGATGCCCATCATTCGAACGGCCTGCTCTCGGTCTTTGCCGCTGTCGGCCTGTTGTTCTTTGTCTGCGTGGCGCTCCATTCGCGGATGTATGATCTGCGACCCGAGGCCGAGAACCTGACGCTGTTCTATCTTGCCATGTCGGCTGGTGGAGCGCTGGGCGGTCTGTTCACCGCGCTGATCGCGCCCCTGGTGTTTGACTGGTCGTGGGAACATCCGATCCTCGTCCTCGCTGCGGCTGCCCTGCTTCCGCGCAGGTCGCTGCCCGACTGGCGCAAGCTGCCGGGGCTTGATCCCGACATGGTGAAGCTGACCATGGGATCGGTGTTGGTCTGCGCCGTGCTGCTCGCATGGAAAATCTCCCAATTTGCCTATGCCGAGGACGTCCAGTTCTATCGCTGGTCGGCGACGGCAGTTCTGGCCTTTTGCGGACTGCTGCTCGTCCGTCCGCGCGGGCTGGTTTTGGGCGTCATGCTGATGGCGATGGTTGCCCAGGGTGGCTTCCAGACGATCAAGGATAGCTGGCAGGGCCTGCGCAGCCGCAGCTATTTCGGCATCTACACCGTGCGCACCTATCAGGACGACCGCATCCGCACGCTCACCCACGGTTCGACCCTGCACGGCGAGCAATCGCTCGATCCGAAACTGCGCGATATGCCGCTCAGCTATTATGGACCGGGATCGGGTGCGGCGATCGTGCTTGGTCACGCCAAGGACCTGTTCGGCGCGCATCCCCGCGTGGGCATAGTCGGGCTCGGCACCGGCACGCTCGCCTGCTTCAACCAGCCGGGCGAAGACTGGCACATTTTCGAGATTGATCCGGCGGTGCTGAAATTCTCGCAGGATGGCACTTTCACTTTCCTGCGCGATTGTGCGCCGCATGCCCGGGTGGTGATCGGCGATGCCCGGCTGGAGCTCGCCAAAGCTGCGCCAAGCAGTTTCGATCTGCTCGCCGTCGATGCCTTTTCCTCTGATTCAATCCCGCTGCACCTGATGACGGAAGAGGCGCTGCAAACATACCTCAAGGCGCTGTCACCGCGCGGCGTGCTGCTGGTGCATATTTCCAACCGCTTTATTGATCTCGAGCCGGTTCTCGCCGCCGCCAGCGCCAAGCACGGGCTTACCATGGCGCTGCGTGACGACAATCCGGCGGGCGATACCGAGCTCTCGGCCAGCCTGTGGGTGATGATCACCCGCGATCCGGCGCAATTGCAGATGCTGGGTCGCCTTGCCCCCACGATGCCATGGCGTGCGCCTGCCTCCCGGGCAAAGCGACTATGGACTGATGACCACGCCTCGATCCTGCCCTATGTGCGCTGGGAAAATCTGATCAGGACAACGCAATGAAAGCCTCACCTCCCGGTGTCACCATCGCCCCGTTCAACGGTAAATTCCCGCGCATCCATGACTCTGCATGGATCGCGCCCGGATGCCGGATCATCGGCGATGTCGAGATCGGGCCCGATTCATCGGTCTGGTACAACTGCGTGATCCGCGGCGATGCCAACCGGATCGTTATTGGCGCGCGGACCAATATTCAGGATGGCTCGGTGATCCACTGCGAGAGCCCGAATCCCAAGCGGCCTGATGGCATTCCGACGATCATCGGTGATGACGTGCTGCTTGGGCATATGGTGATGGTCCACGGCACTGTGCTGGAGGATCGCAGCTTCGTGGGCATCGGCGCGATCACCATGGACGGCTGTCATCTGGAATCGGAAGCGATGCTCGCGGCGGGCGCCATGCTGACATCCGGTAAGCGCATCCCCTCGCGTCAGCTATGGGGTGGCAGGCCGGCAGCTTTCATGCGCGATCTCAACGACGCCCAGGTGGCCGACATGCAGAAGGGTGTGCAGGGCTATGTGCTGAACGCCCGCATGCACCGCGTGTCGCAGGAATAGGCGCAGCCTTGGCGCGTCCGAAAGCCGATCTGCCAGTTGCCGAAGCGGTGTTGGCGCTGGTCGATGCCGAAGGGCGGCTGGCCGTCCGTGTTACCCCCGGTGCAAAACAGGAATCGCTGGCAATCGAAGCGGGTCGCCTGCTCGCCAAGGTTCGCGCCAAGCCCGAGGATGGCAAGGCCAACGATGCGGTGCGTGAACTGCTGGCGGCGGCGCTTGGTCTGGCGCCCAGTCGGGTCGAATTGTTGCGCGGCGCAACTTCTCGTGAAAAAATGTTTCGCGTTCTTGGCTAGTTACCGAACGGCACGCCGATCACGAACTTGACCACGGTGCTGTCGGCATTGCTGCCATAGCCCTTGCCGATCCCGGCATTCACATCGAAACCGCCAAGGGCAAAGTCGGCGGTGAGGTAGGTCGTGTGTTCGGTCTGTGACAGTGGGCCAAACCCGCGCAGTTCGCCCAGTTCGTTGAAGCTTTCCACGCCCAGGATCAGACCGGGGGTCACCTTGTAGCCGATTTTTGTGGCGATCTCGAAAGTGGCGGGCGCGGGCACCGGGCCGGAAACCTTGAAGCCCAGATTGCCATTGGCAGCCAGCGTCCACTTGCCTCCCCGCCAACCGGCGATGAATTTGAGCTCGCTGTTCCACGGGTTCTCGTCGAGTCGCCGGGCAACGCGGCCAAGCTCCCAGTTCACTCCCCAGAAAAGGCCGGTATCCTTGTGCGGCGCCAGCCACTTCAGCCGCGCCTTGGCTCCCAGCACCCGCGCAGAGCTGTCGCGGGCAATCGTCGCGACCGGAAAATAGGCCCCCAGCTCAAACCCGCCGCCAAGCCCAAGTGAAAACTCGGGGGTGATGCGCCAGCGATGCAGCGGCGATTCTGCTCCCGCATAGGGCAGCGTACCGTCACCATCTGCGACATAGTTCACATGCACGTCCAGCCCGACTTTCCCTGCCGGATTGATTTCATCCATATAGACCTGGACTTCCTCGTCGGCGGCATAGGCGGCAGTGGAGAAGAAGAGCGCGACGAAGCCGGCGATGGGTGTTAAGCGCCTGATCATGCCCCGCATTAGCCAGGCAACGCATCGTCCGGCAAGCGCTCTGCAGGCAAACCAAATGAGAATGCCGTCATAGTTGTTGCCCAGCCAGCGGCGATCCAGGGTGCTGCAGCGGCATAGTGCCCATGGGCCCATGCGCCGCCAACGGCGCCCGCAGCCAGGCCGCTCCACAGCAGGAGATAGGCCCCCCAGCCTTTGCCGGTCTGGCCGAGCAAGGCGGCAGCCAGCCCTTGTCCGAGCCTTACCAAAGCGCCGGTCATATAGGTCAACCCGACAGCCACTTCGCCATCGCGCTGGAACGTGTTGTTCAGCGCTCCCATGGCGAGAACCATGGCGCCGAGCATGACTTCGTTCGATCCGGCAAGGCGCGCGGCTGAAGATGTGGTGAGCAGCGCCGCAACGATTGCCAAAGTGACAGGCTTTCGTCGTGCTCCGGCTTTTGCCGAGACCAGCGCGCCCAGCATCACGCCAAGAACAAAGCCGAGGATGAGCAAGGCGGGAATGACTGCCAAGGCCGGGTCGCGCGACAGATTTACTCCAAGCCGGGTCGTATTGCCTGACATGAAGGAAACGAAATAACCGTCGGCTGAAAGAAAACCAAACGCATCGACATAACCGGCGAGTGCGGCGAGCCCGATGGCAAGCGCCTGTCGCGGTCGGTCAAAGCGGTTCATGCCTCTGCTTGTATCAGCGGCCCATGCCCAGCGCCAGTTGCTGCAGCACCCGGGTCATTTCCTTGGCCAGCGGCGGATCGCTTTCCCCCAATTCAGCATCGATGGCCCGGCCGATGGCTTCGGACCATTGGCCTGCAACATCGTGACCGATGACATAGGGCTTGTGCACCGACATCATGCAGCGGCCGGGGTTGGCCTCAAACCAGTCGCGCGGGCCGCCTGACCAGCCCATCAGGAACTGCGCCAGCGCGCTGCGCATGCGGGTGAGGTCAGGGGCGTGCATGGCGCGCAGCTCGGCATAGGCCGGGTCATGCTCCATCAGGTCGTAGAAACGATTCGAAATCGCCTCAAGCACAGGCAATCCGCCCAGCCGTTCATACGGCGTGGTGGGGCGGGGCTTTTCAATAGTATCCAAAGTGTGGCCTCCGGCGAAAAGGCGAATGATGACAGGATTGCCTTAGTCGCCGAGACGGCTAGGCGAATTGATGCCGGTCAATCGCGCGGCATCAATTCGCCTTAGGCTCAATCCTTCGCCTTCTGCGCCTTGGCCTTACCCTTCGGCGCTGTCTTTGCTTCCTTGCGCTTGACCAACCTGGGCGGCGCAGGCGTCAGTTCAAAGTTCAGCGCGTCTTCCTTCACCGAAACCTGAACCTCGCCGCCGTGGGCCAGCTTGCCGAACAGCAGTTCCTCGGCGAGCGGCTGCTTGACCTTTTCCTGGATCAGGCGGGCCATCGGCCTTGCGCCATAGAGCTTGTCATAGCCGCGCTTGCCCAGCCACAGGCGTGATTCGCTGTCGAACTGGATGTGGACGTTCTGGTCAGCCAGTTGCAGCTCGAGCTGCAGGATGAACTTGTCGACCACGCGGGCGATCACTTCGCCGCCGAGGTAATCGAACGGCACAATCGCATCGAGCCGGTTACGGAATTCGGGGCTGAACATCTTCTTGACCGCCTCGTCGCCCGCATCCGCCTTGGATACGTCGCCAAAGCCGATGCCCTGCTTGGCCATGTCGCTGGCCCCGGCATTTGTCGTCATGATCAGCACGACATTGCGGAAGTCCACTGTCTTGCCGTGATGGTCGGTTAGACGCCCGTTATCCATCACCTGCAGCAGGATATTGAACAGATCGGGGTGGGCCTTTTCGATTTCGTCGAGCAGCAGGACGCAGTGCGGCTGTTGATCGATGGCATCGGTCAGCAGACCGCCCTGATCAAAGCCGACATAGCCCGGAGGCGCGCCGATCAGGCGGCTTACCGAGTGGCGCTCCATATATTCCGACATGTCAAAGCGCACCAGCGGGATGCCCATGATGTCGGACAGCTGGCGGGCCACTTCGGTCTTGCCGACGCCGGTCGGGCCGGAAAACAGGAACGAGCCGATGGGCTTGTCCGGATCGCGCAGGCCCGCGCGGCTCAGCTTCATCGCGGTGGAGAGCACCGAGATCGCCTTGTCCTGCCCGAAAACGACGCGCTTGAGATCGCGATCAAGGTGTTCGAGCACCTTCTTGTCGTCGCTGGACACCGATTTGGGCGGGATGCGCGCCATCGTCGCGATCACTTGTTCGATCTCGCGCGCGGTGATCGTCTTTTTGCGGCGGCTGGGCGGCAACAGCATCTGCATCGCGCCAACCTCGTCGATCACGTCGATCGCCTTGTCGGGCAGCTTGCGGTCATTGATGTAGCGGGCTGACAGCTCCACCGCCGTCTTGATCGCGTCGGGCGTGTAGCGAACTTTGTGGTGATCCTCGAACACCGAGCGCAGACCCTTCAGGATCTTGATTGTATCGGGGATCGTTGGCTCGTTTACATCGATCTTCTGGAACCGGCGCAGCAGGGCGCGGTCCTTTTCGAAGTGGTTGCGGAATTCCTTGTAGGTGGTCGAGCCGATGCAGCGGATTGTGCCGCCGGACAGCGCGGGCTTGAGCAGGTTGGAGGCGTCCATCGCCCCGCCGCTGGTCGCGCCGGCACCGATCACCGTGTGGATCTCGTCGATGAACAGGATCGCGTCGGGCATCTTTTCCAGCTCGGAAACCACCTGCTTGAGCCGTTCCTCGAAATCGCCGCGATAGCGGGTGCCGGCCAGCAGCGCGCCCATATCGAGCGAATAGATCACTGCCGGAGCGAGCACTTCTGGCACTTCACCTTCGACGATCTTGCGCGCGAGACCCTCAGCAATTGCCGTCTTGCCGACGCCGGGATCGCCGACATAGAGCGGGTTGTTCTTGGAGCGGCGGCAGAGGATCTGGATCGTCCGGTCAACCTCCGGCCCGCGGCCGATCAGCGGATCGACCTTACCGGCGAGTGCCTTTTCATTGAGGTTGACGGTGAACTGGTCGAGCGCCGAATCCTTCTTGCCGTCCTTGCCGGCAGAGGACTTTTCTTCCTGCGCGGGCTGCTGCGGCACCTCTTCGCTGCCCTTGGGCGTGCGGTCTTCGATGCGTTTGCCGCCCTTGCCGATGCCGTGGCTGATGAAGCTGACCGCATCAAGGCGGCTCATGTCCTGTTGCTGCAGGAAATAGACGGCATAGGAATCGCGCTCGGAAAACAGCGCGACGAGCACGTTGGCACCGGTCACTGTGTCCTTGCCCGATGATTGCACGTGCAGGATCGCGCGCTGGATAACCCGCTGGAACCCGGCGGTGGGGGCGGGGTCGCCCTTTTCGCTGGTCTTGAGCGACTGGTATTCCTTGTCGAGATACTGCCGCGCCACTTCGGCGAGCTCTTCCAGATCAACCCCGCAGGCGGTCATCACCTGCGCCGCATCGGGATCATCGATCAGCGCCAGCAACAAATGCTCGAGCGTGGCATATTCGTGCGCCCGGTCGGCTGCATTGGTCAGCGCATTGTGCAGCGTTTTTTCGAGGCTTTGGGCGAAGCTGGGCATTAGATGCGACTTTCTCTGGTCCGGTGGGACAGGACGGCAGTTGTTGGCGGCGTTCTATGCCTGACCCGTGAACAGTCAGGGTTAAGCGCGGTTAAGGGCCGACTGACGTCGGTTCGGCACCAGCCCGCTCCCCCGCCCGACCACCCATAGGGTACAAT
>CANFXW010000005.1 GCA_947451145.1 Sphingomonadaceae bacterium | reverse complement strand
CGGTGGCGATCGATGTTGAGATTGCTGGCCATGCGAAACACCCAATTCTCCAAATTCGTTCCTGCCTGCCACTGGTCGATCCGGCTGAGCGCCCTTTCGAAAGTGGCCTGCAACAGATCGTCACCCTGATCGGCATTGCCGGTGAGCCCATGGCAGAACCGGCGGAGCCTTGGCAGGAAGGCGACCAAACGGGCGTGAATCTGTTCTTTGGCCAAAGCTGGTTCGGCAGCAGACATAATTCACCCCTGACTAAAACGATTGGAAAAGGTTTTTATTCGGGTAACCGCATTTTTTTGCATTTCATCCATCGCGATCCGGCGTCGGGGCTGAATGAATGCACTGGCTGCCATAGCCATTTCCGCACAATAATCGCAAGCAGGACAAGGGAATAAACGCCGCGCCCAGCCGTTTAAGCATGGTTGCTATCTGACCGGAATCATATGCCAGACCGCCTTCGTGCTTCCCCCAATTTCGCCCTGAGCCAATCCGCAGATGGCCGCAGCTTCGTGATCGGCGAGGTGGAACCCTATCCGCAATACTGGCTGTCCGACCGCGAGCGGTTGCTCTTCGCCCTTTTCGGTGCGGATGGCGGCATGGATGTGGACGCTGCGCTGGAGGCAATGCTGCGCATCGAGCCCGCCGGGTCGCGCGAGGAGATTGCCGAGGCCATCGCCGATATGCGTGAGGCCGAAGTCCTGATCGCCCCCGAGGCGGAGCTTTCCCGCTATGGCCGCGAAATGGCGCGGGACTATCTCGACCATCGCCCCTTCCCTCCGGCCATTGCCGCGAGAATAGCCGATCTGGGCGGGATTGGCCCCGAAACCCGCGTACTCGATCTCGCCGCCGGGCCGGGAAGTCTGGCGCTCGAATTGGCCAAGCGGACGCCGCACGTAACGATGATGGAGCTGTCGCGCGGGTTCGTTGAAGCAGCGCAGGAGGAAGCGACATGTCGCGGGCTTCAGCTGGAAACGATCCACGAAAGCTGCAACCGGCTCGCACAGGTGGACGGCAGCTTTGACGTGATGACCATTTCACAAGCGATCCACTGGCTCGACGATGTGATGCTGGTGAAAGGCGTGTGCCGCAATCTGGCGGAGGGAGGCAGCTTCTTCGTGGTCCACGGCTCGCTTACCGTATTACCACAGCACCCGCTGAGTTACATTCTAGGGGACAAGACCCCGCTTGGCGACAAAAAGGCGGGCACCTTTTCCGATGCCGTGCGGCCACTCTACAAGCGGATATCGCTGCTGTTTGATGCACTTGATGCACCCGATGTTGATCGCCACGATCCGCTTCACGCACGCCAGCGGGGCGGACAGATCACCGGCACGCGGATTGATCTTTTTCGCCAGCAACGCCCGATTGACGAAAATTTCGCGCGTGCCTTCCTTTCGGACAGCCACATCTCTGCCTTAGGACAGGACCGTGAGGGATTTTGGCTAGACCTGCGCCGGCGCTGCAATGCGGCCTGTGCGGACGATCTTTTTGGCTGGCAGGAATTTGCCCTCCTCCACTTCCAACGCGGTGCGGAGCGGCTGGATGCTGCCGACTGGGTCCCCTTGAAAGCGGAGCAGATCGGGTATCCCGGCTAAGGGTGGCCCGTCTAAGGGTGAGCGATCACCACCAGCGTTTCCGTCCGGTCGAGCGCAGTGCGCAGGCACTGATCCATCGTCGCCGGATCGAGCGAGGCAAAGCTCTCGTCGAGGATCGTCACTTCGGCTTTCTGCAACAGCGCGCGGGCAAGGAAGATGCGGCTACGCTCGCCGTGGGACAGTTGCCAGCCGGTTTCGCCCACCGGCTGGTGAATGCCGCCCGGCATCTTGTCGAGCAGCTCGCCCAAGCCCAGTTCGCGGCACAGCGCTTCGGCCTCGGCAATGTCATCGTCGGGTGCCGGCCATTGGCGGCCCATCAGCAGGTTGAAGGCCAGCGTGCCCGAGAAGATGTGGTTCTCGTGGAACTGCGGCGCGGCGGTAACGTGGCGGTGCCAGTCATCGCCGACAGTGTGGCGGTCCAGCCCGCCGAGCAGCAACAGCCCGGCATCGGGCCGACGCAGGCCGGTGAGCACGCTGGCGAGCGTTGATTTGCCGCCACCCGAAGGCCCTTCGATCAGCAGCCGGTCCCCCCGCTCGATATTGAGCATCGCACCTTCGAGAACGGCGGGGCCATTGGTGCCATAGGCATAGTTGACATTGCGGGCCTCGAGAATGGGGCCAGTGCCGGACGCACCAGCCACGCTGCCAGTCGAAACCATGCCGCCGCGCGCATAGCCCTTGGCAGCGCGGAAGATTTCGGCAACCCGGCTCCAGGCGAAACCGGCGCGGGACAGGCTGGCGAGCCCCCCCGAAATCCCGCCGAACGCCCGCTGGGCCAGCATGATGCCGCCCATGCTGATCGCCAGAGCCGCCGGCGAGGGGGCGCGAACGCCAGACAGCGCCGGGGCGAAAGCCAGCAGCGCCGCCGCCGTCCAGACCATGCCGATCCCGGCGCTGAGCTTCAGCCCGCCGTTGTCCATCTGCTCGGCACGGCGGAAATAGGCGCTGAGCTGCCCGTCCTCCACCGCATCGCGGCGCGAGGCGCGCTCCTGCGCCAGCCGGGTGCGATGCCCGACCATCGCTTCGATCAGGTAATGGGTGATCGACAAGCGCTGCCCGGTCCAGCCGGTAATGCTTCGGCTATAGGCCCAGCCCAGCGCGACGGTTAGCACTGTGAACAGTCCTAGCAGCAGCAGATGCGCCGAAGGGGCGGCTCCCAGTTGCAAAATCCACGCGGCAAAGCCGAGTTCGATGACCGCCACCACCACCGAGAACCCGCCACTCAGCGCGAGCGATTCCAGCGCTTCGGATTCCATCACCTGACTGATCAGCTGACCCACCCCGCCACGCTTGACCGTGTCTGGCGGCATGGCCAGCGCTCCGGCGAGCAGTCGCGATTTGATCAAGCGGCCGATATCGAGCGCGAACATCGCCTCGTTCCAGCCGCTGAGCAGCCGCCACGGCATCATCGTGAACAGCAACAGCAGCCAGGCCATCAGCCAGCCCCAATCAAGATGGCCCGAAAGAGTCCCCCCGCCGATCAGCTTCCAGCCCCAGACCTCGCAGCCATAGAGCAGGACAAACAGCCCAAGGATCACACCCAGCCGCCGAAACACTCCGGCGCCGCGCAATTGCAGCCCGAAGTCGGCGGTCGCTGGCGCGCGCAGCATCGTGATGCCGCCCACTTCCTCGCTGGCGATGCGCTGGCTGACCATGGCATCGGCGACTGCCAGACGGCGGCGAGGACGGACGTTCGCGGCATCGAGAATTCGTTCAACTTCGCCGCGAACAGCAAGGTCGTGGCTCTTTGCGAGCAATCGCGCGAAGTCATCAGCGTTGCAGACAACGCGCGCCCTGCCCTGGGTCAGGAACGTCGGATGCCTGCCGCGCCGCCCAGCCAGAGCGACAAAGCCCAGCGCCCCGTGAAATTCGATCTGGAACACCGCTGGTCCGCCATGCGCCAGCAGATCGGGCAGATCGCATATCTGTGAGCTGACGGGCACGGCCTCCAGCCCCACCCGTTCGCCAGCCCAGGCCAGCCAAGTCTCGACCCGGTCGGTCGGCACCGGAGGCCATGCCTCGCCAATTGCCGCCTCGGCCGTTGCCTCGCCGCTGCGCAGGCCCGATGCCGCAGCCAAGGCCTCCATGGCATCGCCGAGTGCGTCGAGCGGCCACCAGGCCGATTGCAGAAAGCTGTCGATCCGCTCGTTCATGCCCGCGCAGCCTCGCTGACCTTGCCCTCGGCCACGCGGATGCGCCGCCAGCGTGAGGCGCGCCACATATTGCGCTGCACCGCGCCCTCGGCATCACGCAAAGCACGATAGCGGGTTGCCCCGGCCGCCAACTGGTGGGGATGGCCGTCCTCGACAATCCGGCCATCCTCAATCACCAGCACGCGGTCGAAGTCCATGGTCTCTTCGATGTCATGGGTGACGCAAAGAAGCGTCGTATCCTGCCACCAGCCGCGCGCCGCCTTGAGCAGATCACGGCGCTGGGTGCGGTCGAGCCCGCGGAAGGGTTCGTCGAGCAGCGCCAGCCGCGAACTGTCGGAAAGCAGCGCCCGGCCCAGCCGCACCCGCTGCGCTTCACCGCCCGAAAGCAGCCCACCCCCTTCGCCCAGCGGCGATTGCAACCCCTGCGGCAGGCGGCTCGACAGGCCCATCAGCCCCGAAGTCTCGATCAAAGACCGCACCTTGGCGAGGTTCTGGTCATCAACCGCATAGGTCAGGTTGTCGAGCAGACTGCGGTTCCATACCTGCACTTGCGGATCGACCCAGGCGATCTGCTGGCGCAGGTCTGCCAGCGCCTCACCGTTCAGGGCTTGGCCGTCGACCAGCAATTGCCCCTCGTCCAGCCGGTGCCAGCCGAGCAGCAGGCCCAGCAGCGAGCTCTTACCCGCGCCGCTCTTGCCGACGATGGCGATGTGCTCGCCCGGCGCAATCTTCAGATCGACATCGCGCAGAATTTCATGCCCGCCAGCGACCAGCTTGCCGCCGGTTATCGCAACGGACGCTGGTCCGCTCGCCCGCGCCCTTGCGCCATTTGAAACGTGCTCTTCCTCGGGCGCGGTCAGCGGTTCCATCTGGCGCAGCAGCGCGTTTCTGAGGCCGGGGTAGCGGCGGGCAAGACCGGATAGCCGGTCCGCCGCTCCGGGTAATTTGAGCGCCCAGAAGACCAGCAACAGGTCACTCCCGCGCACCGCACCCTGGCTGGCGAAGTGGCTGAGCAACAGCGCGCCGACCAGCGCAGTGCAGAGCAGCATCTGCAATCCCTCGGCGGCGACGGAGATGCGCGCCAGCCCCTTGGCCGCCCGCGCCCATTCGACCAGCAGGCTCTCATGCTGCCGCGCGACAGCGGCTTGCGCCCGGTGCGCGCGGATCGGCGCGAGGCCGAGCAAGGCATCGAGATAGAACCCGTGCAGCGCGCCGCCATGATTTCGCAGCCGCAGGTCGCGCTCGTTAAGCAGTGGCTGGATCAGCGCGGGCACGAGGCCAGCCACCAGTACCAGCGCAGTCGCCCAGCCCGCACTGCCCGGCGCAATGAACAGTATCGCCAGGAAGGTCAGAACCAGATCGCTGGAGGCCTGCATGAACTGGAAGGACAGGCCCGGCAGGCCGCGAATAGCGTGGATGTTGTGGTTGCGGTCCGCCATGTCGGTGATCGGGCGGCTCTGGAAATAGCGGTCTTTGAGCCGGGGCAGCTTGACGAAAATCGCCTGCCGCAGCCGCGCCTCAAGCTTACGCCCTTGCCGCACTGCCTGCGCCGAAAGGCCAAGATCGAGCAGCCCAAGCATCACCGAAAGGCTCGCCAAGGCCGCCAATGCCGCCAGTCGCTGGATCGGCAGGGCAAGCTCCTGCGAAACCTCCAGCAGGCCGCGGAACAGCAAGGCTTCGATCAGCAGGGCGGAAACCTGAATGAAGATCGCCGCGCCGAGCAGGAAGGGACGAAAGCCGCCGTCTTGCTTGAGCATCGCCCAGATCTGCTGCAGCGGCTTCGGGCTTTCCTCAACCAGTGCCGCTGCCAGTTCAGGCGGCAGGCTGGCGAGATCGGCTTCTGCCCCCACGCCCCGGCCCACAGTCCGCAGCACTACGCCGCCGCTGATCTTGAGCATTTCAACCGAAGGATCGGCGTTGGTGATGTCCGGGATTGCCGACCAATAGCTGGGCGGGATCACCGCGAAGATATGGTGCGTGCTGGTGATGGTATCGCGGAACAGAGCGGCGACGACCTCTGCCGCCTCACTGCCTTTCGTGAGTCCGCCCGCTTCCACCAGCGCGCCGCAGAGCCGGACCGAGGCATCGAGCGCACCAAACGCGAACCAGCCGCTGTCCTGCGCGGCCTCATCAATCAGCGCCTCCGCGGCATCGGCAGTGACACCGATTTCATCGAGCTTGCCCAGTATCGGCAGGCGGAATTCGTCGCTGTCGCACCAGCCGCGCCAATCGCGGGCATTGACGCTCTGTTCGTGCCTGAAGATCTCCTCTTCAAACCGGCGCGACGAAATCCAGCGGCGGCCGACCGAGGGGTCCATGATCTGCAGCCAATTGCCATGCCGCGCCCAGACCACAACGAAGTGGGTCACCGTGTCCGAATGGCGCACCACGACCAGCGCCGGAAAGCTCTGCTCGCCGTTCAGGCAGACGAAATCGCGCGGGACCAGCACCTGCTCGGCATTCAGGCCCAGCTGGGCCGCGACCACTTCGATGGTATCGATCGAGGTGCCATCAACGCTCGTCTGGCAAGCCTCACGCAGGCGGCCATAGCTGACCGGAACGCCGTGCCCTTCGAGCAGGCATTTCAGCGCTGCCGGGCCGCAGTCCATTGAAGATGTCTGGACCACTTCGGGCGCGAAGAAAGCGCGGTCACGGCGGCGGGACCATGCCTGTGATACAGCGCTGATCATGCAAGCATCTGCCCGATAGCGCGCAGCACCAGAACGGCGGGGGAGACCTGCTCGATGGCGACGTCGACCTGCCCGGTCATCCCGTGGCGCAGCGGCAGTTCCTCATGTTCACGGCGCGGCATCAGCAGTTCGACGCGCAGGGTATTGCCGTTGGCCTCGCCTGCGACGCGTTCAACCGTGGCGGGAAAATCGCCATATTGCGCCCAAGAAAAACCATCGAGCCTCAGCCGTGCGGTCTGCCCTGTGGTCAGGCGGCCAAGCCCGGTCGCCGGATCAAAGGCCGCAACGACGTGAAGCGTGCCATCGGGAATAATCGTTGCAAGCCTTGCCCCTGCGCCCAGAACCTCCCCCAGCTTCACCGCCATAACCTCACCGATCACGCCATCTTCGGGGGCGCGGATTTTGCGGGATTCGAGTTCGTAACGCAGTTGGGCAACCTGTTGTTCCAGGGCGGCGCGGTTGCTTTCTTCGGTGGCGATGGAGGCTGAAAGGCGGGCGCTGTCGGCCTCACGATCTGCGCGCCGCGCGGAACTGTCTCCGGCAATGCGGCTTTCATCATGGCGCAGCGCTTCGGCGGCAGAGGCGGCGCGGCGGGCCTCGGCGGCGGCGCGATCGGCATCGATCTGCGCGCTGCCACCGCTTTCGGCATCGGCCTTTTGCCGGTCGGCAGCGCCGCGATTAAATTCGGCGCTGGCCTGCGCCTCGCGCGTGCGGGCCCGGGCGGCTGACAGTTCAGCGCTACCGGCGCTCTGCGTTCCGGCGCTTGCTTGCGAAGTAGACGACTGTGCGCGGTGCAGCGCTGCTATGCGTTCGGGATAGCCTGCCAGCCTTGCCTCGGCCTCGGCAAGGCGCAGCTTGGCTTCCTGCGAATCGAGTTCGGCCAGCACGTCACCGGCTTTCACCCGCCGACCGATGAACAGGCCTGAAGCGATCAGGCGCCCGCCCTGCAGGGCAGAAATTTCGCGCGAGGAGCTGGCTACTTCAATGTGTGCCGCGCGCGAGACCTGATAGACTGTCACCCGGCCAAAAATGAACCACGCGGCCCATGCGGCGATCAGAACCAGAGCAGCGATGATCAGTACTTTGCTGCCCGCCCCGCGGTCTGCGTTCAGTGCCCGCGTCGTCCGCGAAAAAGCAATTCCCATATGTCCCCCGCGAATTTGGCGCGGAGCATGAACGTTTGGACCGGCTCACTTATTCGCTGAAAAAAATAATTTTTCCGGGCCGGAATAAATTGGGACGTCGAGCCGTTTAGCCCCCTGACACCGAAACAACCAGGGTCGCAACCTTGCCTAAGCCGGACCACATCATTGCTGAATGTCCAGTCCGTCACGGTGCAGGGACAGAGCTGCGCGCCATCGATCCCGGCGATACGCTGGTGCTGCCGATGGCGCGCAACGTTCTGATGGAACGCATGGAAGATGAGCACGGTTCGCCGGTTCTGACACTATGGTATCGCCAGCAGGAAATCACTTTCGACGATCCGCGCCATTTCGCTTTTGGCGAGAATCTGGCCAGCCATTCCCGCTTCCGCGCCGCCGATGCTGCCGAATGGGGTGACATCGGCTGGGGCGAGGCATCAGCCATGCTGACCGACCTCGTTGAGGCCGGAATTCTGCGCTTCGCCACAGCCGACGAGGTCGCCGAGGCACGCCACGACAACAAGCTGCGCCCCAGCCCACTGCCGTCCGCACCGATGGCGAGCCCGCGCAGCTGGGTCGATGCGGAATCGCTGATGCTTGAGCTGACCGGGACGGCTCTCGACATCAACTATCTCGAAACGGTTGTCCCGGTGTTCCGCACCGGCCACCTGTTTATCGACCGCGATGGTCGTCAGGTGGGGGAGGCCAATGTCTTCCCGATGGCTGCCCGCATTGATGTGCCGACTGACTGGCGCGGCTGCCCCTATGCCGGCAATCGCTATCAGACAGAGCGGCCGATGAACGTCACCGCGCTGCGCGCCATGCGCCAGCACTGGCGGCCGATGATGGCGATGCTGATGCAGATCCGCGAAGCCTATCTGTCGCGCTTTCCCGAGGCCCGCAATGGCTGGACAGTCGGCCATGTCGAGCGGCTGAGCACGGCGGTTCTTGCCCTGCCAAGCTATATGCTGCTGCGCGGCGATTTGCGTGTTGCCAATGGCGATCTGCACCCCGCACTCTCCAACCTGTTCCGGGTTACCGACGGTCTGCGCATGGTGATGCACCAGATGCTGTTTCTGCCGGTCATGGAAACCATGCGCGCACCCGATGCGCCGGTCAGCGCCGCCGAAGTGCTGGCCTATGCCGACCGCAACTATTCGTTCCATTCCGATCACGGCGTCTGCGCCGGGCCGCGCTTCATGATCGAGGATTTCCTTGGCGTAATCCTCGATGGCCGCACGCCGCACGGCGGGATTGATGCCGAACTGGACCCGGAGCTGGAAGCCGCCGTCCGCCTGATCGATCCGGCAATCGACTATGCCATGCTCGGGCTTCAGGCCTTCGGCACGGTCTTCGCGCTGTGGCCGTCGATGACCCGCACTTACGAGAAGCTGCACCGCTTGCTGGAAGGGCAAGCAGGCGCGGCAGGCGAAATCGCGACTCGGTTTGCCGATCATTTCGCCAATCTCAGCACCCGCTCTTTCCTCGCCAATGAGGAATGGCGTCAGCACCGCGAGGCGGTTTACGACGATATGGTTGCCGCCTGCGCCTTTGCAGTCAGCGGTCATATGCCGGAACACGCCCTCTCGGCCCTGCTGAAGCCGGAAGCCGCCGCCGCCAGCATGCCACGACCCCCCGCAACGCTGACGGCGGCGGTATCCGCGCGAATCGAAGAACCAGCCCTTGCCGCAGAATTTGCCGCGACGGTTTGGCAATTCCTGAGGATCGGCCAGCGTGTGGTTGCTCTGGCTGAGAAGATTCAAGCCCAGACTGCATCGCTACTGCATCGCCCGGAACCGGCACACCACCTGACCCTGGCCCAGCTCAACCTGCACAATGTGCTGATGGGGGAGGACTTGCGCTCGCTGCCTTTCCTGCCCGCCGAAATTTCAAACCTGTTCGGCCTCGATATCCATGTCGATGCCGAATCCATCCAGATCAGCACCCGGCCCGGAGCCGGGGCTCAACCCCATTCGCCCTACCTCGTGACGGGCGAATAACAGTGTGCATGCACACATTTCACAACAGGAAGGAATAGTCATGAAGATCAAGACCAACATCCGTGCAGGTTCAGGCGGCAGCACCAGCACCGACAGCACCAGCACCAGCACATCGTCGAGCACGAACAGCGGCGGCGTGAACAGCGGCGGCGTAAACGGCGGTGGCAGCGGCGGCGGCGGCAAGACCGTTGTTGTCTATTACAGCCGTTGCGCTGGCTACTGATTTAGCCAGTCAGATTGGGGCCGTCCGGCGACAAACCGGGCGGTTTCTCATCAAAAAAAGGGTTCGAATCCGTTCGATCCAGTTCTCAGGAGCATAGCTCATGCAAATCAAGACAAACATCCGCGCCGGTTCGGGCGGCGCCAGCGGCGTTGGCGGCAACTCGGTTGCCAGCGGCAAGTTCAAGGCTGATCCGGTTCCGCCGCCGCCTCCCGCACCCGTGTATTATGCACGCTGCGCTGGCTACTAAGGCTGGGCTTTTCAAGGAAGTGGCCTCGCAACTTGCGGGGCCACTTCTGCGATTTTCAGGCATCGCATAATGGCTTCCCTTGCTCACCCATGGCAAACCCGACTGGCAATCGCTGCTGCGGGAGTCCTGCTGGGCGGCAACTGCGCCACCGCGCGCGATATTCCACAGGCTGACTTTCAGCCCCCTGCGCGCTTTGTCGCCGCACCTGCCACGCCTGAAACCGCAAGCACCATGCCTGCACCGTCCGGCGCATGGTGGAAACTCTATGGCGACCCTGCTCTCAACGCCTTGATCGAGCGGATGCACGCCCACAACACAACGATCAGTCAGGCCGCCGCCCGGCTTTCGGCTGCACGGGCCCGGGCCCGGCTCGGCACGGCCTCACAGGCTCCCTTTATCGGTGCAGATGCCAGCGCATCACAGGCAGGCGGCCCGTTGATCAACAAGGCAGGAGGCAGCGGAGCGCTGTACACCGGCTCGGTATCAATTTCGTGGGAGGCCGACCTGCTAGGGCGGTTCTCAGGCGATCGCGCCGCCGAAAGGCTGGATGCAAAAGCCTCCGAAGCCCTGCTGCGCAACACGCGCCTGCTGATGGAAGCTGAAACCACGCGCGCCTATTTCAGCGTCAGCCACCTGCAAAAGTCCTTGGCCGAAGCCAGACAATCGGCCTCGCTGTGGCATGAACGCGAGTTGATCGCAGCCGCGCGGATGCGCAATGGTCTGATCCAGAAGAATGATCTGGGTGAGATCCGCCGCAGCAGTCTCGCCGCCGCCGACTCTGTTGCCGCGTTGGAACGCGACATCAACGATGCACAAAACCGGCTGGCACTTCTGGTCGGCCAGACCGAGCCGGTAAACCTGGCCACTGCCGAACTGCCGGCAGCTCCAGCCCTTCCCGCCGGTCTGCCAAGCGAAGTCCTCCAGCGCAGGCCCGATGTGGAGGCAGCTATCGCCCATCTCGAGGCGGCCGACCAGCACCTCAAATCAACCCGCCGCAGCTGGTTTCCGGTATTCAGCCTGACCGCTTCTGGCGGTGTCGCAGCGCCGTCACTAGGTCAGATCCTGTCATCATCGGCGCAGAATTTTGGCCTCGGCCTGCTCTTCTCCATCCCGCTGCTCGATGGCGGCCGCCACAAGGCGCGCGTTGCTGAGAGCGGCGCCGGGCTGGATCTGGCCAAGGCGCAATATCGCGAAACGATGCTCGCTTCGCTGCGGGAGGTTAATGATGCGCTGGGGGCTGTGACTGCGGCAGATCAACAATCCCGCCTCGCCGAAGAGGATCTGGGGATCGGGGCGGCCAAAGCCGAAACGCTTGGCCGGATGGCGACCAATGGTACGGCCAGCCGCGCGCAAACTGTTGAGGCTCAACTGGAGCTTATCAAGCTGCGACAGAAAAAGCAGGAACTGGACTACCGCAAGCTGATCGCCTCGGTCGACCTGATAAAAGCCATCGGCGGGGCCTGGGCTCCCCGGTCCATTCAATAGACCGGCAAACCCAAACCCCGCCGCGATTACTTGGCTTTGGATGCCTGGCTATCAGAAGCGATAGCTGACACCGGCGCTGAGCACCCACGGATCAAGCTTGTGCTGGGTGGTCAGAATTTCCGTGCCGCCAGCGTTGAACACGTGAAGGGTGGTGTTCATGAAGTACTTCTTGGCATCAAGGCTGACACCCATCCCCGTCTTGGACAGCGGGATATCGACACCGGCCTGCAGTGCCACGCCAACCTTGTTATCAAGGTGCAGCTTGCCGCCTGCATTGAGCGTGTTCAGCGTCGCGCCCTGCTTTTCGTCGATATAGAAGAACACGCTTGGGCCTGCGCCGAGGTATGGCTTAACGCCGCCCAGATCCAGATGATACTTCAGGGTAACGGTGGCCGGCAGGATCAGCACGTGATCAACCACGGCAGCGCCCGCAATCGCGCCTGCGCCCGAGATGTGGTGCTGGGTAAGGCAGCAGATCGTTTCGACCGAGAAGTTCGGCGTGGCGAAATACTCGACTGCGATGGTCGGAACGACATTGTCGCTGGCCTTGGTCTGGCTGCCAACGGGCAGGCCGAGAGTATTCTTGTCAATGCTGGTGATCTTGCCATCGGGCAGAACGCCCGTGCCAAGCAGCTTTACCTGCCACTTGCCTTCTGCATCGCCCGCAAGGGCGGGGCTCGAAAATGCTGTCGCGGCTGCGAGCGCCGCCAGAATCGCGATTTTGTTCATATCTTCCTCATGTCTTGCTGCAGTGTCCGCCCTATGCGGACGAGGATTTTTGCAGCAGTCGAGCCTGACTCGGCCTTTCGCGACTGCGAAACCTTGATCAGGCTCAAAATTCGGCGAATTTCCTTATTTTTTTGCAATCACTTGCCGAATTGATCGCGATCAATGTTGCACCGCACCGATGCGAGGAATAGCCTTGGCATCATCATTTCGATGAGAGGGAAGGCTCATGGAATCAGTCGTTGCGCGCGCAGCCGTTTGGCTAGCCGTGCTGTTCATCGCCATTATGGCCAGTGCCGTCGCTGTAGACAGCGCGTTCGCCATACATATGGTCATTGTCGCTCTCGCGGCATTCATCGCACTTGTGGCTACGCTGCGAGGGGCCAACTATTCGGCCAAGGCAGTCGCGTCACCGCACGATCCCAGTCGCTATGACGATGATCCCATCCGCTGGGGCATGATTGCGACGGTATTTTGGGGCATGGCCGGCTTTCTTGCCGGGCTTTATATTGCCTTGGAACTCGCATTCCCGGTGCTCAATTTTGGTGAATACATCAACTTTGGTCGCCTGAGGCCGCTCCACACATCGGCGGTCATCTTCGCTTTCGGAGGCAATGCTCTGATTGCAACCTCGTATTACGTGGTTCAGCGCACTTGCCGGGCGAGGCTGGCCTTCCCTGGCCTCGCCCGTTTCGTTTTCTGGGGCTACCAGCTGTTCATCGTTCTGGCCGCGACCGGCTATCTGCTGGGCGTTACCCAGGGCAAGGAATATGCCGAGCCTGAATGGTATGTCGACTGGTGGTTGACGATCGTCTGGGTGAGCTATCTGCTCGTCTTCGTCGGCACCCTGGTAAAGCGCGCCGAACCGCACATCTACGTCGCCAACTGGTTCTACCTCGCTTTCATCATGACCGTGGCCATGCTCCATCTGGTCAACAATATCGACATTCCGGTGAGTTGGGTCGGATCGAAGAGCTATCCGCTGTGGGCAGGTGTGCAAGGTGCACTGGTGCAGTGGTGGTATGGCCACAATGCTGTGGGCTTCTTCCTGACCGCCGGCTTCCTGGCCATGATGTATTACTTCGTGCCCAAGCAGGCTGGCCGCCCGGTCTATTCCTACCGCCTGTCGATCATCCACTTCTGGGCGCTGATCTTCCTCTATATCTGGGCAGGTCCGCACCACCTTCACTACACCGCTCTGCCCGACTGGGCGCAGACGCTCGGCATGGTCTTCTCGGTCATGCTGTGGATGCCAAGCTGGGGCGGCATGATCAACGGCCTGATGACGCTCAACGGCGCCTGGGACAAGGTCCGCACCGATCCGATCATCCGCATGATGGTGATGGCGCTGGCCTTCTACGGCATGAGCACCTTCGAAGGCCCGGTGATGTCGATCAAGACGGTCAACTCGCTGTCGCACTACACGGACTGGACCATCGGCCACGTCCACTCGGGCGCGCTGGGCTGGAACGGGATGATCACCTTCGCCTGTGTCTACTACCTCGTGCCGCGTCTGTGGAACCGCGAGAGAATGTATAGCCTGCGGATGATCAACTGGCACTTCTGGACTGCAACGATCGGCATCGTTTTCTATGCCTCGTCGATGTGGGTTGCCGGGATCACCCAGGGTCTGATGTGGCGTGAATACGGTGCCGACGGCTATCTGGTGAACACCTTTGCCGAAACGGTTGCCGCTCTGCACCCCATGTACATCCTCCGGGCTTTTGGCGGGCTGCTCTACCTCTCGGGCGCAGTGATCATGACTGCCAACGTCTGGCTGACCATCGCAGGACGCCTCCGCATCGAAGAGCCTCTGCGCTCTGCTCCCCATGACGCCGCCGCGGATCGCCCGCTGGTTGCCACCCCTGCAGTATAAGGACGAGAGACGATGACTGCTCACTCGACCCCCATGCTTGAACGCCACAAGAAGCTTGAACGCAACGTCTCGCTGCTTGGCCTGTTTGCCCTGGTTACAGTAGCCATCGGCGGCATCGTAGAGATCGCACCGCTGTTCTGGATCGATAACACGATCGAGAAGGTCAAAGGTGTGCGGCCCTACACGCCGCTCGAACAGGCGGGCCGCAACATCTTCGTTCGTGAAGGCTGCTATGTCTGCCACAGCCAGATGATCCGCCCGTTCCGCGACGAAGTGGAACGCTACGGGCACTACAGTCTGGCTGCAGAATCGATGTACGATCACCCGTTCCAGTGGGGATCAAAGCGCACCGGGCCTGATCTGGCGCGTGTTGGCGGGCGTTATTCCGATGCCTGGCAGGTCCAGCATCTGAAGGACCCGCGTTCGGTGGTGCCTGAATCGATCATGCCGGGCTATGCCTTCCTCGCCAAGAATGAGCTTGATGCCGGCGATATGAAGGCCTCACTGGTTGCCCTTAAGGATGTAGGCGTGCCCTACACTGCGGACGACATTGCCAAAGCCAATGACGATCTCAAGGCTCAGGCTGATCCCATGTCGGTTCCGGCAGAATTGCAGAAGCGTTACCCTAAGGCACAGGTTCGTGACTTTGACGGTGACCCTTCACGCCTGACCGAAATGGATGCGCTCGTCGCCTATCTCCAGGTGCTCGGCACCATGGTTGATGTGAACAGCGCCGCCGCACAGGAGGATCTGGCCAAGGAGAAGGGCCGGTGAACGCCACCAGTTTATACGATGCTTTGCGCCACATGGCGGACTCTTGGGGTCTGCTGGCAATGGCAGTGCTGTTCGTCGCTTTCGCCGCCTGGCCGTTCCGCCCGGGTGCCCGTGAAAACAACGAGGCCGCCGCGAAGATGATTTTCAGGGACGACGACCATGGCGAATAAGAAAATCGACAGTGAAACCGGCGTTGAAACCGTTGGCCATGAATGGGACGGCATCGAAGAGCTCAACAATCCCCTGCCCCGCTGGTGGTTGCTGACCTTCTATGCCTGCATCCTGTTCGCAATTGGCTATGTCATCGTCTATCCGGCCATTCCGATGCTCACCAAAGGGACCGAAGGCCTTTGGGGCTGGTCCAGCCGTGGATCACTGGCAGCGGAAACCGCCAAGGCTGAAGCCAGCCGCAAGACTCTGCTGGCCCAGCTCACCGCTACGCCGATCGAACAGCTTGCCCAGAACCCCGAACTGATGCGTGCAGCCGTTTCCGGCGGCAAGGCAGCGTTCAAGGTCAATTGTGTCCAGTGCCATGGCTCTGGCGCAGCCGGCAGCACCGGCTATCCCAACCTGAACGACGATGACTGGCTCTATGGGGGCAACCTGAAGGAAATCGAGCAGACGATTACCCATGGCATCCGTCAGCCCGGCGACGACCAGACCCGTCCGGGTGCACTGATGCCGAGCTTTGGCCGCGATGGTATCCTCACCGCTGCCCAAATCCAGGATACGGTGAGCTTTGTCCGCACGCTGAGTGGCAAGGAACAGGCATCTGCCGGCTCTGCCCGCGGTGCAGCCCTCTATGCCGCCAACTGCGTGGCCTGCCATGGGCCAGACGGCAAGGGCAACCGCCAGCTCGGTGCACCCAATCTCACTGACGCAATCTGGCTCTATGGCGACAGTCGTGATGCGATTGCAGGCAGCGTAACCAACGCTCATGCTGGGGTCATGCCAGCCTGGACAACCAAGCTCGACACCGCGACCATCCGCATGCTGGCAGCCTATGTCCACTCGCTGGGCGGCGGCGAAAAGTTCGGCCTGACCCCTGCTCCAGCTTCGGCCCCAACTTCGGCCCCAACTTCGGCCCAGGCCGCAGCACCTGCAGCCGCAGCGCCAGCCAATGCAAAACCCTGAAACCGCCGGAGACGTCCTTCTTTACGAAAAACGCAAATCTGTTTTTCCGAAGGCCGTCTCCGGACCATTCCGCCGGTTCAAATGGCTGGTCATGGTCGTCACTCTGACGATCTACTACGTCACGCCCTGGCTTCGCTGGAATCGCGGGCCCTATGCCCCCGATCAGGCAGTCCTGATCGATCTCGCCAATCGCCGGTTCTTCATGTTCGGGATCGAGATCTGGCCGCACGAATTCTATTTCGTCGCGGGTCTGCTGATCATGGCGGGCATCGGCCTGTTCCTGATCACGAGCGCGGTTGGCCGGGCTTGGTGTGGATATTCATGCCCGCAAACGGTGTGGACCGATCTCTACCAGCACGTTGACCGGCTGATTGACGGTGACCGCAATGCCCAGCTGCGCCTGCAGGCCGCGCCCTGGGGTCCGGCCAAGATCGCGCGCCGGCTGGTCAAATGGACGATCTATCTTGGAATTGCCTTTGCAACGGGCGGTGCCTGGATCTTCTATTTCGCGGATGCGCCCACGCTGCAGCACCAGTTCTGGACTGGCGCGGCGCCAAGCATCGCTTATGCCACGGTCGGCGTCCTGACCGCCACGACGCTGCTCTTCGGCGGCTTCATGCGTGAGCAGGTGTGCATCTACATGTGCCCATGGCCGCGCATCCAGACGGCAATGCTCGATGAAAAGAGCCTGATCGTCACCTACAAGGACTGGCGCGGTGAGCCCCGCGGCAGCGTCAAGCAGGCCAAGTCCAGCGCGGAGCCGCTGGGTGACTGCGTCGACTGCAATCAGTGCGTTGCCGTTTGCCCCACCGGCATAGATATCCGTGAAGGGCCGCAGATCGGCTGCATCACCTGCGCACTGTGCATCGACGCCTGTGACACTGTTATGAAGCAGGTCGGCCGCCCGCGTGGCCTGATCGACTATGCGACGCTAGATGGCTCTGCACATGAAAAGGCCGGTGGCCCGCCCGAGCGCATTGTCCGCACGATCTTCCGCCCGCGCACGCTGGTTTATCTGGGAGTGTGGTCGGCGATTGGCCTCGCCCTGCTGTTCGCGCTTGGCGTTCGCAAGCACATCGATATTTCGGTTGCCAAGGACCGCAATCCGGCCTTCATGCTGATGTCGGATGGTCAGGTTCGCAACGCCTATACGGTGAAGCTGCGTAACATGGAAAACCGCCCGCGGACGATGGAGATCAGCATGGACGGCCTGAAGGGTGCGGTCATGTGGAGCGACGATATGCCGCAGTCCTCTGCTGCACGCTCCCTGCGTCGCACGGTGGCTCCTGATCAGGCCGAAGCGGTGCGGATCTATGTGATCGCTCCGAGCCATGAAGAAGAGCAGGACTTCAGCTTCAACCTGCTAGCTATCGACAAGGAAGGTGGCAGCGACAGCCACAAAACCCATTTCGACGCGCCGGAAGAGAAGGAAAGCGAATGAGCCAACCCGCAAAAGCACCCTTCACCGGGCGGCACATGGCGGCAATTATGGTCGCGTTCTTTGGTGTAGTCATCGTCGTCAACGTAATGATGGCCCGCTTTGCCATTGGCACCTTCGGTGGCGTGGTGGTCGAAAACAGCTATGTCGCAAGCCAGCACTTCAATGGTTGGCTGGACGAGGCCAAGCAGGAAAATGCTCTCGGCTGGAAGGCGGTTGCCAGCCACCGCAGCGATGATCGTGTGCAGATCGTCCTTTCCGGAGCACCAGCCGGAGCGGTTCAAATGACAGCGATTGCCCGCCATCCGCTAGGCCGCCTGCCCGATCAGACCATGACCTTTTCCCAAAATGCGGACGGAACCTACGTTTCTGCGCAGACCCTGCCGGCTGAGCGTTGGCGCTTGCGGATCGGCGTGAACGCCGGTGGCAAGATCTGGCGCACGGAAGAAGATATCAGGTGACAGCTCTCGCCCGCCTTCCCGAAGGTGAATTGCAGCACACAGTGCTGATCGTGCCCGGTATGCATTGTGCCGGCTGCATGGGGAAGGTTGAGCGCGGCCTGAAGGCATTGGCGGGCGTATCCTCTGCGCGGGTGAATCTGTCTGCCCGGCAAGTGGCCGTGGCGCACGGTCCGGCGCTGACGATGCCCGAGCTGATGGACGCCCTCTCTCGTGAAGGCTTTTCCAGTCAGCCGCGCGGTGAGGAACTTGCGCCGCCTGCCTCCGCCGTAAAGCCCCTGCTGGCACCGCTGGCCGTAGCCGGTTTTGCCTGCATGAACGTGATGCTGCTCTCGGTCGGCATCTGGTCGGGCGCTGAAGGGTCCACCCGCGAGCTGTTCCACTGGCTCTCTGCGCTGATCGGCGTTCCGGCGATTGCCTATGCGGGCCGCCCCTTCTTCGTTTCCGCCTGGGGCGCGCTCAAGCACATGCGCACCAATATGGACGTGCCGATTTCGATCGGGGTAACGCTCGCCACCTGCCTCAGCCTCTATGAGACGATGACCGGCGGCGCAGATGCGTGGTTCGATGGCACGCTGATGCTTCTGCTTTTCCTGCTCGCGGGCCGCGCGATGGACGCCGCGATGCGGGACAAGGCGCGTTCGGGCGTCGATGCGCTGCTGCGGCAAGCAGCCCCCGGCGCGATGATCATCGGACCCGGCGGTGAACTGCAATGGCTCGCCGCGAGCGATCTGGTCCCCGGCATGACCATGCGCGTCGCAGCTGGCGAGCGGCTGGCGGCTGATGGCGAAGTCATAACCGGCATCAGCCGTTTTGACCGGTCACTGCTGACGGGTGAAAGCGCTCCGGTTGCCACCAAGCCGGGCGAGATCATCCACGCAGGTACGCTCAATCTCGACGCGCCGGTCGATGTTCGCGTCACCGCCGCAGGGCAGGATACGTCGCTCGCCGAAGTCGCCCGGCTGATGGAAAGCGCAGGGCAGGCAAGATCGCGCTATGTGCGCATCGCCGACCGCGCCTCGCGGCTTTATGCACCGGCTGTCCATTCGCTGGCGCTGGCAAGTTTCATCGGCTGGATGCTGGCCGGAGCGGGCGTCTATCACTCGACCGTGATCGCTATTGCCGTGCTGATCATCACCTGCCCCTGCGCGATCGGACTCGCTGTCCCCGTGGCACAGGTCGTCGCCACCGGCGCGCTGATGAAGCACGGGATCATGGTCAAGGACGGCTCCGCGCTCGAACGGCTCGCCGGGGTTGACCGGATGCTGATCGACAAGACCGGATCGCTCACGCTCGGTCGCCCGGTTCCCGATCCTGCAGTGCTGAATGCCCTGCCTGCATCCGCCGCAGAAGTGGCACTGGCGCTGGCCTCCAGCAGCCGCCACCCATTGTCACGCGGACTGGCCGAAGCGCTCGCTGCAAAGGGTTACCGCGCCGCGCCTTTAACCGATGTCAGCGAAAAGGCGGGCGAAGGCGTTTCCGCGCAGTGGCTGGGCAAGAAGGTTTCGCTGGGTCGCCCGGTTTCTGCGCAGGGCATGGCTGTCGCGCTTAGCATGGAAGGTGAACCCGTCTGGCTGATCCCTCTGGCCGACCGTCTGCGCCCCGATGCCGTCTCCGCACTTTCCCAGATGGAGCGGATGGGCATCGAAGGCACAATCCTCTCGGGCGACAATACCACGGCGGTTGCTGACCTTGCCCGCCAGACCGGCCTTACCGGACAAGCCAATGCCTCGCCGCAAGACAAGCACGATGCGATCCGGCGGCTGCAGGAAGGCGGCAAGCAAGTGCTGATGATCGGCGACGGGCTGAACGATGGCCCTGCCCTCGCCGCCGCCAACGCCTCGATCGCGCCCGGCACGGCCAGCGATGCCGGGCGGCAGGCAGCAGACCTTGTGTTCCTTGGCGATTCGCTGCTCGCCCTGCCCCGCGCCGTTCGCTCGGCACGCCGGACGATGAGCGTGATCCGCCAGAACTTTGCCTTGGCCATCGGTTACAACGTACTGGCAGTACCCTTGGCCATCGCCGGACAGATCACCCCGCTGCTGGCTGCTGCTGCAATGTCGACCAGTTCACTGATCGTCATCGCCAATTCGCTGCGTTTGATAAGGTCGGCGCGGTGAACGGACTGGCACTCCTCATCCCGCTGGCTTTGCTGATGGGCCTGATCGGGCTTGGCGCGTTCTTCTGGGCGCTTCGCAAGGGCCAGTTTGACGATCTGGAAGGTGCCGCCAACCGGATCCTGATCGATGAGGATGGGCCTGCAGAATGAAATGGTCCTTCGCCCTGTTTGGCCTGATCGCCATGTTGCCCGCTGCAGTCGGCGCGACGCCCTTTTCCGCGCCTTCATCGCAGACCGTTCTGCTGTGTATTGGTGATGGACTGAACCACAGCATCACCATTCCCTTCGCGCCTAATACACCCGGCAAGGATCAGGGACCGTGCTGTGCCAAGGGCTGTCACTCCGGCCAGTCACGCAAGCGCATCGTTCGCTCAAACGATTAGACCTTTTTGACACTTCGCAATGATTTGGCCGAGCGCGGCTGGTTTATCGCAAGTTATGTGGCCCTATTTCCCCGATCTGCTGGCAAAGCCCGTTCCGCGGTATACCAGCTTTCCGACCGCCGCCGAGTTTGGCAAGGGAGTGGGGCCGCGCGATCTTGGCGAGGCGCTGGACAACACTTCAGGGGACATATCGCTCTATGTCCACATCCCCTTCTGCGAGAAGATATGCTGGTACTGCGGCTGCAACACCAGCGCGGCCAACCGGCGCGATCGGCTCGCCAGTTACCTTGAGGCGCTGCATGAAGAGATCGCCATTGTCGGAAAGCGGCTGAGCGGCAGAACCAAAGTGCGGCGCATCGCTTTCGGCGGGGGCAGTCCCAATGCCATTACGCCGACTGACTTTGTCCGGCTGGTCAATGATCTGACGATCCACTTCCGGCTTGAGCGGCCCGTCATGTCGATAGAACTGGACCCGCGCACACTGACTGATGCGTGGAGCCAGGTGCTTTCCTGTGTTGGCATCAGCAATGCCAGCATGGGCGTGCAAACCTTTGATCCCCAGCTGCAGAAGGCAATCGGCCGGGTTCAGCCCGATGCCGATATCGAGCGGGGAACCGAATTGCTGCGCGCGTCCGGCGTTACTTCGGTCAATTTCGATCTGATGTATGGCCTGCCCGGCCAGACAGAACGCGAACTCGGTGCGACGCTAGCCAGGGCAATCGAAATGAAGGCCGACCGGATTGCCCTGTTCGGCTATGCCCACGTGCCCCACATGCTGCCCCGGCAAAAGCGCATCGATGCAAGCGCCCTGCCCGATCAGGCCGAGCGCTTTGCCATGGCGTGGCAGGGCTACAGCCAGTTGACCGAAGCAGGTTACCAGCCGGTTGGCTTTGACCACTTCGCCCTGCCAGGTGATCCACTTGCCCAGGCTGCGATATCGGGGCAGTTGCATCGCAATTTTCAGGGCTTCACCGATGATGCCGCGCCGGTGATGGTCGGGCTTGGCGCAACCGCGATCAGCAGCTTCCCCGAACTGCTGATCCAGAACGAGAAGAACGCTGGTCGCTATCGCATGCTGCTTTCGCAGGGCATGCTGACCGGTGGACACGGAATTGCGCGAAGTGCCGCCGACCGCGCAACCGGCGCGGTGATCGAGTCGCTACTATGCCAAGGCAAAGCGCAAGTGAGCGATACCCAACTAGCTTTGGCGGCAGAGGCGCTTGCCCCGTTCGTTTCACACGGACTCGCCAGCATTGAGGGACGGCTGTTGCGCATTGAAGCACAGGGCCTGCCCTATGCGCGGACAATCGCGGCAACCTTTGACCCTTATCGGCAATCCTCGCAAAAGCGCTTTAGTTCAGCCGTTTGATCGCTGCACTGGCAGCGACTCTGCCAAGAATGCGCTGCGGCAATCTCCCAAAAGAAAAGGGCGGCCGGCATTGGCTGCCGACCGCCTTGAGTTGGGGAGAAGGAATTGAAAATTCCCGATATCCTTGTGGCGATATCATTCCATGGCGACTTTGATCTCAATCAAGCGGGCCTAACAATTTCATCCATATCTCATCCGGGAACCGAAAACTGCAGACTTTGCACGGGCAGTGAAATTGCCAGGCAAGCCTGCCTGAAAGAGCCGGAAAAGAGACGAACATGCCATATCTGCACCCAGATCTCCCCGCCGCAGAGACAATCGACATCCCCGCCATGCGTGCGAAGTATCTGCGCGAACGTGACCGCCGCATAAAGAAAGAGGCTAACGACCAATACGTCCCCGCCAGCGGCAAATGGGCGGGTCTCTACGAGACTGATCCCTATACCCCGGTCGCCCCCAGAGACCCGATCACCGGGGAAACCGATGTCGTCATTCTGGGCGCCGGCTATTGCGGCATGATGGTCGCAGCCCAGCTGAAGAAGGCCGGAATCGATAACTTCCACAACATCGACCACGGCGGCAACTTTGGCGGCACCTGGTACTGGAACCGCTATCCCGGCATCCAGTGCGACAACGATTCGCTCGTTTACATGCCACTGCTCGAAGAGACCGGCTACATGCCGTCGAAGAAGTTCGCCGACGGCTATGAAATCCACGATCACTGCCAAATGATCGCCGACCATTTCGGCCTGCGTAAAAATGCGCTGTTCCACACGCTGATCGAGCGGCTGGTCTGGGATGAAAAGATCAACCGCTGGCATGTCGGCACCAACCGCGGGGATGATATCAAGGCCCGGTTTGTCGTTCTCGCCATGGGTCCGCTGAACAAGCCCAAGCTGCCCGGCATTCCGGGACTCGATTCGTTCAAGGGCAAGATCTTTCACACCGCCCGCTGGGACTATGACTACACCGGCGGTGAATGGCGCAATCCCGAGCTGACCAAGCTGGCCGACAAGAAGGTGGCGATCATCGGCACCGGGGCGACCGCCATTCAGGTCGTGCCTTACCTCGCCAAGCACGCCGGGCAGACCTATGTCATCCAGCGCACGCCTTCGACCATCGACCGGCGTAACAACCAGCCGATCGACCCCCACTGGTACAACAGTCAGAAGCCGGGCTGGCAGAACGAGCGCATTGCCAACTTCCACCGCGCCGCCATGGAGCGGCTGATCCCGGGCGAACCTGATCTGGTGCAGGATATCTGGACCGAGATCAGCCATAATCTGTCTGCCGATCTGGAAGCCGAGGGCTGGCCCGAAATCACTATGGAAGAGTACTTGGCCCGGCGCGACGTGATGGATTATCGGGTGATGGAGCGGCTGCGCAACCGCTGCGACGTGGTAAAGGATCCGGCCACCGCAGAGGCGCTGAAGCCCTATTACCGCTATCTGTGCAAGCGCCCGGCATCGAACGACGATTATTACCCGGCGTTCAATCAGCCCAATGTTACACTGATCGACGTTGCCGAAACGCAGGGTGTCGAGCGGCTGACCGAAAAGGGTTTCGTCCATAATGGCGTCGAATACGAGATCGACTGCCTGATCCTCGCTTCCGGCTATGAAGTGACCAACGATCTTGACCGGCGCTGGGGCATCGAACGCATCGAAGGACGCGGCGGTCTGTCGATCTATGATTACTGGCGCGAAGGTTTCCAGACCTTTCAGGGCATGACGGCCCACAACTTCCCCAACATGTTCTTCACCGGCTTCACCCAGGCCGGTGCCAATGCCAGCAATTCCAAGACCTTCATCGACCAGGGTTTCCACATTGGCTATATTGCCAGCGAAGCCCTGAAGCGCGGCGCGACGACCGTCGAGCCGAGCCAGGAGGCACAGGACGAATACGTCCGTCACCTGCGCTCTATCGCGGTCGATAACTCCGCCTTCACCAACGAGTGCACGCCCAGTTATTTCAACAACGAAGGCGACCAGACCAAGAAGCGCTGGATCTTCGGCGAGCCGTGGGGCGAAGGCTATTACGCCTTTGAGGACATGCTGGCGAAATGGCGCGCCGCAGGAAAACTCGATGGCCTTGTGCTTTCGAGCGAGCCTGAACTTCAACCTGCGGAATAGGAGGGCGGCATGAACAAGCCCGAGAAGCTCGTCGCCGAGGCGCTTTCCGAAGCGCTGACCTACCCGGTCGAGGCCTTCATCAGTCGCGAATATGCCGAGGCCGAGCCCGAGCGGCTATGGTCAAAGGTGTGGCAGCAGGCAGGGCGGGTGGAAGAGCTGAAAGCTGTGGGTGACTTCATCACCTACAACATTTGCCACGATTCCATCCTGATCGTCCGCGATACGCCGGATTCGCTGAAAGCCTTCCACAACGTTTGCCCGCACCGCGGCAGGCGTCTGGTGGGAGACAATACCGGCGGCGGCCCGGTTGTTGTGGCGCAGGCCAAGGGTTCGCACAGCGCCCGTGGCAGCCAGATGAAGTTCGGCTGCAACTATCACGCATGGACCTTTGGGATCGACGGCGAGGCTGCCTACATACCTGACCGTGAAGACTGGAACGGCGCTCTCGACAGCGTCTGCACAAGCCTTACCCCGGTCCAGGTCGATACATGGGGCGGCTGGATCTGGATCAACATGGATTCTGAAGCCGGCCCTTTGCGCGAATGGCTGGAGCCGATTGCCTCGCTGATCGACCCCTTTGAATTCGACAAGATGCGCTACCGCTTTCGCCTCTGGGGCATTTTCGATTGCAACTGGAAGGTCGCTCTCGAAGCTTTCCTTGAACCCTACCACGTTCAGGGAACCCACCCGCAGCTGATCAAGTACGGGGACTTCTATTCCTTCAGCAAGGCACTTGGACGGCACGGCCAGACGGGCTTCGATTCGAAGGAACACCGCGAGGAAAACACCGCCGTCGAAACCAGCGTTCATCGCGCCGCCGGAGACGGCGATCCGCGCATCACCATCGCCCAGATGCAGCAGGAATACTGGGACACCATCGGGGCCAGCACATCGGAAACGCTGGTCACGACTGCGCAGCGGCTGCCAGTCGATCTGCCCGAAGGCACGCCAGCGGCAGAGGTGCACAAGTACTGGCTTGATCTTGCCAAGAAAGTCGATGCCGAGCGCGGGGTTAGCTGGCCCGATCTCAGCGGTGAACAGATCGCCGCTGCCGGCCTTGCCCTGTCTGTCTTCCCGAACATGAACTTCATTCCCGGGCCGACCTTCAGCCTCGCCTATCGGGTGCGGCCCTATGGGACCGATCCGGACAAGTGCATCTTCGAAGCCGTCGCGCTCGATCGCTTCCCGCCCGGCGATGAACCCGAGACCGAATGGACCTATCTCGAACAGGATCTCGACAAGTGGCCGCTGGTTATCGCGCAGGACATCTCGAACATGGTGGAGATGCAGCGCGGTTACAAATCGCGCGGGTTCAAGGGTAATCTCCCCAACCCCTGGCAGGAGCGGAAGGTGACGAACCTGCACGTCCAGTTGGCGAAATACATGGGAACCGGCGCACCTGTTCCCATCACCTGAGCGCCCCATCGCCTGAGCAGTTTGCGCCAAATCAAAGAACCATGCTGAACACCTGTATAGCACGACGGAAAATCAGGAGGATTGCCATGAACGCTGTAACAATCACCCGGCTGAAGTCGGAAGAAATCAAACCGAAAATCGGCTCACGCGTGCTCAACTCGAAAGAGGAACTGCTGAGTGGAGAGCTTTCGGCAGAAATCAATGAACTGCTCGAACAGCGCGGTGTGCTGGTATTCAAGCAACTGCACTTGACCGAAGAAGAACAGGTCAAGTTCACCAATCTGCTGGGTGGAAACGCCACCGAGATCGGTGTCGATGGCGGCGCAATCTTCTCGATCTCGCTTGACGCGGGCGAGCATCACAAGTCGGTGATCGAATACCTCAAAGGCTCGCTGTTCTGGCATGTCGACGGCACGATGAACCCGGTGCCGGTGCGCGGCTCGATTCTGACCAGCAAGGTTCTGCCGACCTGGGGCGGCAACACCGAATTCTCGAACTGCTATGCCGCCTATGACGACCTCAGCCAAGAAACCAAGGATCAGATCGATGATCTGCGGGTTGTCCACGCGATGTGGGTTTCGCAGCTCTATCATACCCCTGAACCATCGATGGAACAGCTGAACGACTGGATGTCGAAGGGCACGCAGGAACTGCCGCTGGTCTGGCACCATAGCACTGGTCGCAAGTCGCTGGTTCTGGGCAACACCGCCCGCAACGTGGTGGGCAAGGACTATGAGGAAAGCGCCCGCATCCTCCACGGCCTGCGCGAGTTCGCGACCAGCGAGCCCTATCACTATGCGCACGAGTGGGAAGTCGGCGATTCCGTCATGTGGGACAACACCGGCACCCTGCACCGCGCCATGCCCTATGATCCCGATTGCGGCCGCCTGTTGAAGCGGACGATCCTGCTGGGCGATGAACCCTTCAGCTGATCGCTGCTTCCACCAATCATAAGAACAAGAGGTGCTGCAATGGCTGAAATGGACCCTGCGGGAATGCTGCGTGCGGCAAATCCTTTCCCGATCGAGAACCCCGAACTGATCCCTTCGAAGCGGTATTATGACGAGGCCTTTTATCAGGCCGAAGTCGAAAACCTGTGGCCGCATGTCTGGCAGATGGCCTGCCGTCTGGAGCAGATCCCCAAGGTCGGTGACTGGATCGAGTATTCAAACGTAGGCAAGTCGGTGATCGTCGTCCGCACCAGGGACGGGGTCAAGGCACACCACAACCATTGCCGCCACCGCGGCGTGCCGATCGCCGGCGGCCATGGTGCCGACCACGGCAACTGCGCCAAGTCCGGCTTCATCTGCCCCTTCCACGGCTGGCGTTGGAACATGGATGGCGAAAGCACCTTCGTTTATGGCCGACACCTGTTCAGCGAGGACCTGCTCGATCAAAAGGAACTCGCGCTGAAGAGCTGCCGGGTTGAGACTTGGGGCGGCTGCGCTTTCATCAACTTCGATGACAACGCGCCTTCGCTGCGTGAGAGCATGGGTCCGCTGCTCGATGGCTTCGATGCCCGCAAGATGGAAAAGTTGCGCTCCGAATGGTGGTTCGCGACTGTTCTTCCCGCGAACTGGAAAATCGCGATGGAGGCCTTCATGGAAGGCTACCACGTGATGAAAACCCACCCGCAACTGCAGCACGCGGTGCCGGCGCTGTACAACTCGCGCTATGGCAATGACACCGGCGGCCTTGGCCCTCAGATCAATCCGGACATCAGCGTTGCAGACAACATTGCGGCTCAAGTCCGGAATCTTGAACTGCTCAACGAAGGCATGTCGGGCTTGGTCCACGCCAAGGAAGTCGAGATTGCCCGCTCGATTGGCCACGACGGCCTGCCCGACGATCCGCATCAGGCGATGATGATGTGGTTTGGCAAGGTCAACGCCGCCATAACAGCAGAACTGCGCGCACACGGCGAGGACGCGCCAGACCTCAACCAGGTGATGGTCGAACATCCACTTGAGGCGGTCTCGTTCCTGTTCCCGCACTACTTCCTGCTGACCTTCTTCACCTCCATGTCATCCTACCGCATCCGCCCGCTGGGTCCGGAAAGCTGCCTGTTCGAGATCTGGTCGCTAACCCAGTTCCCGGAAGGACAGGAACCCGCTCCACCCATGGCACCGACGATCCTGCCCTATGACAGCCAGGACTTCCCGATGATTCCGCGTCAGGACTATTCGAACATTCCGATCCAGCAGAAGGGCCTGCATTCGCAGGGCTTTGACTTTATGCGGCTGGCAAAGGATGTCGAAGGTCTGGTTGCCAACTATCAGCGGCTGATCGACGGCTACATTGCGCATGACGATCCGGCGAAGCTGGCAGCAGCCACCCAGAAGCTGGGCGGCAACTTCGATGGCAAGGTCCTCGATCTGGGACTTTGAACGGGGGGGGGCGGCGGGGGCGGATTGGCCCCCGCCGTACTTATGGTAAGCTAGCCGAGGATTTTCCTGCGGTTTGCCTCGCTGGGGACCCAGCCAGAGGCTAGCAGGCCGCCCTCTCCAAACAAGGCATCGAGTGGATCAGCTCCGCCGACAGCGCTGGACAACTCCGACGCGCGCGGATCATCAACCGGGCCATTGCGCCCGCGCAAATGCCCCATCCACGCGGCAATACCCGCCAGAATTGCCGGACAATCGCGGCCCAACTCCCGATTGGCCGCAAGCGTTTCAAGCCAGCGTTGCGGGATCTTTTGGCTGCCATCCATCGCAATCTGGATAAGCCGGTGCTGGAGCGCAGGGTTGGCGAAGCGCGTCAGTAGATCATCTGCATAAGAGGATAGATCCTGCCCCGGCGCGGCGGCGATTGTGGGGAGGGCCTCCTCGCGCATCAGGTGGTCGGCCTGAGAGCGGATAGTGGGATCGGCCATGGCCTCATGAACATAAGTGTGGCCATGCGCGAGGCCGACATAGGCCAGCATCGAATGCGCGCCGTTGAGCATCCGCAGCTTGGCGGTTTCATAGGGCCGGACATCTGCCACCAATTGCGCGCCGACCTTGTCCCAAGATGGACGGCCGTTTGCGAACCTGTCTTCAATCACCCATTGGCTGAACGGCTCGGTCATCACTGCCGCTTCATCGCGCAGTTCGTCGAGCGTCTCGGCCACGACGTCCCGATCCTCCGCGGTGGTGGCGGGAACAATGCGGTCGACCATTGAGGACGGACAGGTGCATTCCGCCTCGAACCAAGCCAGCAAGGCCGGATCGTGCCACGTCAGATATTCGCGCATCAGTCGTGCCAGCTGCTTGCCGTTGTCGGCCAAGTTATCGCAGCTGAGCAGGGTCAGCCCGGGAAGGTCCGCATCGTGCCGGCGGCGCAAGCCAAGGGCGAGGTAGTGGTAGACGCTCTCGTCGCCAGCCAGCGCCGGATCAAGGCTTCCATCCTTGGCGCGGCAATAGCCCTTTTCGGTGATGGTGAAGCTGGCAATGCGAGTGCCCGGCGCGGCGAGCGCGGCAACCACCTCGTCCGGCTCATAGGGTGCGACCAGCACCTGCTTGACCGCACCAATGATGCGGGTCTTCGTGCCCTCGCCCGAACGCTCGGTGATGGTGTAGAGCCCTTCCTGCGGGTTCATCTGGTGCGCAACTTCGCCTGATCGCAGCGAGACGCCGATAATGCCCCAGTCGCGATCACCCGCTGACATGGCAAGATCGGTGTACCAGGCCTGATGCGCGCGGTGGAACGCGCCGATGCCGAAATGAACAATGCCGCAGCCTTGCGCATCGCGGTCATAGTCATAGCGCTCGGCGTCCGCAGGCGCGAAGGTTGCCAGCGTGAAGGGATTGAGGCGCAGATCGCTCACAGCTTGTAAGCCTGCTTGACCAGATTGTAGCTGAGTTCCTGCGCCAGCTCCGCTGCTTCCCAGTCTTCGATGCGGTGTTCCATCACCAGTTCGGCGAGGAAGCCGCAGTCGATCCGCCGGGCAACGTCATGCCGCGCCGGGATCGAGAGGAACGCGCGGGTATCATCGTTAAAGCCGACGGTGTTGTAGAAGCCCGCCGTCTCGGTCGTCGCGCGGCGGAAGCGGCGCATGCCTTCGGGGCTATCGTGGAACCACCAGGCCGGGCCGAGCTTGAGGCAGGGATAGTGTCCGGCGAGCGGGGCCAGTTCGCGGGCATAGGTGCTCTCATCCAGCGTGAAGAGGATCACCGAAAGGCGCGGGTCATTGCCGAAACGGTCGAGCAGGGGTTTCAGCGCGCGGACATATTCGGTGCGGCTCGGGATATCCGCGCCCTTGTCGCGCCCGAACGTCTCAAACACGCGGGCGTTGTGGTTGCGGAAAGCCCCCGGGTGGATCTGCATGACTAGGCCGTCGTCGATAGACATTGCCGCCATCTCGGTGAGCATCTGGGCGCGGAACAGTTCCGCATCTTCCGCCGTGAATGTGCCAGCCAATACTTTGCGGAACAGCGCCTCAGCTTCCACAGTGCCTAGGTCAGCGGTCAGCGCGGTCGGGTGGCCGTGATCGGTGCTGGTCGCACCCATCGAAGCGAAGAAAGCGCGGCGCTGGCGGTGTGCGTTCAGGTAGCCGGTCCAGGACAGGCAATCCTCGCCGGTCAGATCCGAGAAGGTCCTCAGGTTATCGCGGAAGCCCTCGAAATCGGGATCGACCACCGGATCGGGGCGATAGGCGGTGACGACCTTGCCCTGCCAGCCTGATGCGCCAATCACCGCGTGGTGTTCAAGGCTGTCGAGCGGGCTTTCGGTGGTCGCAATCACCTCGATATTGAACCGCTCGAACAGGGCGCGGGGGCGGAAGGCATCGGTGGTGAGGGCATCGGTGATCGTATCGAAGTAATGGTCGCTGGTCCCGCCATCCAGCCGTACATCGATGCCGAAAGCTTCGGCAAAGACCCAATCCAGCCACATGCGCGAGGGCGTTCCGCGGAACAGATGATAGCGTTCCGCAAACAGCCGCCATGCCTCGCGCGGATCGACTTTCGCCCCACCGACACCGAGCGCTTCCATCGGCACGCCTTGGGAATAGAGCATGCGGAAAACGTAGTGGTCCGGCACCAACAGCAGTTCGGTTGCATTGCCGAATGAGGCGTTGCCAGCGAACCACGAAGGGTCCGTGTGGCCGTGCGGGCTGACAATCGGCAGGCCAGCGACCGAGGCATAAAGCTCCCGCGCAAGGGCGCGCGTGGCCGGATCGGCAGGCAATAGCCGGTCGGGATGGAGTGTCAGCGGGCGGGATGCGGAATGAGGCAAGGGGAGAGACTCCGGATTGGTTGCGCAATACCTTTTGGCACAATTCGTGAGCTTATGACACCGGTTTCCTAATGCCGATTTTGCTGCCTGGCACAAGCCCAATATCCGCCCGAAGGCCATGCGAAACAGCTTTGGCCTTACCAATCGGATTGACAGGTCAGACCAATCTGGTCAAGGTTCGACCATAACCCGGCCAAAAGCAAAAACACAGGATGCCCATGAAGATTACCGCCGCCCGCGTTATCGTCACCTGTCCGGGACGCAATTTCGTTACGCTCAAGATCGAGACCGATCAGGGTGTCTATGGCATCGGCGATGGCACGCTGAACGGGCGCGAGCTTTCGGTGGTCGCCTATCTGGAAGAGCACGTCATCCCCTGCCTGATTGGCATGGACCCACGCCGGATCGAGGATATCTGGCAATATCTCTATCGCGGAGCCTATTGGCGGCGCGGCCCGGTGACAATGCGGGCGATTGCTGCTGTCGATATGGCACTGTGGGACATCAAGGCCAAGATGGCCGGAATGCCGCTCTATCAACTGCTCGGCGGGCGCAGCCGTGACGGGGTGATGGTCTATGGCCACGCCAACGGATCAGACATTGCCGAGACGGTCGATGCCGTCGGCCAGTACATCGACATGGGCTATAAAGCGATCCGGGCGCAGACCGGCGTTCCCGGCATCAAGGACGCCTACGGTGTCGGGCGCGGCAAGCTCTATTACGAACCGGCCGATGCCGCCCTGCCCTCGGTCACCGGCTGGGACACGCGCAAGGCGCTGAACTATGTCCCCAAGCTGTTCGAGAAGCTGCGTGAAACATACGGCTTTGACCACCACCTGCTGCACGATGGCCACCATCGCTACACCCCGCAGGAAGCCGCCAACCTCGGCAAGATGCTCGAGCCATACCAGCTGTTCTGGCTGGAGGATTGCACTCCGGCGGAAAATCAGGAGGCGTTCAAGCTGGTGCGCCAGCACACCGTCACCCCACTCGCCGTGGGCGAGATCTTCAACACCATCTGGGACGCCAAGGACCTGATCCAGAACCAGTTGATCGACTATATCCGCTGCACCGTGGTCGGCGCGGGCGGGATCACGCACCTGCGGCGCATTGCCGACCTTGCCGCGCTTTACCAGATCCGCACCGGCTGCCACGGCGCGACCGACCTTTCGCCCGTCACCATGGGCTGCGCGCTGCACTTCGATACCTGGGTGCCCAATTTCGGCATTCAGGAATACATGCGCCACTCCGAGGAGACCGACGCGGTTTTCCCGCATGACTATCACTTCGATGCGGGCGAGCTGTTCTGCGGCGAAAGCCCCGGCCACGGCGTCGATATCGACGAGAAACTGGCCGCAAAATACCCCTACAAGCCCGCTTACCTCCCGGTCGCCCGGCTGGAAGACGGCACGATGTGGAACTGGTGAGGAGAGAGACGATGAAGCGCACGATTGCTCTGGCCCTTGCGGCCTCCGTTCTGTGCTCCGGTGCTGGTGCAAAGCCTGCAAAGAGCCCGCCAAAGAGCCCCTTGGCCTCGCTACACCGCGTGGCAACTGTTTCGGATCGCTATCTTTCCTACAATATCGAAATGGTCGAAGTGACCGGCGGGCGCTTCTGGGCACCCTATGGTTTTGGCAATGACAGATACCGGATGCGTCCTGCGGTGAATCTGGCCGACCCCTCGCTCCTCGCCTTTGCCAGGCAGCTCGGACCGACCTACCTCAGGGTTTCGGGCACCTGGGCCAACACCACCTACCTCCCCGCGAAAGATGAGACTGTCACAACGCCACCCGAAGGCTATAATCAGGTTTTGAGCCGGGAGGCATGGCGTGGTGTCGTCGCTTTCGCCAAAGCAACCAACGCGCGCATCGTCACCAGCTTTCCCGCCGGTCCCGGCGCGCGCAATGCCGATGGCAGCTGGAATCCCGAGCAGGCGCAGCGCCTTGTCGATCTCACCCGCGAAGCTGGCGGCAGCATCTATGGCGCGGAACTGTTCAACGAGCCGACCATTCCCACCCACGGCGGTTTTCCCAAGGACTACACTGCAGCCGACTATTCCCGCGATTTCCGCATTTTCCGGGCGTGGGCGAAGAAGTCTGCACCTGATTTGAAAATATCCGGCACGGGCGGGACTGCCGAAGGCACGATGATGAAGGATGGGACCGCCACACAGGGCGTTGGCCTGATTCGTTCCGAAGACCTGCTGAAGCTCGATCCGAACAGCCTCGATATCTTCACTTACCATTTTTACGGCAACGTTTCGCAGCGTTGCGGTTCAGGCCCCGGCCTGAAGGACGAGGCGCTGACAGCCGCTTGGCTTAATCGCACTCTTACCGATGAAGCATACTATCACGGCTTGCGCGACAAGTACGCACCGGGCAAACCTCTGTGGCTCAACGAGACGGCACAGGCGGCTTGTGGCGGCAGCCCTTGGGCCTCAACCTACCTCGACACATTCCGTTTCCTCAACCAGCTTGGCGTGCTGGCACAGAAGGGTGTGCAGGTTGTCGCGCACAACACGCTCGATGCTTCCGACTACGGCATGATCGACCATGACACTGGCGTGCCGCGCCCGAATTACTGGGCCGCGGTACTGTGGAAGCGCACCATGGGCACGACCGTGCTTGCAGCCCCCAAATCGCCCTCGCCCGACTTGCGCCTCTTTGCCCATTGCCTGCGCGGTCAACCCGGCGGCGTCGGCTTGCTGGCGATCAACACTGGCACCTCGGACCAAACCTTGGGCGTGGGCGCAGGTGCGCTGGGCTGGACCATCACCGGCGAACCGATCGACACTCGAAATATCAAGATCAACGGCCTGACGCCGGGGATCGATACCAGGAGCAATCTCACCAACCTCGGCGGGACGCCCGTAGCGGGCAGTCTGAGCGTTCCGGCCCAATCGATCGCATTTGTCGCGGTGCGCAATGCAGGGAACGGGGCCTGCAAATAAGGCGCTGATGAAGCCCTGGCGGTGACCGGCAAACTTGAGAGCATTCTGCCCGCGGGACGGGAGGACGTGCCAGCATAAGAATGTGTGCTTGAGGCCTCTACGGCCTGTCACGAATTTTCCGAAATTGTCGGAAAGACTGGAGCGGGCGAAGGGATTCGAACCCTCGACCCCAACCTTGGCAAAATATTTCGGCCACTTTTCCCAAACTTTCCCAAGTACGATTATCTACGCTACATCATATATTTATGATGTTTCTGTTTACGATTGCCTCCGCCCATAATACCCTCGAAACGCTTAAATCTGGAGACAAAGTGGAGACAAAGCACCCCCCTGAAATCTTTGTCTCCAAATGGAGGGTCAAATATGCCGACAGCGAAGTTGAACAAGCGCAATGTAGACGCATTCGCGCCGCCTAAAGATAAACAGGCCGTCCTGTGGGACAGCGAGATTCGGGGTTTCGGCTTGCGGGCGCTTCCGTCGGGGCTCAAGACCTTCATCGTTCAGTACCGCAACATCGAAGGGATCAAGCGGCGCATCAATCTCGGCCGCTATGGTGTCATCACGACGGAGCAAGCTCGGGATCTGGCGAAGATCAAGCTTGGCGAAGTTGCTGGTGGTCAGGATCCAGCAGAGGCAATTCATCAGGCCCGCAGTGGCATGACCGTCGCCGAGATCTGTGACTGGTATCTGGTTGAAGCTCGCGCCGGCAACATTCTTGGCCGCAAGAACCGTCCAATCAAAGCCTCCTCGCTCGCGATGGATGAGAGCAGGATCAACACTCACATCAAACCGATTCTTGGCCATCGCATGGCGAAAAGGCTGACGATCGCGGATGTCGAGCAGATGCAGGCTGATGTCCGGGACGGTAAAACTGCCAAGGCTAGAGGTAAAGGCCGTGGCGGTCGGCCCGCTGGCGGACCTGGCGTCGCGTCGCGATGCCTCGGGTCGCTGCAAGCCATTTTGGGTCATGCCAAGCACAAGGGGCTGATTGCGGAGCACCCAACCAGAGGAGCCAAGAAACTCGCAATCAACAAGAAGACGAGACGGCTCAGCACTGCCGAACTCGTGGCGTTCGGTAAAGCGATCGCCTATGCCGAACGTAATGGCGAAAATCCGACAGCACTTGCAGTGGTACGGACACTTGCGCTGACAGGATACAGACGGGAAGAGGCGCAGTCGATGAAGCGCGCCTGGGTGCATGCGGAGGGCGGGTTTGTCTCCTTCCCGGATACCAAAACCGATGCTCAGGTCCGCTCGATCGGCCCAGAAGCACTGAAGGTCGTGCTCGCTCAACCTGAGATCGTTGGTAACCCCTACGTGTTCCCGTCAATGACGGGCGCTGGCGCATACCAGGCTGCACCAGCCTGTTTCCGGAGAGTTTGCCAGTGGGCGGGAATTGAGGGCGCCACACTTCATACCCTTCGCCACACTTTCGGCAGCATCGCGGGCGAACTCGGATTCACGGAACTGACGATACGGGCCATGCTCGGGCATGCTTCGCAGAACGTGACGCAGGACTACATCCATATCGATGAAGCTCTGAAGCTAGCGGTGCGCAAAACGTCGGACGAAATCGCCCGCCTGCTTGCCGAAGGCGCTGCATCGTTGCGCCCGGTCAGACAAACGGCGGCAGTTGAAAATTAACCTTGAAGGTGTATTGGCGGAAGCCAGAGAGAACTTCTCGCGCTGGGGTTTGCAGGTGAGATGCTGAACGATCTTCGATCGACATCGGGCAAGGAGGTTTGAAGATGGGTCAGACTCGGATTCATCCCAAGACCGGTGATGTGCTTCGGCGTGACGCGCGGATGCAAACGCTGAGCGTTGGCTCGTTGGCACGCGAAGTGGAGGTGCCGGGCTGGTATCCTGAAGGCGATGGCGATTCCATCCATTCGGGCGCTGAACTTCAAACGATAGATCAAGCCTATATCGAGTTGCGAGCGGCCTATGCCGCACGGGTCAAGGCCGTGCGCAAGAAGCTTGGCCTCACCCAAGAGGAGGCGGGTAGGATCATTGGAGGCGGACGGCGAGCGTTCCAAAAGTATGAGCGTGGTACAATGCAGCCCAGCGAAGCTGCGGTCGGCTTGATTGAGATTCTTGATCGCCATCCGGAAGAGGTGACAACTCTCCGCAATATCCGGCGGTAGGACAGTAAGAGGCGCATCCAGGGCATTGTCCGAAAAATGTGCATGCATTTCGGACATGCTGCTTTTCTTGCACTGGTGTTAATTCGGCCCCGCCCGGAGGCGGGGCCGACGCTGGCACCTTAGCTTGGCGGGTTCCAGATGATGACCTTCTTCGAAGGATCATCGCCCGGCGCGTTGGCGATGTTGCCGTAGATGGTGCCGAATTCAGGAGCCGAGAGCGAGACCGAGACATATTCGGCGCCGGTGTTCTGCGAGAAGCGCTTCCAGCCTGCGCCCAGTTCGAAACCGTTCTTGCGGCTGACGATGCGATAGTCGGGTTCGCTGTCCTTGGTCTTGCGGTTGTTGGGGATGATCGCGATCGGCGCGGAGACGGTCAGCGTTGCGAGGTTGCCTTCGAAGCTGTCGTCGGACTTCACGGTGAGGTTTGCGATGGTAGCCATGTCGTTTCTCCTAAAGGTGGTCGGGGACCATCCCCGATGGCGCCAAAAGAAGGGGCCGGGAGCCGCCGTCACCGCAGCGTCAGCGAAGGGCGAACCCCGCACGGGGTTGACGGTACTAGGCGAGACGAGACCCGCAGACAGGCGACAAGGAGGGGTGATTTTCGCGCCACCGGAGAACGAATGTCACTCGGCAATCTCCGTTTTCATCGACCAAAAGTCGGGCGCTTCCTCCCCATCGGATCACTGCGTGGAGCGCAGCAGCAATCATCCCTCACACCCAGGAAATGTCTGATCGAGAGGCGTCGTCACCTTGGACAGCGAACGGGCAACAGCAGTGAGCTCTCGCTGAATTACACAGGTCGTGATGTGCAATATCAGCTCTCATATTGACTTTTGTGCAGAATATGAGCATATGAAGCCATGAAAGGATGTGTCGACATGGGTATCCAAACTGCAGCCAACGCGCCTGCAAGGGGACTTGATCGCAAGGATCTGACGGGGCCAGCTCTGCGGACGTTCTTCCGCATTGCCGATGCCTGGGGCCTGAAAGAGCAGGAGCAGATGCGCTTGCTCGGTCTGGAGAGTCGCTCGACCTTCCAGTCATGGAAGCGCGGCGTGGTCGCGGCGCTGCCCAAGGATGCGCTGGAGCGGATTTCCTATGTCATGGGCATCTACAAGGGCCTGCATATCCTGCTGCCGAAGACAGCCGATGCGTGGGTGCGCAAACCCAACAAGGCGCAAGTCTTCGGCGGCGCCTCGGCGCTCGACCGGATGATGTCGGGCAATGTCGCCGACCTCTATGTCGTGCGCCAGTATGTCGACGGGCAGCGCGGCTGACCCCGTGGACATTCCCACGTCGAAAGTCCGCTGGACGCCCTGCTACCGCATCATCCCGAGCCGGTTTCCGCCAATCTCGCTGTTCGAGGCGGTTGCCGATCCGGCTGATCTTGAAGCGGTCTATGCCATCGAAGCCATGACCAATGACCGCCTGCGCGATGAAGCAGGCGAGCTTTCGCTCGTGCCGCCTGAGGACCGCGTCTCCGGCCCCGGTACGTCGGCAATCATGGCAGCGTTCACCCATCTCAATCCGGTCGGCGACCGCTTCACCGACGGCAGCTACGGCGTTTTTTATGCGGGGCGAACGCTGGCAACCGCAATTGCCGAAACCAGGCATCACCGCACGCATTTCCTTGAGGCTACCGACGAACCGGCGCAGGAACTCGACATGCGGGTTTATGCCGTCGATCTCGACGCGAGCCTTCACGACATCCGTGGGCAGCGGGAAGCGTTACCCGCGTTGTATCATCCGAGCAGCTATGCCGTGTCGCAGCAGACCGCGCGAACCTTGCGCGACGCAGGGTCGGACGGGATTGTATATGAAAGCGTCCGCGATCCCGGCGGCGAATGTGCCGCTGTGTTCCGGCCCCGGCGGTTGTCGAATTGTCGGCAGGAACGGCATCTGTGCTATGTTTGGGATGGTAGCGGAATCAGTACCGTCTACGAGAAGCGGTTGCTGGAAACTTGAACCGTTGGCAGCTGAACGCAGTCGCGGCGGACACACTTTCAGGGCACCCGGACGAAGCCATAGCGAAGTCCTTCGCCAAGTAGGTTGAGGACGGCCTCGCCTTCCTCGCTCATCGGATTTGGCAACATCTCCACCCTCGCCTGGGAGGGAGTTCCGATATTGCTGACATAGGCGATCCAATATTGCGTCCCGCTTCGAGGGCGAGCAGCGGCCCTCCCAGCCCTGACTTCCGTTTCGCCGAGGATGAATGCGCAGGGATCGGAAAGGCTCGCCTTTACCTCTATCTGCCAGCGCTGCCCGCGGAATCCGATCTCGAAGTCGTAGCCCAAGCTATCACTTCCCTCGCGGTTCGTGATCGGTCGCGCATTTCCAGACACCCAAGCAGCATCGATGTCTTGGTCCGGCAGCCGGCGGCGTAGCCAATGATAGACGGCCATCTCTCCTAGCCGCCCGATCATGTCGGTCTTCTGGGATGGCGCTCGCGAAGGTGGCGGCGGCGGCTTCTGCTTGCGGTCCTCCTCGCGTGATCTGGATTTGTCCCTAGCTCGCGAGGGCTTCAATTTCGCGGCGCTACCGATCGCCATGCTAAACAGCTTCGAAGACAATGTTGCTGACAGTTCGTCGCAAACCGACGGCCAATCCGCTTCCTCGGGGTCAATCTTGCGGCCATTGAAGGAAACCGACCGGGCCTCGCGCTTTCTGGCATCCGCCTCGGCGCGGACCCTTGCATGTTCGGCGTCCAGGTCCTTGTCACCGATCCCGAGGACATCGCGGTCGAGGCTCTCCGGCATGCCTGCCGGCCAAGCCCCCAGGATCGCGAGCCAGCGTATAACGGAGGTCTCAGATAGGGTCTGAAACTCGAATGCACCGCCCTTGTCCAAAACGGTGCGTATCGAGGAATAGCCGCCATCGCCATCGATCCACGGGGCTGGAACCGTCGCGCTGTTTTTGACGCACCAAGCGCGCACGAGGGGTGTGGCCGTTGCCACGAGCTTGCGGGTCATTGCCGCGTTTGAATCCCGGACTTCATTGAGTGGCTCGAGCCCGGCGCCACCCTCGGCAAGAGCTGGCGCACGATGTGACAACAGCCAGACATCCACATGTGCGGCTAGAATCAGCTCCGGCACATCGCGAAATTGCATGAGCCAGGCAGGATCGGATTTGAGTTCATACAGCGCGTCGCGCGCCGCCGAGTAGCCGGGGGCCGGATCAAAGCGCGCCAACGCACCCGCGTGCGTGATGCGTAGACAGTCCAGAATCGCCCGGTCGTTGTCCCGGATGAAATGGACGAGCTGGCCGGCATGGACTTCCGGATATGTGTCAGGTGCCTCTCCGACTGCGACGAGCGCGTGGTTCAGAACTGCGAAGTCCATTCCTAGTGCTTCGCGAAGTTCCGATATCGTAAGTGAAGTCCTACACGCGTCAAGGACACGCTCGACGTCCATTTGCGCCGGTGCCAGCCACAGCGAGAGAAATGAACGGAGGCGGCCGACATCCTGCACGATGGCGGCCTCGTCCTCCTCGAAGGCGTCGATCGCCGCTTGCCCGCCAGCAGCATGCAGCACCGCCTTGAGCCAAGGTGATTGTCGCTCGATGCTCGCGCCTAGGGTGTCGCGGGCAACAGATCGGGCCTGCGCACCCAGGCGAAGCCGATCCGCCAGCGGCTCAATCTCCCCCTCTAGGTCCGGTTCTTGGTCCACTGCCGCCCCGGAATATCGGATATCCGACAGGAGCAGGCGCAGATTGGGCTCGAGCGATTGCTGCTCGATGGCCTCACATATCGAAGGGAGCAAGTCGTCGACAGACTGCCAGTCGAAGGCACCGGAAACGCGCGTGACGACGACCGTGCGCTCGTCTTCCAGCTTAACCGTGAAGGCTCGGCGGTGCTCGACGTCTCCCTCGATGTCGACCCCATCGAACTTAAACCGGATCATGCCAGCGCGTTGGATCAGCAAGCGTTCGAGCTTGGCAAGGATACCTTGTCGATCTGCTGGAAGCCGCTGGTAGTCCGCACCCTTCAATGCCTCCAGTGCCACCGCGACAAACAAGCGCAAGCGTGGGCAGAGAGAGAGTACGGGCACGGTTTCGCCCTCACCAAGCGCTTGGCCGTCCGCGATCAGTTCGTAGCCGACGCCGGAAAGTAGGCGGACGCGGTCGCCGTAGAGTGCCGCCATGAGGCGACCGATCGCTTCCGCATCACCCGAACCCGCATCGAACAGACTCACCCCAGCGGCTTCCGCAAGGCTCACGACCGTGTCGTCGCGTGTATCCCGCACGTAGACCGCTGGCGAACCCGCCGGGGTCAGGTCGGCGGTGCGGAAACCGTTGCCCTCCTTCACGACGATCAGGCTTGGAGCCTTGGCTGTCGCCGTGTCTAACTTTCCCGCAGTGTGACGGGTGGCGAGTCGGTGCCAGCCGCGATGATAAAGGTTCAAGAAGTGTCGCTCGAAGTAGCGATCGAAGCCAACGCTGCCAAACTGGGTGGCGAGGAATGCAGCTTGCTGGACCAGGGTGTCCGGAGCGAAAAGCTGACTCATCCCAGTCCGCTTTAGAAGCTCACCAACTTGCCCCTTCGTGACGCGTTCGAGCGTACGCATCACCGGGATGGTGGGGCGCCTCAAAAACGGCGGAAAGCGCTCCCCGTCTTCGGTCCGCCATACCTCGCGAGCCCGGACGGTCACATGCTGCGTGCCTTCCGTCGAAGGCTGATCAGCGGGTATCCATGCGGATGAGCGCAGGAACGATCGGATCGGGGTAGGCCAGTCGCGGGCGTCGTCGTGTATGAAATGATGGTGATGGACGTCGATGGCCCAGCCCTTCGCAGGCGGAGCCTCGAGCCATGCGATAATCAGCTGGGCGAAATGCTCCAGGCAATCGCGCGTGAACCGCTCGACATCGCCCTGTCCGGGAAGCCAAAGGATTTCGCCTCGCAGGATATAGCCGCCGGTAGAGGACTTCAACTTGAACGCATCGGGGACATGCTCGGTGATATCGGCGCGCCATGCTTGGGCAGCTGTTTCGGGAATGCCAAGATCTTCGCAGAACGAAAAGTCCTTCAGTCGACGAGCGGGAACGCTTGCCGGTGGGGTCTTGCGGATGGGATGGAGTCCTTTCTGGACGCCAAGCTCGGCGAGGAACTCTGTCCACAGTTCGCCGCTCGATCCTTTGAAGCAATAGTGGTTTCGATCCCCCAATCGACGCGCTGCGAGTGCGTCAATGTCGGCCGAGCCGGTGGGTGCGCTCCCGATGAACCGATGGATGAGCGGCCCAAGTGTCTCGTCCGGCCAACTACGCGAGAACACCGCTTCCCGGGCATCGACGAATTCGCCATCCACCGTCGGCACCATGAACCGATGCTGTGCCTGCAACTTGAAAGCACGGCCTTTGGTGCGGGGCCCGCGCCAAATTTGGAATGCCAACCGAAGACCAGCCGCCCGCGTGGCGTTCCTCCCATCCGCACGGACGATCCGAGAGAGCTGCGCAAGGATAACGTCGCGGTCGAACTCCAAGGCAAGTTTGTGCTTCTCTAGGTATTCGCGGGCTTCGGAAAGGTCGCCATACCAATCGAGGCCGTGCGACAGGAAGGCGAAGTTGTCGGCAAGGCTCGCGGGCAGGACAAGGTCATCTTCGTCCTGGCCTCCCCCGCGCCGCGCCGGCGGGAAGAACACCGACACCACGACCGTGCCACGCTTGCGGCGGACCGCCTTGCCCTCAACCTCTCCAGCAGGCGTCATCGCCTTTCGCAACTTTCCGTCGGCATCGAGCAGGACGAGCGCTCCGGCTAAGCCAATGCCCGCTCGATCCAGAAATTTTGGAAGTTGGCGATAGAAACCAGACCAACGCGACATGGTGGATTGCTTGCCGCTGGCAATTTCCCTTGCAATAGCGACGACAAGGGCGACCCGCTCTTGGTCTCTGGGCCTATCGACATACCCGATCATTGCCCGTGCCAAGAAGTTTCCAAGCCGGACGATGCGCGGGCCCAATCCCGGCCAGATGGGCGATACACCCGTGCTTGGCGCGTTTCGAGCTGCAGCGTCGGCACCGAAGAACTCTCCCTCTTCAGTCCAGTGGCGAGTCTTCGTGGCAGACGACCAACCGAGAAGCTGAGCATCCTGCAAAAGCGTCGGCACGATCGGAGCATCGCCGAGACATTCGACCCCTAGGATTGAAATCAATTGTTCGACGATGATGTCTTCGAGCGGTGCGTCGGTTGCCAAACTGTCAACCCGCTCCCACGCTAGCAGGTCCACAACCGCGTTAGCACGGCACACGTGGTCCAAGCTTGGCGATGCTTCATCCGCAGCAGGGGAGACAAGCGTCGCTATGGTCGCCGCAGCTAAGGCTGCCGCTGTCTCAGCGAGCAGGGCGTTCAACCTTATGGACGCGTCCACCGCGGTTCTGCTCGAGTTAGGAAAAAATGTACCGTGGAGGAAGCCATTGAACGGCGAAACAGCCTGCGTTCCCATTGGCAGGTAGGTGTAGAGGCGGGTTTGCGGGACCATCTCATCAAGGCGGACAGCCAGGGCGACTTCGCCATCACCCTCCCATTTTTCCCAATGCTTGTGGAGTTGCTTGGTCTCGATGCCATCCTGAATGGCGCTGAGCATCTCGGTCTCGGGAACCGATCTTCTGGCGATCAGGTACTTACCCGCGCTTCCCAAGTAGGCGACCGATAGCAATTGGCCGCCGATTTCGACAGGGTCTTCCGTCCGTTCGAGAATGATCTTGTCCTCGACTGTGCCGTCAGGCCCCAGAACCTTGACGGTCAAACTTGCGAGTCGAGACAGGAACAGCAGGAGTGGCACGCCGCTCTCGCGAACGGAGGCAAACTCGCGCCGGACGTCTGCCACGGCGTCCGCCGATCTCAGCGGCAGTGCGATCACGCTCGAGTAACCTTGCCTCGCGAAGTGGGTAACAGCCTCGGGCTGTTCGCTCACCCAGACAGGGATATGGAAGAGCGGCAGGTCGCTTTTTGCCAGCTCTCGATGTCGAGGATTAGCAAATAGACGGTCCAGATCGTCGCTTCCTGCGAAGCGGAAGCAGAAGCCGTCGAAGTGGTCAGCCTTAGCGTCGGATGCGCGGGAGTAGACGTGCGGAACATCCGTCACATGGTGCACGCTGCGAAACCCCAGTCCCTTGTTGCCAATGGACTCGCCTGGCGGCTTGCTGGAAAGGCCCATATCACAAAGCGCGTCGACGTTCTTGGGTCGGAAGGGCGTGCCGCCGTTTGCCACGTAGAGAACACCAAACGGCCCCTCCGCTAAATTCAAGACGACCTCGATCGCGCCGTCGGATCGGTCGTCGGGATGCACGTCATTCGCGTTCTGGATGAGCTCGATCAGGAACCGGCCATGATAATCCGACGCGATGCTTTCGCCCATGCTTGCGCTGCCGGCATAGATCTTAGAATAGTATTCCCCGTCCTCATCGATCGTGCCGGTGAAGCCAGTGACCTTACGACGTGCCACTTCATCAATGATTCGTCGAAAATCCATCGGTTACTTCCGTCATAGCCGTCTTTCTGTGACATCACCCATACACGCGATGGGTTCACAAACGACTCGCCAATTTTTCGAAGATGAAAAGCGAACTGCGGATGCTTTCAGTCTAAATCGAACCACTGGGACGGGCCCCTGACTGCCCAGCTAGCGTCAAACTTCCGAATGGCAGGGTTCGGCGTATGCCGACATTGCACTTCGCACATGTGAGGGGAGCCACCTCACTTTCTGAAACTTAAACCGGCCATTCTAAGTGAGAATGGACGAAGCTAACCGTCTCATCGCTTCTCGCGGAAGTCCCAGAGCGGAATGCCCATCTTGCGCGCCTTGTCAGCCAGATTGTCCTGGATGCCGGTGCCCGGAAATACGACCAGACCTACTGGCAGAGCTTCGAGCATACGGTCGTTGCGCTTGAATGGAGCGGCCTTCTTGTGTCGGTTCCAGTCAGGCCGGAAGGCGACTTGTGGCACGCGGCGCGTGTCGGCCCAGCAGGCGGCGGCGCGTTCGGCACCAGTGGGTGTGGCGCCGTGGAGCAAGACCATGTCGGCATGACGCCCATGTACCCGGTCGAGGACATCCCAGATCGCCGAGTGATCGTTGCAGTCGGGGCCACCGGTGAAGGCGATACGGGTGCCTTCGGGCAGCAGCACGCGGGCATTTTCTCTGGCACGCTTGTCGAGGAAGTCGCGGCTGTCGATGATGGCTGAGGTCATGGCCTTGCGGTTGACTCGGGATCCGGTGCGGGGCGTCCAGGCCTTGCGGGCGTGGATGCGGAATTGATCGGCAGCGGCTTCACGGAAGAATTCCATCGTGTCGCGGCGTTCGATGAGCGAGATGCCTTCGGCAATATGGCGCTCAAGTTCGACCGAGCGCACTTCGCTGCCATCCTGTTCGCGCTGAAGGCGTTTTTGCGCCTGTTCATTGTCGTCGATATCGCGTTCGACCCGCTCGCCGGCGCGGTGGAAGATGTTGACGAGGTTCCAGAGCAGGTCTTCGAGATCGGGTTCAATGCGGGTGTCGATCAAAGCTGAGACAAGCCCGTCGAACATGTCGGCGACCGCGCCACCGGCAAGGCGGGCATCTGGTAGCGGCCTGCCATCAGGTTCGTCCTGGAAGGGCCGATAGCCGTAAAGCTGCATTTCCTGGAGGAGATAGGCGGTTGGGCCGAGTTCGGGGGTGGTGTCTTCAAGGGGAAGATCTGGGGCGCTTGCCATGATGGTCTCCATGTCCTGAGCCGCGCCTCTCGCGGCCTTTGTGGCGACGACCAGCGGCGGCGGGCACGGGTCTGCACCGCGCGGAAACGCGCGGCCGGAGCGCCAGCGGAGGATGGCGAAGCAAGGCAATTTTGTTTCGCGATGCAAAGGGGCGCAGCCCCGGCGGAAAATAGCCGCAGCGCAGCCATTGCGGTGCCCGTGTTCGCTGCCGCAGTCGCCCCCTCCCGAAGGCCGAGGGCGTGGCGACCTTCAAGGACCGGGAGAGGTGGCGATGCGCCCCACTGCCCCGGAAAATCCCCCGCTTACCGGCCAGCTTCGCTCACTCTTTGAGAAACCGCACGGCATCGGCGGCGCTGAGCTGCACCCGAATGGCCGCTGCCAACTGCTCGTGGCCATAGGTTGTAAGGTCGCTGTTGAAATCGTCGAGCCGGGGTTCAAGCGGTATGACCGCAATGCCCAACGGTTCGCATCGCTCGGTCAAGGTCGACAATGCCGTTGCCCCGGCTGGATCATCATCGCGCGCGACATAGAGGCAGTGCAGCGCAGCAGGGAACTGGATGGCAGCGAGGTGGGCGGCCGATAGCCCTGCGATCATCGCCATGGATGGCATCACCTGTCGCAGCGACAGCATTGTTTCGAGGCCTTCACCGGCAACCATGACACCGTCCGCTTTGCCGAACCGGACGCCCGAGCCGAGCAAGTGCCCCATGGCGCGTCGTGGATATGCGACAGCCGCTTTGTCGTAGGATTGTGGATCAAGCCAAGTGCGATGAACCCCCGTGATAGTGCCCTCATTGTCGGTGACTGCAGCGATCATTGCGGGCCATGCCTCCCGCACACCAGGGACATCATCTTCAGCAGGCCGATAGTAACAGCGCGGATGGAAACGCAGTTGATCAATGCCGGAAAGATCGATGATCGACCGGCGACCAAGATAACGCGCTGCGATGCTGTTCGTGATCGGCTTTGAGGCGGCCCATAGGCGCCGGGCCGCTTCTGGTGTGCCGGTCGGCGCTTTGCATATGGTCGGGTTTCGGAGTTTGGACTCATCAGGCGGCGGCAGGCTCAGGAATTGGCGGGCTTCGTCGAGCGTCTCGCGCATGGTCCGATGGGAGCAACTCGCGGCGATAATGTCGAGAAGATCACCATGGTCGCCGCTTTGCGCGTCTGTCCATTTGCCCGCGCCTCCCCGGCTTTCGGCTGTTGCTGACAATCGGACGTAGAGACTGCGACCCGGCGAATTGTGAACATCGCCGACCAGCCAGTAGCAGCCTTCTCGGCGACCATTGGACAGGTAACGGCGGCAGACCGCCTCGGCTGAGGCGGCAAGGCGGCGGGCGATATCGGTGGCGGGACTGTCCATTCGGGGCTCCTTCAGGCGGCTTTGCGTGCCGCGATCCGCTGGATCGGAAACCGGTCCAGCAGCTTGGCGAGCACATCAACCCCGACAGCCCCTGTCGGTATGTAGAGCTTGAGTTTCCACGAGACGATCTCGGAGATCAAGCCCATTGCCTTCAATCGCTCGATGCCAAGATCGTTGAAGCCGGTCAGTTCGATCCGCCAGTCATTCATGGCGCGGACGCGAGCGAGCGTCTGATCTTCGGCCAGATGCAGTTTGGCATCTCCGGCGCACAGCACCGCCCAAGCATCGGCAGGCACGACGGACGCCGTGTCCTGCTCAATCACCGTGGCGACCCAAGCGGGCGAAACCTTGCGGCCGATGACGCGCTCGCCAGCATCGGTTTGCAGGCGGTAGACGCGGGTCGATTCGTTGGGGATCCGCCGCCAGATCGGCAGCAGCAGGCCTGAAACCATGTGTAGGGTCGAGGTTTCGAACTCCGGCAAGTCGGCAAGTTCGGCCTGCCAGACTTCGCTGAACCGCTCACGGTCCACCGGTTCCCAATGACTGGTCGCAAACGCCTCCGCGAGGATATTGGTCGCCTCCAAAGGCCGGACGAGGCGGATGCGTGGGTGAATGCCGCCATCATCGTCGATCAGACTGCGCGCGCGCAATTTGACTGCCGCGCGCCCGGAGCGAGTGTTGATCACCAGTTCGGCATCGCGATCCATCGCCATGGCCAGCGCCCTCTCGAGCACAACCGGCTCGATCCGGTCTTTGCGTTCGATGGTCAGGAGGTGGGTCACAGCTCCGGTGCCGGGATGGGTGTAGATGGTCTTGCGGTCGGAGACCGAGAAGCTCTCGGCGCGCAGGGTTTCGAGGCCCATTTCATAGGTGCCGCTGGCGATTGCGCCTTCGACCCGGGCCGTCAGCAGACCCTCGAAGGCCTCGAACAGGATGTTCTGCATGGAAATGGTGAGCGCCAGCATCCGGTTGAGGAAGGTCGTGATGGGTGGAAGCTCGTCCTTGAGCCCGCCGTCATTGTCGAGCAGAGACAGGCCGGTGGCCGTTTCGAATTGCCCTAGCGAACAGCCATCGATCTTGCCGCGCACCAGCAATTGGTAAAGCTGGCGTAGGGCATCGCGGGCATAGTAGGATTCCAGATTGTCGCTGGCGCTGAACATGTTCTGGCCGCCGGTTTGCCGCTGGCCGCGCGTGATCGCTCCGAGACTGTCGAGCCTTCGGGCGATCGTCGAGATGAAGCGCTTCTGCGCCTTCACGTCGGTCGATACCGGGCGAAACAGCGGTGGCTGCTTCTGGTTCGTGCGGTTGGTGCGGCCAAAGCCCTGGATGGCGGTGTCGGCCTTCCAGCCTGCTTCGAGCAGGTAGTGGACGCGGCGGCGCTGGTTCTTCACGCCTAGGTCGGCATGATAGGATCGCCCCGTGCCGCCAGCCTCGGAGAAGACAAGGATGTGCTTCTTGTCATCCATGAACGCATGGGTTTCAGCGATATTAGCTGATGCGGGCCGGTTTTCGACGGCGAAGCGCACCGAACCATCGCTGCTGGCGCGGGGCACTATGCGACGGGAACGTCCGGTCACCTCGGCAACCGCATCGCTCCCGAAATGCTGGACAATCTGGTCAAGCGCACCGGGCACAGGCGGCAAAGCGGCAAGCCGCTCGAGCATGGCATCACGGGCTCGGCAGGCTTCACGGTTGAGGATGGGATTGCCGTCGGCATCAAAAGCAGGCCGCGAGGCGAGATTGCCCTCGCTGTCGGTGAAGGGCTCATAGAGCTGCACCGGAAAACTGTGCGCGAGATAGTCGAGCACATATTCACGTGGCGTGATGTCCACGGAAACGTCATCCCATTCGTCGGTCGGGATTTCGGCAAGACGGCGCTCCTGCAACGCTTCGCCCGTCGATACGATCTGCACGACACAGGCGTGACCGGCCTCAAGATCGCGCTGCATCGCCTGAATGGTGCTTGGCGTCTGCATTGCGGTGATCAGGTGATTGAAGAAACGCTGCTTGGCGCTTTCGAAAGCTGATCGCGCTGCCGACCGGGCCTGTGCGTTCAAGGTCCCATGGGATGCACTGGTGACGCCCGATGCTTCGAGCGCTGCATCGAGATGGGCGTGAATGACCTGAAATGCTCCGGCATAGGAATCGTAAATCCGCACCTGCTCAGGGGTCAGCTGGTGCTCGAGCAGGTCATATTCGACGCCATCGAATGACAAGGAACGGGCAGCGTAGAGGCCGAGCGCCTTCAGATCGCGGGCCAGCACTTCCATAGCTGCGACGCCGCCATCCTCAATCGCGGCCACGAAGTCGGCGCGTGAGGCGAAAGGAAAGTCTTCGCCGCCCCACAGGCCGAGCCGCTGGGCGTAGGCGAGGTTCTGCACCGTCGTGGCACCGGTGGCCGAGACATAGACGATGCGGGCATTGGGCAGAGCATGTTGCAGCCGCAGGCCCGCCCGTCCCTGCTGCGAGGCTGAAACATCGCCGCGCGCGCCCTTGCCGCCTGCGGCATTGGCCATGGCGTGCGCCTCGTCAAAGAAGATGACACCGTCAAAGTCACGGCCAAGCCATTCGACGATCTGCTGGACCCGGCTCGCTTTACCGCCCCGCTCCTGCGAACGCAGGGTCGCATAGGTCGTGAACAAGATGCCTTCCGCCAGCTTGATGGGCGTGCCCTGACGGAAGCGCGACAAGGGTGTCACCAGCAGTCGTTCCTGCCCCAAAGCCGACCAGTCGCGCTGAGCATCCTCAAGCAGGCGGTCCGATACCGAAACCCAGAGCGAACGGCGGCGGCCTTTGAGCCAGTTGTCGAGAATGATGCCTGCGACCTGACGCCCTTTGCCTGCGCCCGTGCCGTCACCCAGAAACCAGCCGCGGCGAAAGCGGACGGCAGCATCGCTTACTTCAGCCGCCGCCGAGACGAGATCCCATGTCTCGTCAACGGTCCAGGACCCTGCCAGATGCCCGGAATGTGCCTCGCCAGCGTAGATTACGGATTCCAGCTGCGCGTCGGACAACACGCCATTAGCCAACAAGTGCTCGGGCAAGTGCGGGAAATAGGCGGGTTTCGGCGGCGCGACCGAGGCCATCGACGCGGATTGAACCAGCGGCGTCGGGTGTGGCAATGCGCCGGGAATGACGACCGATTGAAGTCCATATCGTTCGTAGATGCTGTCCCCGAGTTGCCCCTCAGGCGGAGCCCAGACAGCAGTCGAATAGGTGAGTTCAGGCGCATCGGCATCGACCATGGGATTGATCGGCGCAGTCCGAGCAACCGCGCGGCTCGCGGGCGACGGCGAAGAAGCGCAATGCAGTCCTGCACCGGGCATTGGGGCGATCGGTCCGCGCGGCGGCACCTGCGCTTCGACCCATTTGAGCAAGGTCGCGGTATCAGAAGCAGTCCCTGCACTCGGAACGAAAGTCGTGGGATCGGAGGCGGGCAACTTGTCGATCACCGTCAATCGCGTGTCGATCGTCGTGCCGTGCTTGCGATAGACCTTGCCGTCGATGGCGGCGGTGAAGACCACACGTCCGGTCCCCTGCAACCGGATGAAAGCATCGCGCCATGCTGGAGCATCAGGAGCACAGCCAGCGCCGGTAATGACCACCAGCCGGCCCCCATTCTCGAGCCGGGCCAGCGCGGAAGCGAGGTGGCGAAGCGCGGCGTCCTTCATCGTCCGCTCAACATGCGCGACGGCCGAAAATGGCGGGTTCATCAGGATGACGCTCGGGCGTGCCGAAATGGGCAAACGATCATCAATCGACGCGGCGTCATGTCTGCTGACAGCCACGCCCGAGAACAAGTGCGACAGCAGCGCTGCCCGGCCTTCAGCGAGTTCATTCAGCACGAGCTGTGCACCGGCCAGTTCGGCCTGAATCGCCAACATGCCTGTGCCAGCAGAAGGTTCGAGCACAGTTTCGCCAACGCCAATCGAAGCAGCGACAACGGCCACGAACGATAGACCCGCTGGCGTCGAATATTGTTGCAAGGCCTGGCTGGTTTCAGAGCGCCGGGTGTGGGTCGGTATGAGAGCCGATACCCGCTCAATCAGCGCAAGGGAGCGAGATCTGGAGCCACTGCGAGACAAGATTGCCGGGCCAAAGCGGCGCAGAAACAGGATCTGTGCAACCTCACAGGCATCGTAGGCGCTCTTCCAATCCCATGCGCCTTCAGCATCGGTGCCGCCAAAGGCTGTCGTCATTGCATCCCGCAAACAGGCGGATTCAACACATTGCCCGGTTTCGAGCAGGGCTATGAGCGAGGTTGCTGCGGTCAGCAGCGCACGCGAACGATCATCAAATGAGCAATTCGATGCGCGCGGCGCAGCGCCAAGCGCTGCGTCCGTTAGAGTATGGGCCATTGGTGGGATCTCCGGGAGAGCAGAAAGGGCGGATCACGCCCGGACACTCTCTCTAAACCCGGGCGGTTCGCCCGCTCCCGGCAAGGCTCTGCCTCCAAACTCAGCGCTCGCAAGCGCATCGCGCGCTTTCGAGCCCCAGTGTGAGGTTCACGAATGAATAACTTCTGTGTAGGCTCAGTCTAGGTGATACCGGCTGATGGTCGTCGCTGCCTGTGCCATAATAGCGTCGCCGCACTCCCCCTTCTCGAAAACAAGTTTCAGCTTTTCGAGGAGCATTTCAGGATCATCAAAGCCTGCGTCGTCTAAGCCCGTCAGCTTCAAAGCCTCTAGAATGGCGCGAGGAAGTCGCGACTGGCTCTGCTTGCGGGCGCCGTCTAAGCAGATTTGCCGCGCAAGACTTTCGAGGAAATCGCGCCAACCCCGGACGTCGGGCCTAAAGCGGGGGACTTGGCTCAATTCGTAGCCAGTGAGATAGCGATCCTGGAACTCCCCGTCGACGACGAGCGCGAGATCGCGCTCCACACGCTGGTCGAACAGCTGCGCGTAGTATTGCTCGTCCAGCGCATCGCCGCCGCGAAGGAGTTCGCTCGCCTCTTCACCGAAGTCGTTCCAGAGCTTAGTAAGCGAAGCAAGGAAGCGATCGCGCTCTTCTTGTCGGACAGACGGCAACCGCAGCGTCTCGAGACAGCGCAGCCTTTCTTCGCGTTGCTGGTAGCCCTTTCGTCGGAAGTGGTGATGTTCGGCGCGGTGACAGGCATCAGAGCACCACTCGCCGAGTTGGGTCCAGACGAAAAATTTCCGTCGCCAATTACCTCCCTCGTCGCTTTCGTCTGCGTCATCATCGTCCGTGCCGTTGCCGACCTGGCCCTCCGGCAATGCGTAGGAAAAGGTCAGGCGCTTCTTGGCTGGCACGGCGAAGCCGCTGGTTGCTGCGATACGCTCCTGTTCGGTCTGACTAAGCGCCTTGCTGAGATGAATCGGAACGCGCAGGAAGCCGGGGTCGGGCCGATATTCCGAAAGCAGCCATCCACGCTGAACCCACAGATCGAAGCTCGCGAGCGCCGATTTTTTGCGTCCAATGGTCAGAGCGGGAAGTCTGAGCCGTATGCCCTTGCCAAGCTCCACATCCCTCGCGCCGGCGAGCTTTATGTGTTCCGTCGACCGCGCGGCGGCGATGGCGGCATTGCACCAGCTTATGACGTCGGCGTGCCGCCCCATGGTAAGGCTGCAACTGGCAATGAGTTCGGCGTTTACTGATCCGCCGAATCCCTGTCTGGTCGCGTTGGCGGAGCCGAAAATCAGCGTGCGCGCTGTGCGCTTTCCGGGGGTCCGCCACACGATGTAGAAGAGCTTAAGATGCATCAGTCCCGGCGCTGATCCGAGGACGCACCTCAATCCAGCAACGGTCTTGCTACCTGCCTTGGACACGGCCTTAGTGACCATGTCGATGTCGTCGAGGCGACAACCGTCGTCGATAATGACGCTCAAACGCTGAGGATGAAGCCCCTTGGCTAGACGTTCGAAGAATTCCTTCTCGACGTAGGGCGTGACGACGAGGACTTCTTCGACTTTCCAGCCATGTCGCCGCTCGAGCAGGTCGAAGCTGTGGTCAGTCACCGCCATTTACATCTCTGTCGCCGCAGGTGTTCCGGCCTGATCGGGCTTAGCGCCGCCGGGCGGGGGCAGCGGTCCAACAGCCTTCTCGAGCAGACTGATGTTGATCGCGTTCAGCAGCTGATCGATGAAATGCTCGACGATCCAGAGATCCATCAGCTTCACTTCTAGCGGTTCCCCCTCTTTGAATGTCATTCCAAGGTTCGGTTGGGCGGCGCAGAGGTCACCGAGACGCTTCGAAACCTTGTCTTCGCCATGAGTGACGAGATGCCGGACCTCTCCAATGGTCTCCATGACACGCTGCCAATCGGCGACGTCCGTCAGGCTATAGCTGCTGGGACGATTTAGCCCAGCAGAGGCCCAGAAGCTTGCGAAGACCTTGTGAAGACCATCGAAGGTCCGATTACGGCGCCAACCCGCAATTCGATCCTCCCACATCGCCTCGAACGCAACACGCTCTGCTTCGCCATCGCCCATCGCACGGAACGCGGCGCGTAGTGGCTTGTAATCGTCCCCTTTCATGAGGAAAAGCGGATTACCGCGCACGAAGACTTCGTAGAGCTCGAGGACGATTTCCTCAACGATTCCATACATGTCCTGAACGGCGTAGGCGGCCATCATTGGAATGGTGGCCTCGTGGTTACCCGCCGCCTCCTCACCACTCCAGCCTGCCATGTGCACACGCTCAGTCCGTCCGTTCGCAGTGCGGAGGGTGTCGATGGTAAGGAGTATGTCTGGCGAATCTCGGTAACGGTCTCGTGCTACATGCAGCGCGTTAATTGTAATCGCCCAACGCATAAAAACGCTTCGCTCGGACGCGCGCCAGTCGCCGATGCGCGAAGTGGCGTTCTCGATCCACTTCAGTGCAGGATCCTGGGTTCTGTAAATCAGATTTTGAATACCCCCTGGCTGATTCGGCACAAGATCATTTGCGTCAATGACCTTCTGGTCTAGGAAACGAACACGATTTCGCAGGCTTTCTCTCATGTTCCGTCGATCTCCTTCTCAAACCAGCTCTCAAACAGGCGGCATTGTTCTTAATCACACTAAACTTTTTCGCTGATGATCAGACCATTGGCGGTCGCGGCAGGTTCAGATCGTCAAGCCATTCGCCTAGAAGGGTCCTTGATTTCAGGAAGAGCGCGGCAAATACAAACAGCGCCGGAAAGGGGACATCCTCGATGCGATAGAGGTGCGTCCGGTATGTCGCATCTTGTGCTTTGCCGTGCTGAAGCGTGTTGGCTATGCGCGCCGCGCGGTCGACGCCACGATAAACGTTGATGGCAAGATCGAGATGGGCAAGACGCGCGTCGCCCTTCGATGTACCGGAGCGCGCATGGGTGTCGAGATGAATGCAGCGCCCTACCATCAGTCCATTGGGGTCGTCGTCGCGGGGTAGCTCTTCGATCATCATCGAGAGGTAGTCCTCGCGGCGCCGGGTCGCGACCACCTCCAGCTTGCGGATGCCACGAACGTGATAATCACGATACTGCGCCATGTTGGCTTTAGGATCGCAATCTTCGAGAAGGTAAGCTGCGAACGTGTCCGTGCGCGGAGGCAGCGAGAGCTGTGCCATCCAGGTCGGATCGGCCGGTGCGATGGCGACCTCTTCTAGGCGCATGAACGGCTGGTTTGCGGACCAAAAATGCGGATCAAGACGTACGAAGCGCGGCGCGTCCGGATAAAGCTGGCGCGCCAAAGCCGGGATCGTTCGGTGGAGGGAAGCGACGAGTTGGCCATAGCCAGGGTTGAGTGCAACGAGCTCGCTTTCCTCGATGGGCTTGATTGCTTTCTCATCGATCAGCTCCAAATCGGGCACCCCCAAGCTTTTGCCATTTGCCGGGATCGTGCGCCGGATCTTCGCAAACAGGGATGGGGTGCCCTGAAAGAGGGGATGAACCTTAGAGTAAAGCTCGCAACTTCGCTCGAGCGACAGGTTTTCGAATTCGTGTGCGATGTCGAAATAGAAGAGCCACCAAGCAAGCCGGCGATCCGCCGCGGCTCGTTGGAAATAGCCGATCTCAAGATAGCCCCGGCGTAAGGTCATTTCCTCCTGCGTGCTGACCATCGCTCGCAGCGAGACGCAATTCTCAGCATCGGGATCGCCGACAAGGCCGTCGATGTACAGCTCGAGCTGATCGCCATGCCCTGTGACTGCCTCAGCATATCGCCGGACCGCCGACGCATAGTCATCAAGCGAAATCACATCCCAGCCCCTGCGAAGAGGCCATGCAGGGCAACATGCAAGGTCACCTCCTCCAGGCAGGCGCGCCGAACGGCGAGCTGCTCACGGGCTGAACGGGCAAAGCGTCCGCCGCCTCGGCGAGCAGATAGTTGATATAGCTGCGGGTGAGGTTGCAGTAGAGATGCGCCTCCTTGAGCGTCGGTGAGACGTCGACCGCCATTTGGGTGCCGTGACGCACGCCCCCACCCGTGGGTGATGAGAGAAAGCCGTGCATCTTGGTCATCCAACCTAAGGCCTCGGCAAGCGCGCCGCCGCGGTGGTGGTTGCGCAGATTGCGAATGATCTCGTTAAAGTATTTGCCCTCGATGGTGCCTGTCCCGGTATCTAGGCCCTGGAAGGCGGTGGCGACCGTCTCAAGCAGCCAGAGAATCTCTTGGACCGCAGGCCGCGGGCGTTGCTCGAGGAGCAGACGGTCGGCTTGATCGAGCGATGCGTGGACCAATGCAACGGCCTGCTCGCCAATGGATCGCTGCGGTGTCTGGACCGGGATAGGGGTCTGAGGATTGCGGGGTAAGAGCTCGGGCGGCCGCACCTCGTAGGGGACGTCATGCTCGAACAGAATCTGGTTGATGATGTCGACGTCTGGCAGGCCGATGGTGGAATGCTCGCGATGGACCTGTTCGCAGCCGTCCCAAAAGGCGGCGATGAAGGTCGCGGCATTGTCAGCCGCGCCGTTCATGGCATTGTGGAGGTCACCCACCGCCCAGCTTTCGCTGGAGCTCCAGCTGGCACCGCCGTTGAACTTCGCCTTGAAGAGCTCGAGGATTTCCCATGTGGAATCGGCTTGGGTGGCGATTGTGTGGATGAGCGAGTTGAATGCATTTACGGTCTGCTGGTTCAGTTCGCCCGGCGATCCGAAACGCCATTTTGTTGGCATAGTAAGACTCACTGGCAGGCCCTTCACTTCAACTGTGTTCACACTGAATATAGGTTATAACTTCACCAATGAAACGATCGCGCTTTTGCGGGAATGGTTCTTCAACTCCTTCCGAGCTGCATGGCAACGCCAACAAGAAGCCCATGCAACTGGTGAGCTAGGTAAAAGGCTTCAATTGATTGGCGATAAGCTGTCCGGAAAAAACAGAATGGCTGGTACCAGAACAAGCCACCGCCTATTAGCCGCCCCGTCTGCTAACCTATTATCGCCTCAGCGAGGCGAACGTCGATCTGGAAAGGGTATGATCTCAGCCGCTCCGTCGATCCTTGGCGGTATCATGTTTTCTCGGATCTTCAATGAGACCACTTCGGCACCATCGCGTTCGAACCAGCCGCAAGGCAAACCGCAAAGAAGCTCAACGTCGGATTCCGAAATAATGAACTCGGTAGCCATCAGATCAGCCTTGCCGCGTACAGCATTATCGACGATCAGATTGAGACTATCGTGCAGAGCCTTTGGTGCCGGCACGGGCCAGTGCTGATCAAGCGGCTCGCCTCTCGACCAGCCTTTCGCCGAATACAACTTATAGAGTTGACGCGCGTGATCCTCAGGGATCACGTCCAGATCGGCAAGCCGTTTAATCTGCGCTTTAATCGAAACCCGCCACCGCTCCTTGAGGCTGGTCAGCATGGCAAGCGATGCATGCCGAACTTCATGAGGGTAAGTGGAAGAGGGCATGAGAAATGCGCTGCCAAGGCGAAACGCCTGCTGCTCAATCATGCGAAGATTGTCCTGGAACTCTTCTTCTGGGACCGCTTGATGCAGAACCGCATGGGCCAACTCATGGGCAGCATCCATCTGGCGGCGGGGAAACGACATTTTGTCTGTCGCGAGCAGCACATGGGGACGCCCATCGACGGGCGACCAGCTGCACAGACCATCCAGCTTGGTCGTATTCATCGGAATCGCGGCCACGACGATTCCGACACGCTCCATGAGTGCAACCATGTCGCCGCATGGCCCTTCGCCCATGTTCCAATGATTGCGTAGCCGCAAAGCGATCGCCTCGATGTCGTCGTCGCGAAGCTGAGTGTAGCTCGCCCCTTCGAGCACATCGGGAATATCAACATCCGGCAAATCGACGTAATGGCTGACAACATAACTTGCTTCCTGAAGCCAATGCATTTGTGACTTTTGGAAATTCAGATCGCGCTGCAGCGTGCTCGCCAGCGAGCGCAAAAAGGTTGGGCGCTCGCTTTGGAATGTGGGACGGAGGAAAAATTCAGGGCGAACCTGCAGTTCACCCGCAAGACGAACGAGCGTCGGATAGTCGGGCGTCTGTTCAGACCCTTCATCTTCCCAACGCGAGACAGATGTTGGGCTGACGCCGATCCGTCGAGCCAGCGCCGATTTGGTCGCAATTCGCCGCGCCTCACGCGCTTCGGTAAGTCGCGCTGGGACGAAGCCTGGAGTGCCAATGCGCATATGCCAGAATCCTTAAAGCTCCGCGCCGGGAAGGCGCGGAGCGAACACACTAAAGTGCAACTTCTACGCCCGATTTATTCTGCGATGCGGTCGCCAACCTCAGTGTCGGGACGCACCTCTGGCGGCACAAACGGCTTGCGGGTCGCACGTAGCTTGACTGCAGCCCCGCCCTTCCCGCCATGGTCAGGCGTGGCAGGCACTTCGGCATAGCCACCGAGAAAAGCCTCGAGCGACTCATAGAAGATGAAGTCCTTATAGTCGGACCCGATCACGCCAATCGCAATTTCTTCAATTCGTCCGGCGCGCTCACGGTCACGAGCCGTCAGGAAAAGCGCAAAGATGTCTGAGGACCGGGGGCTCTTGCCATCGTCCAGCAGGCTTGGCTGCAGACTGACGTTCAATGTCACACCGGCAGCACGCGATTGATTCTTCGGCGGGATCTTGCGCGGCTCGGGCATGGCCGCGAAGCCCAGGATAATACCAGCTTTCGAACCGGCGAAACGCGCAAAGGGCTGGAATACCTTGAGATCGGTTCCCACCATCACGCCATCGACAAGCAGATCCCCGCCATGTTCGCGCACAACCTCCTCATAGGCCTGCTCCTGAAGACGGAAGCGAATCTGCCCTTCGGCTTCACGGCTGCGCTTCCGATTGAGCGGCAACTCCTGCTGGACAACATCGAACGCGTGCAACGCAGCTGCGCGCAACCGATCCTCTAGGTCGAGGAGGAGATTCTTTGGCAATGCTTCAACCAGCGTCTTGCGGATGTCGATCATAAGCTAAATTCCTTCGTTATGAAGGAATCGATATATGATTTTTCGCGTTATGCAACTTATTTTGTCGAAAACTGCGCGCGCTTTTCCTGTGATAGTGGCGGGGCCAACCAGCAAGTGATCGCCCGTCTGACATTCCAAATGAGGCAGGGCCGGGAGCGTGGTCGAGCTAAATGCTTCTGACGAAATTTGCGCAGTCGAGCAAACGGGCCCCGACTAGTTTTGGAACCCAGATTTTCCCGCAAGCAATTCACAGCACTTCAAGCACAAACGAGGCTTACGAAATGGCTTGGTGGACGGCTGGCACAATGACAAATCCATGGCGTCCGGCTGCATATTCTCCGACCCGCACCAGAAATCGTCGCGTTTCTTGGCTATTCCGATCCCCTCCGACGGTGGCCAGCGCCTCAACCATGCCAGAGTGATCGGATGATCGAGCGGCAGAAATGACCACCCAATCCTTTGCGTGGCGGCGGGCAAACTGCTGGCGGTCGCGGGTGAAAGATTCTGCCGCTGACAACTCGCGGCCATGGAGGGCCTCCCAAGCATCAGGATACCAATCTCGCAACGACCTGTCTGCCGTAGCCTGTTCGCGGTAGGTGAACAGGTCCGGGTAACCTGCGGCGACGAGCGCCCATTCGGCGTCTTCTTCATACCAGCCGCCAGATAGTCGCAACACGGGATCCATCCCCGCATTGCGTGCCCGGTCGAGCTTGAAGCCGCCATGACCAGCAGTGGAATGAAAGACGATCCCCTCAGCGTAGATGGTCGCCGATTGAGACATACCCCAAGGCGTGGAAACGCGCAGGATCGTATCGACGCGGCCGAGCGCGTTGCGCTGGCGGACATGTAGCGCGATGTCGGCAATATAGGCGCGGAAGGAGACTTCATCAGCCACGGCGCCTTCGGCACAATAAACATCTGACCGGGACCATTCGCCAATCGGCCGGTTGAGCTTCCAGCCGGACACGATCGAGAAGCCTTCCTTGAGCGGAATGGCGATATAGGCGAGCCCATCGACCCGTGCGGCCATAAGGCCGTCGCTGGTCGTGCCATGTTCGACGATGATGTCGTTCATGCCGCCCTCCTGAGTTCAGAGGGCAGAACGGCCAGATCAGCGTCGGTCACAATCTCGGCGCGCATCCCGGAATAGAGATTGTCGCGCATCCATGCTTCTGCCGATTCCATGTCGGCTGCGAGGTGGCGCAATTCGTCCTTGCCCCGAAACGTGGTCAAGACGCGGACTTGACCAGGCTTTGGCGTATCGATGATCTCGAAATTGAGCGGGCTCTCGACGCTGTAGGCGCGGCGCACGGTCATGACGATGACGCCCTGACTGCCGTAGGTTGCCAGATGGAGCATGAAATGCGCCGGCGAACGGTAGTTATCGGTAACCTGGCCGGGGTAGCGTTCAACGAGCCGACCGGTGCCATTGTCGTTGTCCCAAGCGGCAAGTTTGCGGCGGAAACGCTCGGGCGGGCGCGGGGCGCCATTCGAATAGTGGATGAGGCTGCCCAAGGGGGCGGTGTCGTAGATGTATTGCGCTGACATTTTCAGGTCTCCTTAAAACGCGAAAACCCGGCGCAATGGCCGGGCTTCGTGGGATGATTGGACGGGAAATTTCAGGTGGAGGGCGGTGGCTCGCCCAAACGCCCGAGCACCTCTTCGATGTAGGACGCGGTCGACATCGAATGGACCTCGTCAGCCGTTATGACGGTCGCCATCCCGCCAAAGCCGTCGGGCCGCATCTTCGTGCAAGTCCACGCTGCGATGATCTGCACATGGTCAAGGTCAGGCGATCGCCGCACAATGTCCTGGAAGATCAGGTCATAGCCGATCATCGAGAAATCGAGCTCGAACTCGTCTTCGCCAAGATCACCCTTGGCGATTTCCGCGCGCACCACGTCAGCGATGCGACTGACCATGCCATTATCCTGACCGAGTAATTCGACCAGCTCAGCGGTCGCGATCCAAGCCGTGTCGGCGACATTATCGCTGGCGAAAAAGTAGACCGCTTGGTCATTGCCTTCATGCTCGAACAGTTCGCAGAGCAAACGGCGTTCGAGCGGGGTCATTGCCGCGACTGGTATGTCGGGTTGCACGACCGTTGGTGAATGATAGTCAGCCATGGCGTCCTCCCCAGCAGGGCACGGGAGCACTGGTTTTCGGCATGTGAGGTCTCCTCAAAAAGAGGCGGCCCGGCGTGGTGGCCGGGCCTGAGTGAGATAAAAACAATCGGGATGTTGAACCCGCGCGGTTCGGATCATTCGGCGGCGATCGCGTAAGCCGCCTCGTCATCATCAAGGAACGCGGGTAGCTCGAGCCCTTCACGATCAACGTCAGGCGTAGCGCCATGACCACCGTCGGCGTCGGGCGTCCGCAGCGGCTCTGGAAGCCAGTGGGCATCTTCCAGCAGCCGTTCCGCCTCGCGGGCCATGTCGCCTTTTTTCAGGTGATCGATCATGCCAGCGAACTGCTCCCCGCGCGCTTCGGTCACATCGGCAAGAATGCGCGGTTTGGTCACGCTGCGGAAATAACCATCGACTGTGGGCTTCCAGCCTGCCGCCACGACATCAAGACCAACAGCATGCGCCAGGACATGGCTGTGAGCGATGCGGCGTGCAACGCTGTGCGTCGACACCCGGCCATTGTCGTATTTCGGGACGATCTCGGCCTGCGCGTTCACCGCCAGCGATGTGCAATGGGCAAACAGACTGGCCTGCTCATCGGCGTCGAAGGCCAGAAGCGCGTCCCAGAGTTCCTTGTCGGACTCCGGCAGTCGATCCTCCCAGCGCTTCATGCGCTCGGCGATGGCCCGCGCGGGAGCACTGTCGCGCAGACCTGCAGGTGGATTGGCAAAGGACACCCGGTTGAGCGACAGTTGCAGACAGCTCTCGCGGCTGTAGCTGTAGAAGGTGTCGAGCACGAGCGCGTGCAGCACCGTCGCGAAGGCTGTGGCGGGGCTTTGGGCAAAGGCATCCTGCAATGCGAGCGTGCGCCAGGCGGTCAGGTCGGCAACCAGCCGGTCGGGCAACGGCTTGAGGATGTCATCGTCGGCATCTTCTGCATCAGTTCCGGTAGGCGCCGAACCGCTGGCGCTTGGTGCGGTCCCGTTGTGGTTTGCGCCAGGTATTGGCTCGCCCGAAACGGGATCGACCCCGGAGCCATCGTCTTCGCGGCTCACTTCCGCCACCGGTTCGTCTTCGGCTCGGACATAGCCACGCTCAATGCAAAGCGAACCATCCGCCTCGATCGTCACAAAGGCACCGGCGATTGCCATTTCGGCAGGATCAAAAATCATGGGCCGGTCGGCCAGCTGGCCGATTTCCGTTTCAAGCCCTTCGATCCGCGCATAGACGTCCTGCGGCACGTTGGGGTCGTCGGCCCATTCGGTCTCGATCTGCTCGATTTCAGCCTGAAGCACCGTGAGCCTTGCCTGCTCGTCCTCAGTCATGGGCAATTCTGCGCCAACGATCTCACGGTGTCCGTTGGTCGCATTCCATGGCAGGTCGACGGCAGTCGCCACCCATTTCCAGCCTTCAGTGCCAATGCGGTTGCCCTCGGCGGCAAGTTTCGCGTCGACCAAGCGGTCGAGCAGTGCGGGATCGGTGAGCCAGCCCCCGTCATCGTCCTCGAACAGGTCGCGCATCACGCCGCCGCCAGCCGCGACATAGGCATCGACGGACACGAACCGCACCCGCTTGTCGGCAACCCGGACGCTGTTTTCCGTCAGGCGCTGGCGGATGTAGGCGGCGGATTTGTTGAAGCTGTGGGTGAGCATTTCCCACACCTGCTCCTGGCGCTCATGGTCTTCGGACACGGTGAACGCCATCAACTGGTCCAGCGACATGCCGTCTTCGGCGTAAATGTCGTGGAGTTTGGGCGAGACCGACGCCAGTTTGAGACGCTGGCGCACGACGGCGGGCGTGGTCAGGAAATGCGCGGCGATGTCTTCGGCGGCGCTACCCTTGTCGACCATGGCCTGCATGGCCCGGAACTGGTCGAGCGGATGCAACTGTTCCCGGTGCGCGTTTTCGGCATAGCTGTCTTCTTCCGCCGAGACGTCATTGTCCGCCGCCTTGACGATGCAGGGAATCGGCGCGGTGCGCGCCAGGCGCTTCTGTTTCACCAGATGTTCAAGGGCACGGTAGCGTCGGCCACCGGCCGGAACTTCGAAGATGCCGGTCTCCTGACCTTCGGCATCAAGTACCGGGCGCACGTTGAGGCTCTGAAGCAACGTCCGGCGCGCGATATCCTCGGCAAGCTCGGGGATCGACACGCCGGCCTTCACGCGGCGGACATTGGATTGTGAAAGGATCAGATGGTCGAAGGGAATGTCACGCGACGGGCTGAGGGTGATTTTTGCAGGGTGTTTGGCCATTGTAGGTCTCCATGACGGGCCGCCGCGAGACACTCTCTCGGCTTCCAAGCCCGTCACGAAGGCCCTGGCCTTCCTCTTCCTCTCTGGCCGCCGCAGGCGGGCCACCCAGCGATCTGGCAGGTCGCCAGGCCAACAGATTTCAGCCATCCCCTTCTGGTATGGCGCGTTCCCTCAGCAGCTTTTCAGCGCCCAGGATCGAACCCGCCTGACGGGCTGCCGCGACGTAGGCCGATATGGGCAACGCAGTTTCGAAGAGGATATCCCGTTCGATCCCGAGGCCGAACGGCAGGCGCAGCGACTGCAATTCCCGCAATGAGAAGCTGCCGAGTTCGGGGCAGCCAAGGCCGAGATCGGCAAGGCCGAATAGGATGCCGTCCTCGTCGAGTTCGGTGGCAAGCCAGGTGGCCGCGCCAAGCGGATTGAAGAACCGGGCAACGGGAACGGGATCAGGCTCCCGTTTGCCCTGTGCCTGCGCATTGCGGCGCGCGTGCATGTTCGCGAGCAAGGCCGCGCGAATTTCGGGGGTGAGCAGGTTCATGCCGCCAACCTCCCTTCCAGCTCGAAGCCGTCGGCTTCGTCCTCACCAGCGACATCAACATCAGTCGATGCGGTGTCACGACAGGCGAGGATATAATCTGCCGCCTTGGAGGCAGCGCTGGCGGCGCGCAGGATGGCGCGATTGTCTTCCCGGATAATCTGGAGCCACGAGCCGATGTAGTCAGCGTGGCGAACGCTTGGCACAATCCCGAGCGCGGCGCAGATGAAGGCTCCGGCCATTTCCGCGACCAATTCTTCGCGGCCATAGTTCTTGGAGCCGAAGCTGCCAGTCTGATCGCGGCCAAGCCGGGTGGCATGGCCGGTCCAATGGCCCAGTTCGTGAAAAGCCGTGCGATGCCAGTTGATCGGCTCATGGAAATCGTCGGGCCGCGGCACAGCAACATAGTCATGCGCCGGGCTGTAAAAGGCGGACGGGCCACCGATGCGAAAATCGGCGCCCGTAGCCGCAATCAGTTCCTCGGCGTGTGGCAGGATCAGGCCATCCGGGATGGGCGGCGGCGGGAGACAGATATGTTCGGGCAGGCCGTCACACTGGTCGACCGAGAACACCGTGAAATGCTTGAGGAACGGAATCCCGCCACTGGTTGCGGTGCCTTCGGTATCCGCTCGGCGACGTTCGCTGCTGGGCACAAAGCGGCGGGTGTAGATGATACCGACACCGCGTTCGCCGCGACGCACCGAGCCCCCCAAGGCCGCAGCTTGCCGGAACGTCAGGAACGCATGGCTCAAAAACCCTCGGGAGACGACGGCATGCCAGAGGGTAAGCACATTGATGCCACTGTATCGACGGGAACTGACAGCATTGTGCGGCATGCCGATGCCGGCATTGGCCGTTCCCCAGGGCTGAACCCATGGGACGCGCCCGGCTTCGAGATCGGCGATGATGCGGTCTGTGATTTGCTGGTAAAGATTGATTCGCTCAGGGTTTGAGCGGGCAACATGTCGTTGCGGCATGGCAGGTCTCCGCGACGGACCCGCAGCGAGCCTCTCTCGCCGCTCTCAGCCCGTCACGGGACCATCCCGTTCTCTTCCTCTTGCGGGGCGTTGCGGGGCGGCAGTCCCGCACGAAGGGGTCTGATGAGACCGGTGGGCTCAGCAGCAGGGGAAGGCCTTCCCCACTTGAAAAATGAGATGATCTGACGAAGTCATTTGTTTCGGGGGGGCTCAGAATCGTCAATCACAGGCTTTTGCCCATCCTCTTCTGTGCTATCGATGCAACATGAAGCTTACCGACTATCATGTTCAATTATTTGCCCATGAGATTACGCGGCAATCTCCGTCTGGTGCTGAAGATAATCTTTCGATGTCGTTGTTCGACGCTTCAGTAGATCTTAACCCGCATCAAATCGAGGCGGCGACATTCGCACTACAGTCACCATTGTCGCAAGGTGTCATACTTGCCGATGAGGTTGGCCTCGGCAAGACGATTGAGGCTGGGATTGTCCTCTGCCAAAAGTGGGCCGAGCGGAAGCGTCGGCTGATCATAATTTGTCCCGCAGCCATTCGTCAGCAGTGGGCCAACGAGCTTCAGGAAAAATTCAACCTGCCGGCATTCGTTCTGGATGCAAAAACCTACAGAGAGTTGCGCCGCGAGGGACATGCCTGGCCGCTTGAGCAAAGGGCGGTGCTGATCACGTCGTATCACTACGCGGCCCGATTGCAGGATGAGGTGCGGGCAATCGATTGGGACCTGGTGGTGATTGACGAAGCGCACAAGCTTCGCAACGCCTACCGGCAAAGCAATCGCCTGGGCCAGTCGATCAGATGGGCAACGGAAGGCCGGAAGAAGCTTCTGCTCACTGCTACCCCGCTGCAGAACAGCCTTCTTGAGCTCTATGGTCTGTCGACCTTGATCGACGAGGATCTCTTCGGCGATCAATATGCCTTCCGGGCGAAATACATGAACGCTGGCGGTAGCTTGGCGGAACTGCGCGGCCGCCTGACCGAGTTCTGCAAACGAACGCTGCGCCGCCAAGTGCTGGAATACGTCCGCTACACGGCACGGCATGCTCTGACCCAACCGTTTTATCCCAGCGATGCCGAGCAAGAGCTCTATGATTTGGTGACGAAGTTCCTTGAGGAAGAAGGAACGTATTCGGTGCCTGATCGCCAACGGCACCTCACGGTTCTGGTCATGCGGAAGCTGCTGGCTTCGTCGTCGGTCGCGATCGCTGGCACGCTTGCCACAATGAGGTCGCGGCTAGAGGATCTCCGCAAGAGCGAAGGTCAGGTCGGGAATGACCTTCTTGAAGCTCTGCTTGAAGAAGAGGAATTCGAACCCGAGTTGCTGGAGGAATGGGAGGCAGAGAGCGATCCTGACGAAGATGCGCTTGTCATTCAGCCTGTCAAACTGCGCAAGGAGACCGAGGAAATCGCTGCGCTGATCGAGCGAGCCAAGGCGATCCGGACCGATAGCAAGACCTTCGCGCTTCAGCAGGCGCTGGAAATAGGCTTCGCGAAGCAGGCCGAAATGGGCGCGAAGCGAAAGGCGTTGATCTTCACGGAATCCCGGCGGACCCAAGATTATCTCAAACAATTCCTCGAAGAAAACGGTCATCGTGGCAAAATCGTTAGCTTTAGCGGGACCAACGCTGGCGAAGAAAACAAGGCGATCCTGGAGCGATGGATCGCGGAAAATGGAGACAGCGGCAAATCCACCGGATCACGGGCCATCGACATGCGGAGCGCGCTTATCGACCATTTTCGCGATCACGCCGATATCATGATCGCGACCGAGGCTGCTGCTGAGGGCGTCAACCTGCAGTTCTGCTCGATGGTGATCAACTATGATCTGCCCTGGAACCCGCAACGGATCGAGCAGCGTATCGGTCGCTGCCATCGCTATGGCCAGACGCATGACGTGATCGTCATCAACTTCCTCAACGAGCGGAACGCGGTAGACATGCGGGTGCATGAGCTGCTGCGCGACAAGTTCAAGCTGTTCGACGGCGTGTTCGGCGCTTCTGATGAAGTGCTCGGCGCCATCGAATCCGGCGTCGACTTCGAACGCCGTATTCTGGATATCTACGAAAAGTGCCGGACAGAGGAGCAGATCCAATCCGCTTTCGACGCGCTGCAAGCAGAGCTTGAGGACCAGATCGCCTCGCGAATGGACGAGACCCGCGCCACGCTGTTGGAGCATTTCGACGAGGATGTTCACGCGCGGCTGAAACTGCGCCTCGATGAGACCAGGGCGCAGCTCGACCGGATCAGCAGCAAATTCTGGGACGTGACACGCCACATGCTGGACACAGCGGCGGAGTTTGACCCGGCCAGCCTGACCTTTGATCTGCACCAGCCCCCGGCACCCGATATTTCCCGCGGGCGATATCATCTCATTTCCAAACTGCGTGAAGACGGGCTTGAGGCAAACGCCTTTGGCAGCTTCCTCTACCGCCTGTCCCATCCTTTGGGTGAGCATGTGCTGGACGGGGCGAAGGCGCTACCAACACCCACCGCCGAGCTGCATTTTGATATCAGCGGGCACCCGGTTCGCAATGCCGTGATGGAGGAAATGCGCGGGCAGAACGGGTGGCTGACCCTGCGCCGCCTGACCATCTCAGCATTCGAAGATGAAGAGCATTTGCTTCTGTCTGGCATGAACGATGATGGGCGTTCGCTTGACACTGAAGTCTGCGAGAAGATGTTCTCAATCGGCGCGACGGTGGCACGCCCGATCACGGTGCCCGATGGCATCGCTGCGCGGCTCCAGGCGGGTGCAGAGCGTCTGGAAAAGGCAACGCTCAACCATGCGGCCGAAACCAGCGGCAAGCATTTTGCGCAGGCGCGGGAAAAGCTGGAGCAGTGGGCTGAGGACAAGATTTTCGCAGCCGAACGCGCGCTCAAGGATACCAAGGAACAGATCAAGGCAATGCGCCGCAATGCCCGCAATGCTGCCACCGTTGAAGAAGAACACGAAGCCCAGAAGAAGTTGCAGGAGTTGGAGCGCAAACAACGCAAGCAGCGACAGGAAATCTTTGACGTTGAAGACGAAATTGCCGAGCGCCGTGACAGCATGATCGATGCGCTGCAAAAGCGCATGGCTCAGCGCACCCGGTGCGAAACTCTGTTCACCATCCGTTGGTCGGTTGTGTAGAGGTGGCCGCCAGAGGGAGCATGATTCTTACATGAGCAAATTCGACGAACTCGTCACCAAGCTGCGCGAGATTTTTCAGATTGACCGGCCAGAGCTGGATTTTGGCGTCTACCGTATCCTCAACGCCCGCGCTGACGAGATCAACGAATACCTGACGAAGCGTCTGCGGGAGCAGGTGGAATCGGCGCTGGCGAGCGGTTCTGCCGCCAACGTCGAATCCCAGCAGCGTGAGCTGGATGAGACGATCAAGGCGCTGACTTCTGCCGGGGTCGATCCCGAAGCTGCTCCCAAGGTCAAAGACCTGCGCGCCGCCATCGCTGGCGCATCATCGGGCGCTTCGGATCACGAAAACGCCGTGTTCTCGCACCTGCTGGCATTCTTCTCGCGCTACTACGACAAGGGCGATTTCATCAGCCAGCGTCGGTACAAGGGCGACACTTACGCCATCCCCTATGCCGGGGAAGAGGTGCTGCTGCATTGGGCCAACAAGGACCAATATTACACCAAGTCCGGCGAAGCGTTCAGCAACTACGGCTTCAAGTTGCCCGATGGGCGCGCTGTCCGGTTCCAGCTGATCGCCGCGGATACCGCAAAAGACAACCGCAAGGATAACGACAAGGACCGCCGCTTCGCGCTGGCCGAAGCGCGCACCGTCACCCACATCGATGATGAAGGCGAGGCTTTCGAGGAAGAGATCGTTCCCGTGGCCGAGGAAGATGGCGATCTGGTCATCCGCTTCGAATATCGGGCGTTCCCGGCCAAGACCACGCAGGAAAGCCTCGTCAATGCAGCGGTTCAGGCCGTGCTGGCGGATGACGCGGTCAAGACGCGCTGGCTTGACCTGACCACCCGCGCGCCAACGGACAAAAACCCGCAGCGTACCGTGCTGGAAAAGCACCTGACGACCTATACCCAGAAGAACACGGCCGACTACTTCATTCACAAGGACCTCGGCACGTTCCTGCGCCGCGAGCTCGATTTCTACGTCAAGAACGAGGTGATGAACCTCGATGACGTGCAGGATGCCAAGAGCTTTGCCGCCATCGAAGCCAACCTGCGGATGATCCAATGCCTGCGCCAGATTGCGCGGGATCTGATTACCTTCCTCGCCAGCATCGAGGATTTCCAAAAAAAGCTGTGGCTCAAGAAGAAATTCGTCGTGGCGGCGCATTATTGCGTCACGCTCGATCGCGTGCCCGAGCCTCTTTATGATCGGATCGCAGCTAGCCCCGCACAATGGGCGCAGTGGCACGATCTGGGCATGCGGGAAAGCACCGCGCCCGGGACCGCCGCAGACCTGAAGGCGCAGCCCTATCTAATGGTGGATTCGGCGCTGTTCGACGCTGCTTTCCGCGCCGATCTGCTCAAGGCCATTCCCGATCTTGACGGCACTGTCGATGGCCTAATGGTTCATGGTGACAACTTCCAGGCCCTGTCGCTGCTATCGGAACGGTATCGAAATAAGGTATCTGATGTTTACATCGATCCACCATACAACACCGATGCTGCGCCGATAATCTACAAGAACGCCTACAAAGACTCGTCTTGGCTTTCTTTTGTCGCCAACCGTATTGATGCGCAGAAGATTCTTGAAAAGCCCGGAGCTATTACCTGCATCACCATTGATGATGTTGAAATGCATAAGCTCCAGGTGATGCTAGAGGAACGCCGATTTGAAGCGCTCGGCGTCGTCGCCATCAAAAACAACCCGGCGGGACGGACAGGAACCGTCGGTTTCTCAACTTGCCATGAGTATGCCCTCTTTTTCGGTGATCCCGACCTATCTCGCGTTGGAAGGCTGGAGCATTCAGATGCACAGAAGGCGCGCTACAAGGAACGGGATGAGCTAGGGGCGTTTGAATGGACAAACTTTCGCAAGCATGGCGGAGGCAACACCTATCGAACGGAGCGCCCTCGGCAGTTTTACCCCATCTATTTGACGGACGAGGATCTCCGCATTCCGGAAATGGAGTGGGATAACGCTCAGCGAATTTGGAGAATCCATGAGGAGCCTCTGGCGAACGAAACAGCACTTTGGCCAATCGATGATAAGGGGCGCGAGCGCATCTGGGACTTTGGGGCTGAGACGGCCCTCGCTAATATCGCTCATCTAAAAGTCAAACTAGATACAAATGGCAAGCCAGCAGTTTATCGCAAATGGAGAATAAACGCAGAAGGCCTTCTCCCTCAAACGGTCTGGGATACCTCAAAGGTATCGGCTGCCGCATATGGCACAAACTTACTTGCGGCTATGTTCGGCGAAACCCATAAATTCTCTTTTCCGAAATCGATTTATGCCGTCATGGACTGTTTGCGAGTTACTGGTTTTGCTGGTGATGAGGGAAGAATAGTTCTTGATTATTACGGAGGTTCAGGAACTACTGCGCACGCTGCCATTGAAATGGTGAGGCTAGATGGAAAGCGTCGAGGCTATATCCTTGCAGAGCAAGGTGCATATTTTGATGGGGCGATGAAGCCCAGGGTAATGAAGTCGATTTTTTCAAGCACATGGAAAGACGGCAAGCCAACAAGTCCTGGGTCTGGCATTAGCCACGCCTTTAAGGTGCTGAAGATCGAAAGCTACGAGGACACCCTCAATAACTTGTCGCTCAATCGCGATCCTGCTCAGCAGGGCCTGCTCGAACGCATGGGGCCAGGTGCACGCGATGAATATCTGATGCGCTACATGCTCGATGTGGAAGGGCGCGGATCGCTGCTCTCGGTCAAAGATTTTGCCAAGCCATTCGACTATGAGCTGGATATCACTGTCGATAGCGCGGGTGCCACTCAGCGCACCAAGGTCGATCTGCTCGAGACCTTCAATTATCTGATCGGTCTCACGGTCAAGACGATCGACATTCAGCTCGCGCGCGGCTTCGCCACGGTTGAGGGCACGCTGCCCGATGGCAAGCGCACCCTGATACTGTGGCGCGACTGCGAGAAGCTCGACTACGACGGGCTGACCAAGCTCTGCGACCGTCTCGCAATCAATCCCGGCGACAACGAATATGACGTTGTCTACGTCAACGGCGATCACAATCTGCCCACGAAGCTGCAGGCCTCCGAGGCCGATGGCGGCGGGGAGAAGGAGCTGAATATCCGGCAAATCGAGCCGGAGTTCCTTGCCCGCATGTTCGATGTGGCGGATGCCTGATGGCACGCGCTCCGCAACGACGTCGCAGCTTCCATCAGGAGCTGGTGCTCAACCGCTGGATGCTCTCCCACTTCCGGGGGAAGAGCCTCGCCGTGCTCAAGGAGCGCCTGGGCGCTGACCGGCACGAGGGGCTGGACGATGACGGGCAGACGCGGTTTTTCCACGAACTGGTGCGTGACCTGTTCGAATATGACCGCATCAGCAATGCCGAACTGCGCCGCTATGACCTGAACATCGTTGCTCATTGGAAAGCCATCACTGAAAAGCGCAACGTCGCCGAGGGCGCGGTGCTGACGATGAAGTACTTCCAGTACCTCAGCCTGCTGTTCAGCGAAATCTACCTCGACTGGTATTTCAACCATCGGCAGGACTTGCTCGATGGCCTGAACGCCGAACTGGACGCGTACCGTGCGGAAGAAGGTGCTGAGCCGTTCCGCCCCTACACTGCCGACGATCTCAACAAGATCGCCTATTGGAGCGCAACCGGCAGCGGCAAGACGTTGCTGCTCCACGTCAATATCCGGCAGTATCTGCACTATTACCGCGGCGGCAATGCGGGCGTGGGTTCGGGCGCGAGTGTTTCCGGTCCTTGGCCAGACAAGATCATCATCCTCACCCCCAATGAGGGCCTGTCGCGCCAGCATCTTGAGGAGTTGTCGCTCTCCGGCTTCTCGTTCCACCGGCTGTTCGACAAGAACCGTGCGCCGGACTTCCCCGGCACGATCGAGGTGATCGACGTCAACAAGCTCGGGGATGAGGGCGGCGACAAGACGGTCGCCGTAGACGCCTTCGAAGGCGACAATCTCGTGCTGGTCGATGAAGGCCATCGCGGCACCAGCAGCGGTGCAGGCGCATGGCTTGCCCGCCGCGAGAAGCTGGTCAGCAAGGGATTTGCCTTTGAATACAGCGCCACTTTCTCGCAAGCTGTCGGCAAGGGCATGACAGTCGAGAAGGCCGAAGAGGAGCTGCTGAAAAAGAAGGCCAAACGGATCTTCCCGGATCGCCAATGGCGCACCCTCTCCGGCGATGAAAAGGCGCAGCTGAGCCTGAGCCTTGCCGAGCAAAAGCGGGCGCGCAGCGATGCCGTGAAGGAAACTTACGCCAAGGCAATCCTGTTCGATTACAGCTACAAGTTCTTCTACGCCGATGGCTACGGCAAGGAGCACCTGATCCTCAACTTGGCGGATGACCGCAACGAGGAAACCCGCGCGCTCTACTTCACGGCGTGCCTGCTGGCGTTCTACCAGCAGCTCTACCTGTGGGAGACGAAGCGGTCCGTCATGGCCGATTTCAACATCGAGCGGCCGCTCTGGGTGTTTGTCGGCCATACCGTCGCCGGGGAAGAGAGCGACCTTATGGCGGTCCTCAGCTTCCTCGCCGGGTTTTTGAACAATGACGGCCGCGCTAAAGGCTGGATCGCAGAGCTGATCGCCGACCGAGCCCAACTGCTTGATACCAAGGGGCGCAGTATCTTCGCCGGGCGCTTCACGCCACTTCTCGGGCAAGATGTCGAAGCCGTCTATGCCGACATCCTTCGCCGCGTGTTCAATGCGGAATCGCGCCAGCGCCTGAAGCTCATCAACCTCAAGAGCAGCAAGGGCGAACTGGCGCTGCGCGTCGGCACGTCAGAGCCATTCGGGCTGATCAACATCGGCGACGACAGCGGCTTCTACAAAACCGCCGACGATCTGGAAACCAAGGGCTTCGACACCGAAGGCCACGATTTCGCTGGCAGCCTGTTTCATCAGATCAACCTGCCTGACAGCCGCATGTCGATGCTGGTGGGTTCGCGCAAGTTCACTGAGGGCTGGTCGAGCTGGCGCGTATCGACGATGGGCCTTCTCAACATGGGCCGAGGCGAAGGCTCCCAGATCATCCAGCTCTTCGGCCGCGGCGTCCGCCTAAAGGGGCGTGACATGTCGCTTAAACGGTCTTTGCCGACCGAACGGCCCAAGGGCAGCTATCTGGAAAAACTGGAGGCACTGAACATCTTCGGGGTGCGGGCCGACTACATGGCCACCTTCCGCGAATATCTGATTGAGGAAGGCATCACACCCAGCGACGAAATCATAACGCTCGATTTCCCGACGCGCAGCAACCTTCCCACTGGTCGGCGGCTCAAAACGCTGAAACTGCGAGATGGCTACAAGGACAATCAGGCCAAAGGGTTCAAGCGAGTCCACTTTCCATGGCTCTACGAAGTGCCCGCGGAATTCGAAGGCAAGATCAAGCCGCCGCATGTCACACTGGACCTCTATCCACGCGTTGAGGCCATGGCCTCTGACGGCAAGGGCCAGGCGGATGTTGGGAACGCGCGCCACATCGGCAAGATCGACCGTGCCATCATGGCCATGTTCGATTGGGACCGCCTGTTCCTGTCGCTGCAGCAGTACAAGCTGCAGAAGAGCTGGAGCAACCTTCGTCTGGACGAGGTCCGGCTGCGCCAGTTCTGCGAGAGCCGGGACGACTGGTACACCCTATTCATGCCTGCGAACGAGCTGACATTCTCGGGCTTCACGACGATCCTGAAGCTTCAGGATGTGCTGCTTCAGCTGCTATGCGACTACACCGACCGTTTCTATCAAGGCCTGAAAGCGGCCTATGAGGGTCAGTATTTTGACCTCGACGAAGTGACCGAAGAGCATGGTTCAATGCTCAAGCTCTACCAGTTCGAGATCGAGAACAGCGACGCCGGCGAAAGCTACCTGAACCGTCTGAAGGCGCTGCAGGAGATTGTCGCAGCCGGGAATATCGGTGAAGCCAGCAAGTGGCACGCGGCCAACATGGTCGCGATCAGCTTCGATCGGCACCTGTTTTACCCGCTGCTCTGCCCGGTCAAGGATGGCACCCTCCCGTTGAAGATGCGGCCGCTAGGTCTTGGCGCGGAGAGTGAAGTCAGGTTCGTGCAGGACCTGATGGCCTTTTACCAATCCGATGCTGGGCGCAAAGCAATCGGGAAACGGAGTCTGTACCTGCTCCGCAATGCCGACACCAAAGCAAAGGGGCTGGGCTTCGCTCTGGCGGGCAACTTCTATCCGGATTTCCTGCTGTGGCTCGTAGATGAGGAAACAGGGCATCAGAGCCTGAGCTTCCTGGATCCCAAGGGCATTCGGAACCTCGACCTCGACGACCCGAAATTCGGGCTGTTCGAGGAAGTGAAGAAGCTCGAGGCAGAGATTGGCGACGGCACCCTAAGCCTGAATGCCTTCATCCTTTCTGAAACCAATTTCGGGGACTTGATCAACACCAGCCGAGTGAATCGTGCGGATCTCGAGGCTCGAAATGTCCTTTTCATGGAAGCCAGTGGAACGAGCTACATTGATCGGATGATTGAGGGACTATCCTAGAAAAACGGCAGTTGGACGCTGCCTATCTCGTCGACGTTTTCGGCGCTCGCTTATCTGCGGTATTCAATCGAATTTGGACATGGCCCGATTCCGTGCGGCGCGATTCAAACGCGCCCGCCTTGTCTACGAGATCGCTGAGCTTGGCCTGACCATAGGTACGCGGATCGAAATCTGAGGCAAGTTCGGCGAGACGCTGGCCCACTCGGCCCAAGGGAACCCAGCCACCGTCATCGTCCAGCTGCGCGATGGCCTTGCGAATAAGCGGGGCGGCCGCGCTTGGGGCTTGTTTGGCTGCCGCAGGACGCAGATCGGCGCGTTCGGGCTCTTCCGAGGTCGGAGCCTCCGGCAGAAGATTTTCCGTGTAGATGAAGCGTCGGCAAGCCTGGCGGAAGCTCTCGGGAGTTTTCTGCTCGCCGAAGCCATAGACATCGATGCCTTGCTCGCGGATTCGTGCCGCCAGCCCTGTGAAATCACTGTCAGACGATACAAGACAGAAGGCGTCGAAGCGCCCGGTATGCAACAGGTCCATGGCGTCGATCACGAGCGCAATGTCAGACGCATTCTTGCCGGTGGTGTAGGCGAAATTCTGCTGCGCCCGGATTGCGTGGGTTGAAAGCACCTCTGCCCAGGATTTGAGGCGGGTTCCGGAGAAGTCGCCATAAATCCGGCGCACACTGGCTTCACCGATCTTGGCGATCTCTTCGAACAGACGGGTAGCGATACGGGAGGAGGCATTGTCAGCGTCGATGAGGACAGCAAGACGTGGAGCACGGGGTTCATTCGACATGTTGAATCCTTACCACGCCGCCGTTAAAATTTGTCTCCAAAATAGATCAAACAGATTTGAAGTTAAATTCCGGCATCCGCCTGACTGGGCAAGTAAATTTACGGATCGATCTCTGACCTCATTCCATTATCGCGAATTTATATTGCGATTTCAGTCCGATTGCGCCTCAATGTCGGCAAGAAAGAGAACGGGGGAGCACTAGCAGCATGACGATCGAGGTTCGGCAACTCCGCTACGCCGTTCTGACCGCAGACACCCGCAGCTTTTCCCGTGCTGCTACGGCGCTTAACATGAAGCAGGCAACGCTGAGCATGCGGGTCACGCAACTTGAGGACAAACTCGGCATCAAGTTGTTTACGCGCTCGACGCGGGGAGCTGAGCCGACCGAGATGGGCCAAGTTTTTCTGGAGTCTGCGCGGCGCATCATCACCGACATCGACAATCTGCAGACCACTGCGAGAGCGGTCAGCTATGGCGAACAGGGGCGTCTCGCTGTCGGTTACAGCTCCTCGCTGATGGCAGGCAATCTGAAGCAGACCTTCTCCGAGTATCTGACCCGATTTCCTGACGTCCAGTTCGATGGCGAGGAAGCCGCCCCTGAAAAGCTGCTGAATGCCTTGCAATCACGGACCATCGATGTCGCGGTGGCACCGGCCGGGATGGAAGAGAGTGGCATTCTGGCGCGCTCGGTCTGGTCTGACAGGCTGATGGTCGCCTTGCAGTCGGGCCATCGGCTTCTCGAAAGCGACCGGATCTACTGGAGTGATCTGCGCCGCGAAGTGTTCGTGGTGCCGGGCGGCGGCATTGGTCCGACTCTAGCCAATCTGCTTGCTGCGCGGCTGACCGGACAAGGCGGGCGGCCGAACATCATCGTGCAGAATACCAGCCTCGAGAGCGTGCTGAGCATTGTATCGGTCGGTCGTTTCATATCGATCGCAACCGAAGCCTCGCAGGGCGTGACATGGCCGGATCTCCATTTCCGCGATATCCACGATCAGAACGGCACGACGCGCCTCGAATTTTCGGTTTACTGGCGCGAAGACAATGACAATCCGGCGCTGCAACGCTTCTTCACCCTGATCAACGAGCGTTACCCCGTCTGAGGTGTCTTGCGCGCTTTGGCAAATGCCCGGTCAGTTGCGATAAACCGCTCAAGCATGGGCGGAATAAGCCGCTCGGTGGTCGGCGCACCTTTGGCATCCCCGCCGTTTACGGCGAGTGCATAAGCCACCAGATCGCGGTGAAGCCGGGCAGAGAGCTCCAAGGTCAGCCGCACCGGCTTTTCATCTGCCAGATCAGTCAGTTTGAGACGGGTCATCGCGTTCCTCCTGCAGGCACAGGTTCGAGCACCAGATCGCGCGTCACGATGATGCGCAGCGGAAATCCGGGGCGCACCGTCAATGTCGGCGGCACATTCAATTGCCGCTGCACGACCTGCCTGCCGGTCTGGCTTATGGTGTCCTGCGTGCCGAAACGCAGCGCCCGAATGAGATCGCTATCACCATTCGAGATGAGCTCTGTACCAGCCCCCAGCAATGTCGAAATGAGCGCGGCCTTGAGCATGTTGCCCCAATGATAGTTGGTCTGGTCTTCAAGGCCGGCCATACCGGCAGCATCAGCGCCGGGCAGGCGATCAAGCAGGATCGATTGACCTCCGGGAAGGATGAGGCGGTCCCACGCCAGCAGCACGCGGTTCTGTCCGGCGGCTACCTCGCTGTCATATTCACCGATCAGCCTTGAGCCTTGGGGGATCAGGAGGATCCGGCCGGTAGGGCTGTCATAGACATTTTGCGTAACCTGCGCCGTGATCTGGCCTGGAAGGTCTGACCGGATGCCGGTTATGAGTGCCGCCGGTATGACGCTGCCGGCCTGCACAACGTAAGGCGATGCAAGGCGCATGATGCGCTCAGGGCTTTCCGTGCTGCGGTTGCCGGGCTGTCCGAGAAAGGCGCGGCGACTGGACGTGGCTGTTGGTGCAGACGGTTGAGCCGGATCGGCACCCGGTATCGAAGCTGATGGCGCTGGCCCTACTGCGGTTGCAGACCGACTGTCGGTCGTTCCGGTCTCTCCGGCAAGAAAGAGGCGACTGGTCCGGGCGCTGTCACGCTCCTGCGCCGCGCGCTCGCGCGCTTGCTCGGCGGCGGCAATCCGCGGATCGGGCTGTCCTGTGGCCGGGGCGGTGCCAATGGGCGGGATCGGGACATTCTGTCCGCCACGCTGTGCGGCAACAATAGGACCGCCGAGGTCGCCGGGCAGTGCAGGACCTAGCTTTGGTACGTCGCCATAGTTGGCAGGCGCACCATTGACCGAGTCCGCGCGGTTGCGGCTGTTCGTATCGTAGAGATTCTCGGCTGGCGCGTGGTTCTTGGGCTGAAGTGCGTAGATCAGCGAACCGCCAATCCCGACGCTGACGAGGAGCCCAAGAGTAGCCAGTGCCTTGCGCGACAAGCGCATGACGCGCGGCGGTTCCCCGCCAAGGCGAAACCCCTCCGGACTGGCCGGTGCAACTGGGCGTTCGTCGTCAGGCTCATCGCCTTCGGCTTCGACCTCAACGTCAGTTTCAACGTCGGTCTCGACGTCAGCCTCAACAATCCGGTTGGTGACCGGTGGCACGCCATCATCCTGCGGTCGCGTGTTCATGAGCGGCTCCGGCGGCGTGCGCGTTCACGCTCAATGCGAACCTGCTTGGCGCTGTTGCCTGCGCCAAGCCGCAGTTCGGCACGCTCAAACAGCCGGTCGACAACCATGTAGCGGCCCTGCACGCGGTAGTTCACCAGTTCAGCTGCCTGATCTGCGCCGATCACGAACAGCGGCGGCATATCGCCGCTGGCAATGTCACCCGGAAACTCGATGAACACCTGCCGGCCATCATCGAACACCCGTACTGGCCGCCATCCGGGGCGATCGCCCGCAATGCGGTAGCGAAAGTTCAGGCTTGAGAAATCGATTCCCGCCGCCACCGGATCCGTGCGTTCACGCTCGGCCTCGACAGTACGCAGGGCGATCAGGGCGTCCTGCGGATAGGTCCAGGAGACTGCGGCCATATAGGTCGAGTTCGTCGCGCTGAGTTCAAGATGATAGGTGCGGCGATTGGTATTGATGATGAGGTTGGTGCGAATGTCGGCCCGCGTCGGCTTGACGAGGATGTGAACGCGGCGCGATGATCCGCTCCCGCTTACCGTGTCGCCGATGATCCAGCGGACCGTATCGCCCGATGCGACCGGCCCTGGTCCGACGAGTTCCTCGCCTTCCTGTAGTATGATGTCGGTGATCTGCCCCGGTGCGGTGTAAATCTGGAACAGAGCGCCGTCGGTGTAGGCATATTGCTGGATGGCATTGAAATAGCTGGTGCGCTCCGGTTCCACCCGCGCTGCGGCGTTGGCTCTACCAACACGGGTGCGCGGGTCGGCAGGCTCAACGGTCTGCGCCGATGTAGCAGGAATTGGATGCGGCTGAGCGCGCTGTTCGCGCGCCATGGCTTGGGCAGGGATGCAGATCAGTGTTACCGCTGAGAGCATAATGGATGTGCGCAGGGCGCGCGACGGGCGGATCATTGGCTAAGCTCCTTTGACCAGTTGATGGCGTTGATGAACAGGCCGAGCGGATTCTTGCGCAGGGCATCGGGGGTGCGTGGTGGCTGAACGACGGTGGTCAGGATCGCTGACCACCGCGAGGTCTCGAGGAGTGCACCATCCTGGTAACGCCGCTCGGTCCAGCCGACGCGAAAGCTGTCGTTCGACGCACGAACGACGCTCGACACATCGACCGCGACCTGCACCTTGCCGACTTGGGCAAAGGGATCGTTGTTGCGCGCATAGTCATTGAGCGCCTGCGCGCCGCGGTCGGTGGTGAAGTCGTAAGCCCTGAGCCAGTCTTGCCGCAGCACAATCGGATCGGCGGGAATGGCGCGCACCTGTTCGATAAAGCGAGCAAGGTGGAACGCCATCTGCGGGTCGGTCGGGCGATAATCGACATCGGCAGGCGCGATGGCCTGTGCCTGGCCGAACTTGTCGACTTCGACCACCCAGGGCGTGATCGTGCCGCGCGCCGATTGCCAGACGAGACCGCCTGCCAGCCCTCCCGAAAGCGCGAGGCAACCGAAGAAGGCGAGCCGCCAGTTTTTCGCCTGCACCCGTGCTGAACCGATGCGGTCGTCCCAGACCTGTGCGGCGCGTTGATAGGGTGTGACGGGCTCGGGACTGGTCCCGTAGCGGATGGAGGGGCGTCGAAACATGTCGGATCCTTTTCGGAAGTTTCAGCTTTTGTCGGAGATGTCGGGGCCAGAGCCGCCGCCGTGGCTGTCGCCGCCCTTGAGGGTATGCGAGGCCATGTTGGCTCCCTGCGTCATCGCCTGACGCCGCTTCATCGCGGTGGCCCATGCAGGAGGGCCATCGGCGGCGCCGGTCGTTGCCGCATTTGCGGGCGTCCCGGCCTTGCCACCGGCATAGTTCGCCTTGAGACTGTCGGCTGCACGGCGAAGCGGTGACGCCGCGCTGCTTGCGGCTGATTTTGCGACGTTGGCGAGACCCGAGGCAGCCGCAGCCCGTCCGGTTTTGCCAGCGGCTCCGGCTGCATAGGCACCCGATGCGCCGCCTGCCGCGCGGGCACCGCCCGTGGCCGTGCCCGCTATGGCAGAGCCGGCGGCACCTGCGGCGAGCTTGGCACCTGCGATACCGCCCGCAATCGTCGCGCCAGCAGCGATCGCCGTACCTGCTGCCGCCCCTGCCCCAAGCTGCGGTCCGCCCGACACAATGCCGTTAGCGATGCTGGGACCAAAGATACCAAGGCCGAGCAACGTCAGGGCCGCAAGCGCAATCGCCATGACTTGCTGGATGTCGGGTTCGACTCCGAGTCCGGCATTGATGAACTGCGTGAACAGGGTCGTGCCAATGCCGGTGATGACGGCAAGCACGAGCACTTTGATGCCGGAGGAAATGATGTGGCCAAGGACGCGCTCGGCCATGAAGGCGGTGCGCCCGAAAAAGGCGAACGGCAGCAGCACGAAGCCTGCAAGCGTCACCAGCTTGAACTCAATGATGGTGACGAAGACCTGGATCGCCAGCACGAAGAAGGCGATGACGACGATCAGCCAAGAGATCAGCAAGATCAGGATCTGCACGAAATTGGTGAACAGACCCACCGGCCCAACAAGATCGGCGGTGGCGTCGAGTAGCGGTTGCCCGGCATCAAGTCCGGTTGCAGCGACAACGCCGGGGCGCATGAAATCGCCGATGGCCATACCGCTACCACTGGCCTGCAGGCCAAGCCCGGCAAAGCTCTGGAGCATGATACCAGCGAGGCTCGAGAAGTTGCCGATGATGAAGGCGAAAGTGCCGATGTAGAGTGTCTTCTTGATCAGGCGCTGCAGCACATCTTCATCGGTGCCCCAGGCCCAGAACAAGGCGGCTATGGTCACGTCGATGACAATGAGGGTGGTCGACAGGAAGCCGACCTCGCCGCCGAGCAAGCCGAAGCCGCTGTCGATATATTGGGTGAAGACCGTCAGAAACTGGTCGATGACGCCGGTATCATTCATGGCTGCCGGTCCCTTCCATGGAAAAATCGGCGGCGCTCAGCTTCCCAGACCGCATCGCATCCCGACTCCGGCATGGTGATCGTGCTGCAGCGCTTGAGTTCTGCGGCGTGAGGGTTCGGAGATCCTGTCTCGTCCGCGACATAGGTCGTTGTGTCGTGCCGAGCTGGCGGCTGCGTTGTTGACACAACCGCGACCGCGATCAGCAATCCGCCAAAAGCAGCGGCTGCCGCCAGCTTGACCGACCGGATCATGTCAGTTCCGGGTCCGGAAGCGGCGGAAACGCTCGCGGCCCTCGGCCTCGGTCGCGGCATTGCGCGCGGCCTCGATCGACTGCGCGCGGCCCTGCGCCGCAATAGCGGCGGTCAGATCGGCCAGTTGCTGGGTTTGCAAAGCCAGTAGCTGATTGCCGGCCTGTGCCGCCTGCAAAGCCCCGGTCGCTGACTGGCTGGCGCCGACCAGTGTCGTGATCGAGCTGCGGGTCGCACCCAGATTGCCGACGATCCCGGCCTGAACCTTCATTGCGTCTTCGAAGGCGCCGACGCTGTCCTGCCATCGCGCATTGGCGTTGGCGACCATCTGGGCCTGCCCGCCGGTCAGTGCCGCCCCCTTGTAACGGCCGTTGAACACCTGCTGCACGTCGGTCACGTCATAGGCGATGCGCTGGGCCTGGTTCAGCAACTGGCGGGTCTGGTCGACCTGTTGCTGCAGCGTCTGGATCGTCGAGACCGGCAGACTGGCAAGATTTCGGGCCTCGTTGATGAGGCTGGTCGCCTGGTTCTGGATCTGCTGGATCTGGTTGTTGACTTGCTGCAGCGTCCGGGCGGCGGTCAGTACGTTCTGCGCGTAGTTGCTGGGGTCATAGACGATCCCGCCAAACTGGGCCTGCGCCGGCGCGGCGATCATGGTGCCTGATACCAGCGAAGTGGCGATCGCCGTCGCCATGAGAGCGCGGCGGAGGACGGGTATTTTCATGGGCGGTTTTCCTTGTCCGTTAGTGCGGGCGACGGGGGAGGAAGCAGCTCGGCCGCCCATTCGAGGCTGCGGTTCTGGAGCCAGGCCGTTGCAAAGCCTTCGCGGCCATGGGCTGCGACAAGCTCGGCGATGCGGATCTGGTCGGTTTTGGAAGAGGCGGCGCTGAAGGCGAGTGCGACATCGCCGAGTCCCAGCTCGAACAACCGGTTGCCGCGCCGCGATTGACAATAATAATCGCGTTTCGGGGTAGCCCGGCTCAGGATTTCGATCTGGCGATCATTGAGGCCGAACCGCTCATAGACCCGTGCGATCTGCGGTTCGGCCGCGCGCTCGTTGGGCAGAAAGATGCGCGTCGGGCAGCTTTCGATGATGGCAGGCGCGATGGCCGACGTCTCGATGTCGGCAAGGCTCTGTGTCGCGAAGATGACGCTCGCATTCTTCTTGCGCAGCGTCTTCAGCCATTCACGCAGTTGCGCGGCGAAGGCCGGGCTGTCGAGAACAAGCCAGCCTTCATCGATGATGATCATGGTCGGCGAGCCGTCGAGCCGCCCCTCGATCCGGTGGAACAGATAGGCAAGCACAGCAGCGGCCGATGATGCGCCGATCAGACCTTCGGTTTCGAAAGCCTGCACAGATGCCTCGCCCAGACGTTCCTGTTCGGCATCAAGCAGCCGTCCCCATGGACCGCCAATGAGATACGGGGCGAGTGCCTGTTTCAATTCCTGGGATTGCAGCAGGACCGCGAGGCCGGTGAGGGTGCGTTCGGCAGGCGGAGCGGACGCAAGCGATGTCAGGGCCGACCAGAGATGCTCTTTGGCGGCAGGGTCAATCACCATGCCTTCGCCGGCCAGCATCGCCGCCAGCCATTCGGCGGCCCAGGCGCGTTCGCCGGCGTTGTCGATCCTTGCAAGCGGCTGCAGGGCGACGGCATCGCTGTCGCCTTCCTCGGCATGCAGCGCGCCTCCGAGATCCTGCCAGTCGCCGCCCATGCCGAGCGCGGCAGCGCGGATCGATCCACCAAAATCGAAGGCGAAGATCTGGCTGCCTTTGTAGCGCCGGAACTGCAACGCCATCAGCGCCAGCAGCACGGATTTGCCTGCCCCTGTCGGGCCAACGATGAGGCTGTGTCCGACATCGCCGACATGAAGGGAAAGGCGGAACGGGGTCGAGCCTTCGGTCTTGCCGTAAAGCAAGGGGGCGTCACCGAAATGCTCGTCCCGTTCCGCTCCCGCCCATACCGCTGACAGGGGGATCAGGTGGGCGAGATTGAGTGTGGAAATGGGCGGCTGCCGGACATTGGCGTAGACATGGCCGGGAAGCGATCCGAGCCATGCCTCGAGCGCATTCATGCCTTCGATCGCGCAGGTGAAGTCGCGGCCCTGGATGACCTTTTCGACCAGCCTCAGCTTCTCCGCCGCCAGCGCCGGGTCGCGGTCCCAGACCGTGACCGTCGCAGTGACATAAGCAATGCCGGCATGATCCGCGCCGAGTTCCTGCAGCGCCATGTCGGCATCGGCCGCCTTGTTCGAGGCGTCCGAATCCATCAGCACCGACTGCTCGTTGGTCATCACCTCCTTGAGGATGGCAGCAACCGATTTGCGCTTGGCGAACCATTGCCGCCGAATCTTCGAGAGCAACTTGGTGGCGTCGGTCTTGTCGAGCATGATTGCCCGCGTCGACCAGCGGTAAGGGAAGGCTTGCCGGTTGAGCTCATCAAGCAGCCCGGGAAAGGTCGCCGTCGGAAAGCCGGTGATGGTGAGCGTGCGCAAATGATGGGCGCCGAGCATGGGTTCGAGACCGCCGGTCAGCGGCTCATCGGCCAGCAGCGCGTCGAGATAGACCGGCGTTTCGGGCACGCGAACGCGCTGCGTCCTGGTCGATACCGTGCTGTGGAGATAGGTCAGCGTGGCAGTGTCATCGAGCCACGCGGCCTCGGGCATAAATCCCTCAACCAGATGCAGCACGCGGTCGGTACGATCAGCGAAGGATTTGACGAGTTCCTTGGGATCGACCCCGGTCGACGCCTTGCCTTCGTAGAGCCAGCCTTCGGCGCGCGCCGCTTCCTCGGGCGGCGGCATCCACAGCAGAGTCAGATAATAGCCGCTTTCGAAATGCGCGCCTTCCTCACGAAACTGTTCGCGGCGTTCCCTGTCGACCAGTGCCGACACAGGATCGGGAAAACGGGATTGCGGATAGGCTTGCGCCGCGGTGCGCTGCGCTTCGACGAAAACCGCCCATCCTGAACCCAACCGCCGCAGGGCGTTGTTGAGCCGGGAGGTGACGGCCACGAGTTCGGCGGGCGTGGCACTGTCGAGATCGGGACCGCGAAAGCGCGCTGTCCGCTGGAAAGATCCGTCCTTGTTGAGCACCACGCCCTGCCCCACCAGTGCGACCCAGGGGAGGAAGTCTGCGAGACTGGCGGATTTGGTCCGATATTCCTGAAGTGACATCATGGCCGCACCCAGGTCGGATATTTGAGATGGCGGCGCGCGACATCGACAAACTGGGGATCGCGGCGTGCAGCCCAGACCGAAAGCACATGACCGATTGCCCAGATGGCAAGGCCAGCGAGCCAGAGCCGCAAGCCGAGGCCAATCGCGCCCGCCAGCGTGCCATTGACGATGGCGAGTGCACGCGGCGCACCGCCGAGCAGGATCGGCTCGGCCAGTGCGCGGTGGACCGGGGCATAGAAGCCGGGGATGTCGTCTGCCGATGTCATCAGATCAGCGCTCCGCCGCCGAAGCTGAAGAAGCTCAGGAAGAAGCTCGATGCGGCAAAGGCGATGGAGAGGCCGAACACGATCTGGATCAGCCGGCGAAAGCCGCCCGACGTGTCGCCGAAGGCCAGGCTGAGGCCGGTGACGATGATGATGATCACCGCAACGATCTTGGCGACCGGCCCCTCGATGCTCTCGAGGATCGACTGCAGCGGGGCTTCCCACGGCATCGACGAACCACCGGCATGCGCCGGGGTGGCAGTGGCCACCATCACGAAAGCAGCAGTCGCAGCGAGCGCAGCGCGATTGGTGCCGCGCCGGAGGGCATGGATCATAGGGAGTCTCCTTGGGTTTGGGTGGCGGGAATCAGGCGGTAGTCGCCGGTGACGGGGTCGAGCCCGTCGACGCGGGCCAGTTCGGCGAGACGCCGCCCGGTGCCGTCGCGCACCAGTACGGCGACGAGGTTGATGGTCTCGGCGATCAGGGCGCGCGGAACGGTGACCACCGCTTCCTGGATCAGCTGCTCCATCCGCCGGAGCGCACCGATCGCACTGCCAGCATGGATCGTCCCGATCCCGCCAGGGTGGCCGGTGCCCCAGGCCTTGAGGAGGTCAAGCGCCTCGGCGCCGCGGACTTCGCCAATCGGAATCCGGTCAGGGCGAAGTCGAAGGCTGGAGCGGACCAGATCGGAAAGCGATGCAACGCCATCCTTGGTGCGCATCGCCACAAGATTTGGCGCGCGGCATTGCAGCTCACGGGTATCTTCGATGAGAACCACCCGGTCGGTGGTCTTGGCGACTTCGGCGAGGAGCGCGTTCGTGAGCGTCGTTTTGCCGGTGCCAGTGCCCCCAGCGACAAGGATGTTCAGCCGTTCTGCAACGCCCGAACGAAGCCTGTCGGCTTCAGCTACGCACATGATTCCTGCGCTGACATAGTCCTCGAGCAGGAACACCGCGACGGCGGGCTTGCGGATGGCAAAGGTGGGAGCCGCCACCACCGGTGGCAGGAGGCCTTCGAACCGTTCTCCGCTTTCCGGCAGCTCCGCTGACACGCGCGGTGCATCGCCGTGAACTTCGGCACCCACATGATGGGCAACCAATCGGATGATGCGCTCACCATCGGCTGCCGTCAGGCGTTCACCACTGTCGGACAGTCCGATGCCCAACCGGTCGACCCAGAGGCGTCCGTCAGGATTGAGCATGATCTCGATGACCTGCAGGTCAGCCAGCCAGGTCGCAATCGAGACGCCCATAGCCGTGCGCAGCATGCGTGCGCCGCGTGAACGTGCTTCAATTCGGACTGGCTCAGCGCCCATCGGATACCCCGCTTCGGGAGCGGGACAGGATCGTCCGGCTCGACGGGGATGAGTAAGAGACGCAGAAAAGGTGCTAGTTCAACAAGGATTTAGCGTCGTAGCAGTGGGGGATAGAAAAACAGGGAGGGGCGTAGTTGGAAACGCTTTGACGATGGCCTGTGCGCCGCCGACGCACGCCTGAGGGAGTCAATTGCAGCGCGAACGGTGCGCATAGGCGGAGATGTAGAAATTCTTGAAACTTTCATAATTAGGAAGTATTGAGAATTTTATGTCCAGCCTAGCGCAACAGGTATCCGCAAGCGCGCTGCGCGACCGGGTCTTCAATGAACGCCAGCTCAGCGAACTGCTGGGGGGAGGTGATGCCCGGCGATATGGCCTCGTCAACCGCGCCCTCAAGGACGGGTCACTCATTCGCCTGAAGCGCGGGGTTTATACGCTTGCCAAGGCGCATCGAAGCGCTCCTGTGCATCCCTTCGCGGTGGCGCAGGCTTTGCTTCCCGGGAGCTATATTTCCTTTGAAAGCGCGCTGGCTTACCATGGCTGGATTCCTGAGGCCGTGCTTGTCACTGCCAGCGTGACGCCGGGGCGTAAAACGCTGGAGATCCCGGCCACCGAATTCGGTTCCTTCAAATATCATCCGCTCGCCATTGCTGATTATTGCTTCCTTGGCGGCGTCGAACGGGTGACCTTCGACAAGCTCACCGCCTTTGTCGCTACGCCGCTACGCGCCCTTATGGATCTTGTCGCCCTGCGCAAAGTGGAATGGTCTGGCCTCGATTGGCTGACCAGTGGCATGCGGATCGATGACGAGGCGCTTCTGGCATTGACGCAAAAGGACTTTGCCGCAGTGAAGTTGGTTTACAAGCACAAGGCAGTCAACGCCTTCCATTCCGAGCTTGAAGATGTGGTTCTGACGGCAAGACGGGCTCAAGGCAGGGGATCGCTGCATGATTGACATCATCAAGGAAAAGCTCGGCCGCTATGGCGCCACCAATGCGCTTGAAGAGGAAAACGCGCTCAAGGAGGTCCTCCAGGAGATTGCGCTATACGCGCTGTGGCGCGCCGATTTCTTCGATTGCGCCCTGTTCCAGGGCGGCACCAGCTTGCGCATTTTACACGGCCTGCCACGCTTTTCCGAGGACTTGGACTTTCTCCTGCGCGTGCCGAACATGGACTTCGACTGGTCCCCTTACCTCGAGGGGATGACCGAGGTGTTCGGCCAGTTCGGACTGACGCTGGAAGCGCATCCCAAGCCGCGCATGGATACGGCCATTCGCCAGGCGCTGCTCAAGGACGATTCCATCGCCAGCCAGCTCGACCTGTCATTCGCAGGCACCGGCCATCGCAAGGCGATCAAGATTAAGCTGGAAATTGATGTGAACCCGCCCGCAGGATCGGCCGAGGCGACCACCTATCTTGATTTTCCAGCCGACTATGAGGTGCGCCATCAGGATCTGGCATCCAATTTCGCGCTGAAGATTCATGCCCTGCTATGCCGAGGCTTCCTCAAAGGTCGCGACTGGTTCGACTTCTCCTGGTATGTTTCGCGCGGGCTCGAACCCAATTTCGTCCTTTTGCAAAACGCGCTCGTTCAGGCAGGGCCATGGGCCGGTGACGGGTCGCTCCAAGTCGACATGTCATGGTTGAAGGCTGCGCTTTCTGGCGCAATCACTCGGATCGAGTGGAAGGAAGCGGCAAAAGATGTCGAGCGCTTCCTGCGTCCTGCCGATCTTAAATCGGTTGACCTGTGGAGTGAGCGCTTTTTCCTCGCCAAGGTCGATAAGCTAGCCGGAATTGCCTGTGGTTAAGGCAAAGCTCGCTCATGCGCAAAATGCTTTCGTCACACTTTATCTAAGGGCTTCAAACTTGTTCGACTATCGAACGAAACTAGCGGGCTGGCTTACGACGGCTGCAAATCGGCTCACTCGAAAACCCGAGGAAGCAGGCGCTGAATCCCGATACGTCGATCTTGCCCCGACGGACCAAGCCGACCCGGCGGGTGTCTATTCGGCTGCCTTGACCAAGGCGACCAACAATCCCCGCGTGATGAACATCGCCCTCACCGGGCCCTATGGATCAGGCAAGAGCAGCATCATCAAGTCCTTCCTCAAGGGGTATAAGAGACCGGTTCTGCAGATATCCTTGGCCGCGTTCCTGCCGGAAGCTCTGCCTGAAACGGGGTCAAACAACGGCAAGGTAGGCAGGCAGGAGATCGAGCGCAGCATTCTTCAGCAGATGCTCTACGGCGCCGATGCCAGACGGCTTCCGCTTTCGAGGTTCAAGCGGATACAGTCGCCTGGCCGTTGGTCGATGCTGGCCTCTCTATTCATAATACTCGGCGTCATCTCCTGTTGGCATCTGTTCCAGCAGCGAGATGCGATAATGGCGGGCGACTATTTTCGTCCGTTGGCCGTGGTGAACTGGCTAAACCTGCTCGCCTTTGCGATCGGCGGCGGGTTCATTTGGAAGGTCATCCATCATCTTTATATCGCGAGTTTCGGAATATCGCTGAAGAGCATATCTCTGAAGGATATCGAGATCACGCCCAAAGCGGCGACCGAGGAATCCATCCTGAACCGTCACCTGGACGAGATCATATATTTCTTCCAATCCACGCAATATGACCTTGTCGTGATCGAGGATCTGGACAGGTTCAATAATCCCGACATTTTTGTCACGCTGCGCGAGATTAACAGCCTCGTGAATGCCAATCTACGCGGCAAGCGACACATTCGGTTTCTTTACGCTCTTCGCGACGACATGTTCGCGAACACTGATCGAACCAAGTTCTTCGAATTCATCATTCCCGTTATCCCCATCATCAACAGCTCGAATTCGATCGACAAGGTGCTGGAGCAGGGCAAGCGCCTTTCTCTCGATGATAGGCTCGATCATCAGTTTCTGCGGGAGGTTTCTCGATATCTGAACGACCTCAGGCTCATACAGAACATTTTCAATGAATATGCCATCTACGTAGCAAACCTCGAAACTGAGAATGAAAACAATCTGGACGTCAATAAGCTGTTGGCGGTCTTGATCTACAAGAACGTGTTTCCAAGCGACTTCGAGAGCCTCCATCGCGGAAAGGGCAATCTCGCACAGGTTCTTCGCAGTCACGATCAAAACATCGCGGCGAGCGAATCTCGATATACGCACGAGATCGCCCGCCTCGAGAAGCTCGTCGACGACGGAGATAGGCAGTTGCCGAACTCTCTCGCGGAATTACGCCGGATCTATGCGATGGCCATGGTGGAAATAATACCGGAAGGCTGGAGTCGCGTCGGTCTCGACCGCAACAGCATGATCCTTCTACACAACCTCGCAAGCGATGAGCGGTTCGATGCAATGGTGGAATCGCGCCAACTGCAGATTGCCACAAATCAAGGCCATCAGCAGCAACTTCAGCTGAACGATCTGCAGGCAAAGGTCGATCCTCACAGGACGTTTCAGCAGCGAAAGGGTGACGTCGAGAAGAAGTCTGCTGCGTTCAAAGAAGCGTCACTCAGGCAAATTCGCGACCTGCGGGCGAAATTGGGCACCTTGCGCATGGCCAAGTTCAACGAGGTCATCCGGGACAATGTGGACGAAGCCGACGCCTTGTTCGATAAATTCGGGGAGGGTGCAGATCTGGCGCGCTTTCTGGTGCTCGAGGGTCATCTGGATGACACCTACTACCAGTATACGTCGCTTTTCCATTCAGGACGCCTCTCCCCCAGCGATAACAAGTTTCTGATTCAAATACGCAGCTTCAGGACTCCGGATCCCGATTTTCAGATCGACAATCCGAAGGAGGTCGTCGCCGCGATGCGCGACGAGGATTTCAGCCGGAACTACGTTCTCAACGTCACAATCGTCGACTGCCTGCTTGCCGATCCTTCGGGCTATGAAACGCAGACGAGGCGCTTGCTGGACTTCATCGCGTCCGATTTCGACGCCTGCGAGAAGTTTTTCTCGAGTTACTATGCCCGAGGCAAAGCCGTCACGGCGCTTACCTCCAGATTGGCAACGACATGGCCTGGGTTCGTCGCGGCGACGGTGACCAGCGCCGGTAGTGTTATGCATGTGTCGCGCATCATCAGCCACCTCCCGGACGCGCGTCTGAGAGACCTCGCCTCTAGGCACCCGGCGCTGACCGACTTCATTTCAAACCGATTGGCCGACATTCTGACGCAGGAGGTCGATTTTCCCGCGGAACGCCTGCGATTACTCGACGTCGAAGTAACCGATCTGGCCGCCGTGGCGGCCCACCCGGCGGTCATGCGGGTCTTGTTCGACGAGGGTTTTTATCAACTCTCCATCGACAATCTGGACTTCATCCTGCGGGCAGTCCTCGTCATCGACGACCCCGATCGGGCGCGTGAACAAAATTACACGGTAGCGCTTGAATCCGGGAGCGGACCGCTTCTGTCGAAGATCGATGGTTGCTTCGACGAGTATATGAGTAACGTCCTGCTTCGTTTGCCAGACAATCGCCGAGAGAGCGTTTCAACCATTCAATGTGTCATTGGGCGGAGCGACGTGGGACTCGAATCCATGGTGGAATTTCTCGAGAAGCAGTCAACAGCGCTCCCAACCTTGGACCAAGTTCCGGGCATGCTCCACGCCACGCTATTTCAAATCCAGAAAATCGAGGCGACTTGGGAAAACTGCCTGACTTTTCTTGGCGGCGAAAATTACGATGCGGAGACGCTCGTTCAGTTTCTGAACAGCGCCGAAACCTTGCGAGCACTCTCCGGCCACAAGGTTTCGGGCAGCGATCAGGCCGCACCATTGCGCCAGTTCATAATCGAGAACGACGCGTTGAGCGATGAAGCATATGCTACCTATGTTGGAGCGCTTCCGAGACGGTTCAAAGCTCTCCCACAGCACCTCAGCGCAGCGAAGACCAAGATACTCGTGGACCTGAACGCGATCCATTTCTCCGCCAGCAACCTGGCGCATCTCAGCGGTAATCCCCCGCTAGGCGTCACCTTCGTGGAGAAGAACATCGCAGAGTTCTTCGAAGCCGAGGAACAGTGCAACGTGGACGACGATTTCCGACAAAAACTGCTGGAGGCGAACATCAGCGATGAAAGCCGGCTCAGGATCATACGCACGATGGACCTTAACCTGCTGGCCGAATTGCCGGCGCGCGCGGCCACCGTCGGCAGGATACTCGCTCGGACCGGCATCAAGATGGATGAGATAAGCGTCGATCCCGCGCGTGCGATCATCCTAAACGCCAAGCCTCTCGCAACGCAGATTTCGTTGTTCAACATGCTTCATGACATGTTCGACGATGAGCAGGTGAAGGACATGCTGCGGTCCCTGCCGGAGCCACTCTCTGATATCCGACCGGGTTTTGCGACGCCGAGGATCGAATCTAGCGAGGTAAATCTCGAGTTCGTGGCGTGGTTGAAGGCTCGTGGCATTATCTCCTCTTGGAAAAGAGGCGGCTTATTCGACGACGACATTCGTATGAACATGTTCAGGAAGTGATCCGCGTTCGTCTCAGTCGCCAACGTTGGTCGTTCCCGCACTTCGGCTAGATAGCTGAACGGCAGGTTCCAAGCTCGGGTCTTGGCCGACTGGACGACCGAGGCGAGGTGCTATGCTGTCGTAACCTGCTTCGGCTTGGAATGTCTGCCTATCCCGATTTCATCCCGACAAGCAGACTTACTGGATCGTCCCAGATCAGGCTGTTTCCTGATCCACGCGCCCCACTTCATCCCGTAGCTTTGGTCCCGCCTCCATACGCCGCGAAAGTGATTCCACAAACCCTTGCCACCTTTTCTTCCCGGTCGCCTGCGCCGCCTTCATTGCTGTGTCGGGTAGCGGCGGATTGTTGGTGAGCCAGAAGCGCACGAACAGGGCAATCGCCTCGTTCGTCAATTCCACATGCCATTCGAGCCGATCCAGTTGCCGTGACACGCGATCGAGCCGCCTTGCCAGAGCGGCTTCCATCCGCTCATCCTGATCGGACTGCAGCAGGGACATCAACGCCGCTTCCACCACTTCGGTGCGCGAGACGCCGCGGGCATGAGCGCGTTCCTCCAGCAATTTGGCCAGTTCGATATCGAGCCGGAAGGTTTGTTTGCTGTGGGGCTTCTTCCTCACAGGTCGATGCCGTCATCGGGGTCGAGCGATGCATTGCGGGCATTGCGGTTCATAGTGCGATCAGCTTCCCGTTTCGCCCTGGCTGCGTGATCCTCGGGCGCTTCGCGATCAAGATCGAACTCGTTGACCGGTGGCTTGGGGGCGGGAACGACATCCTCATGTTCCCCCAGTTCGGGTTCTCGCCTGATCCCGGAGTTCGCCGTATCATTTTCGGATTCGGCCCCATCGGCATCTGACGGTACATCCGGCTTTGGCTGATCAACCGGCGGCTGTTCGGAGCTTTTCGCTTCGGCCTGGGCTGGTTTGGTCGGCAGCGGTGCCGCAATGGGTGCGAGCGCAGACCAGTCGTCCTTTGGCCGTTTCTTCGGGTGCAGCGGTTTGGGGATGGGTGCCGGAAGAAGGCGCGCGCGAAACCGTGGGTCGAGAAAGTATTTTGCCTTTTCCGCGCGTATCGGCGGAGTGCTGGCCACCAGAACAATCTCCTCGTGCTCAGAAAACTGCTGAACTTCGCCGGGGGTCAGCAACGGCCTCGCGGTCTCAGTACGTGAGACCATGATATGGCCAAGCCATGGCGAGAGGCGATGCCCGGCATAGTTCTTCATTGCCCGCATCTGGGTGGCGGTGCCGAGCGCATTGGAAACGCGGCTGGCGGTATTGTCATCATTGGCCGCGAACGCGACGCGGACATGGCAGTTGTCGAGAATGGCGTTGTTTGACCCGTAGGCTTTTTCAATCTGGTTGAGCGACTGCGCGATCAGGAATGCCTTGATCCCGTAGCCCGCAACAAAGGCCAGGGCGCTTTCGAAGAAGTCTAGCCGCCCCAGAGCCGGGAATTCGTCGAGCATGAACATCACGCGCTGCCGGCGACCCTTGGCTCTCAGCTCTTCGGTCAAACGGCGACCGATCTGATTGAGCATCAGGCGGACGAGCGGCTTGGTCCGGCTGATATCGGAAGGAGGAATTACCAGATAGAGCGACACAGGTGCCGCTGAATCGACAAGATCGGTGATGCGCCAGTCCGAGGCTCTGGTGACCTGTGCAATCACAGGGTCGCGGTAGAGGCCGAGGAACGACATGGCGGTCGACAGGACGCCAGACCTCTCATTGTCAGACTTGTTCAGCAGTTCCTGTGCTGCGGCAGCCACGACGGGGTGAACACCGTCTTTGCCGAGGTGCGGGGTCGTCTTCATCCGGTGCAGCGTGGTTTCTATTGAACGGCGCGGATCGGAAAGGAAGCCAGCGACCCCGGCCAGCGACTTGTCCTTCTCGGCATAGAGGACGTGCAGGATCGTGCCGACGAGTAGCGAGTGGCTGGTCTTCTCCCAATGCGTGCGCTTTTCCAGTGATCCTTCGGGGTCGATCAATATGTCTGCGATGTTCTGGGCGTCACGCACCTCCCAATCGCCCTTCCGGACTTCGAGCAGCGGATTGTAGGGGTTGGATGCGGGGTTGGTCGGATCGAACAGCAGGACGCGGCCATGCCGCGCGCGAAAGCCCGCCGTCAGATCCCAGTTCTCGCCTTTGATATCGTGGACGATGCAACTGCCCGGCCAGGCGAGCAGCGACGGGATGACGAGACCAACGCCTTTGCCGGAACGGGTCGGCGCAAAGCAGAGAATATGCTCGGGGCCATTGTGCCGCAGATACCGGTTCTTGTGCGAGCCGATCACCACGCCGTCCTGTTTCAGAAGGCCAGCCTTGCGGATTTCCCTGTCGGTCGCCCAGCGCGCGGAACCGTAGGTCTCTGACTGCTTCTCCTCCCGCGCGCGCCACACCGACATTGCGATCGCGATGACTATGGCGGCCATGGCACCCGAGACCGCGATGGATGCCCCGGTCTGGAAGATCTTTGGCGCATAGGCGTCGAACGAGAACCACCACCAGAAGAAGGCATAAGGCGGGTAGATTGGCCAAGGTCCAAGCCAGAACCACGGCTCGCCGAGCTCGGGTTGATGCGCAAGGGCGTGGGCCGTCCATTGGGTGGCAGACCAGATGCCAAGCAAGGTGACGCTGATGACGGCGATGACCTGACCCCAGAGAATACGGGTGGCGTTCATTGAAGGTTGCTCCTGATGAGGGGGTGAATGAGGGTCAAAGGCTGATCCCGCGTCCGCGGCCCAAGGCCCAGTCGACAGAACCGCCCGGCGACATGGTGCCGGTGATGTGTTGGCCGAGGTGCTGATCGAGCGCCGGGCGCCAGGGCACGAGCTGGAAGCCCAGCCCTTCGTCGATCATCGCGAAGCGGCCCGTCGAAAGCGTCACCCGCTCCCGGTAGATGCCGCTGACATAGTCGCCTGCGCCCGACGGTTTGTGCTCAAGTCCCGTGCGCGCGGCGATGGCCTGCGTGGCGGCCGTCAGTTCCTGATTCTTCAGCGTCCCGACGAGATCTTGAGCAAGGATGACCTGCTGGCCCTGCCGACGGGCAAGACCCTGCGTTTCGAGATGGCTGGCGCGGGCATCCAAGGCGTCGCGCACCTCGCGCCCGAAGCCATTGCCCGTTGCCACGGGATCGCGGGCAACAAGCTGGCGATCAAGCCACGTCGCGCCGGGTGCTTTGATCTGTGCCTCGAGGGGTATGTCTGATCGTGTGGCGAGCGACAGCCGGTCATGCCCTTTGGCATCCTCCCATGAGCGCAGTTCGACGATCGATCCGGCTTTGGCGTCGCCGGTCATCTCCATGTCCTTGAACCGCAGATGGTGCGTGCGACCATCGACGCCGTCGACGATGGCATAGGCGCTCTCCGTCAGTTCATCGTGAAGGCCACGTTCGACCAGGCGTCCGATGACTGGTTCGCTTGGAACGTCCTGATGCAGGGCCAATACCGATACATCAAACCGCCCGCCGTCGCGGCTCACGGCATTGTGCATCGTCTTGATGATGTCGTTGCGCACCGAAAGATCGCGCAATGTGGTTTCGGCACCGGGCTCCAGCGCCCACACCGCAGGCCCTTCGCGTGCTGCCAGTCCCAGCTGTTCCAGTTTGGCGGCGCGGCCCAGCAGCAGCCGGCGCATTTCGGGATTGGCGTCGCCGCCTGGACGCAGATCAACAAGGCCTGCGGTATCCTGACCCAAGCGTTCAAGCTGCCGGTCAAGACTGGTCCAGCGCTCTGCATCGACCTCGCGTTCGAGCGCGGTGCGGATGTCCAGCTCGGTGCGCGGCCCCAGTTCGAGCGTCACCCGCTCTTCCGCCCGGAACCGCAGACCTTCGCTGATATAGCCCCGGTCAATGACAAGATCGGTGCCGTCACTGGCAACGCCGCGCACCAGCACATGGATGTGCGGATTGTCGGTGTTCCAATGGTCAACGGCGACCCAGTCCAGTTCGGTGCCCAGATCCTTGGCTGCATCGGCCATCAATTCGCGGGTGAAGCTGCGCAGGTCTTCCATGTCCCCGGCATCTTCGGGCGAGACGATGAAGCGAAAGTGGTGCCGGTCATCTTCGCAACGAGCTGCAAAGGCATCGCGGTCCGCTCCATCAGTCCGCGCATCAAACATTGTAGCATCACGCCCGTCGCGGGACACGCCGTCACGCTCAAGATACTTGATGTGCTTTGCCAGCGGTGCGGCGCGGTAATGCGCACCTTTATGGCGAGCGATGCGCGCCATGACAGTAACGCGGCGTTGGCCAGGTGTGCGGCGCATCGCGGCAACCGTCCGACGCCCGCGCGCGGCTTTGCCGCTACCGCTGCCGCGTTTCAGACCCGCTCGCCGTGAACCCGCATGGCCCGCCTTGTTGGCGGCACGCTGGACCTGAGCCGCCAGCTTCTGGCTTCGCCGTCCAGAGGCTGCACCGCTGTCCCTGCTTCTTCCCGGCCGCACCCGAAATTCATTGTCGTCGCGGCTCATTTTGAAGGTGCCAGACGATTGCGCGGCAGATTTCCGGGCGCGTGGGAAACATTGTATGGCCGGTTATGTCCGGTGCCATACGAAATTATCGCACTACAACAACCACATGAGGGCCAGGTGCTGGCACTCCTTTTATCTTGCCCTCCAAAATTGCCCTGTCGCTCAAACACACGCCTCCCCGCCGTACCTTTCCGACACGACGCCCGAACCGTCAGAGATGCGCTGGAGTAACCCATCACGGATTTCGCGGTGAAAGCGACACAAACAGGGGGTGCGGCGCGGGGTTCGGTGACGGCAAAGAGGCCGACGGCGACGTAAGCTGGGTGCGCTGTGGCTGCACATCGGCCGTACCGTCATTGCTGCTCGCTTCTCCATCCCCGCGCGGTGTGAACAATGTAGCCTGACGCCAGGGATGAGCATTGGCAGGTGGCATGGCAGCAGGCGAAGCGATGCTGGCCATTCCAAGACTTGGCGCGATCTGGGCGACGTAGTTGACGGTTTCTGCCGGAAGACTGCGACGACCGGCAGCATAGTCATCGGCACGGCCTGGTCCCGCATTGTAGGCCGCCAGCATCAAGCTGACATTGCGATACCGATCCCACATGGCGCGCAGATAGGCCGCACCTCCAAGGATGTTCGCACGCACATCGAACGGGTCAGAACCAAGGCCATGCTGCGCGCTCAGCATCGACCAAGTGCCGGGCATGATCTGCATCAGGCCTATGGCTCCTGCAGGCGAAACCGCACGCGAATTGCCGCGACTTTCCGCCCGCATCACCGCCCATATCCAGAGCTCGGGAATGCCGAAGCGCTCCGATGCCTCAGCGACATGCGGCGCATAAGGATGCGCTGCAAACTGGTCAGGTATCGTCGCAACTGCGGCAACCGGAGAAGTTGCCGCTGCTAGGCCGAGAGCGAAGCAAGTGCCGGGAAGGAGAAGGTGAAGGCGCAGCCGAACGGCAATCCGAACTACGGAACACCTGCGACGGCGAAGCGAAGCAACGGTCATGGCTTATTTCCGATCGCGATTGGCCGGACGCGACCAAAGCAGGTGATGCTCGTCGTCACGGGACATGGAGCGAAGCAGGTTGGCGCGCAGGGGTTGGGCAAAGGCCGGGTCGTCGATCTGCACCGCGACAAAGGCACCTGCGCGCTCGCCTGTGCGGTTCCAGCCAGCGCCGATCTCGCTGCCGGTTTCGGCATCGCCGAGCAGCACGCGCCAGTCGGGTGCATTATCGCTGTCGTTCGATGGAGCCGGGACGAGCGTCACGACAGCATCGAGCGTGAGGGTTCGGATTTGCCCGGTGAAACTGTCCTGCGCGGAATGAAAGACGCCGATCATCATGGCCTGTGCTCCTGGTTGGTGGTTGGGGAAGCGGCGGATGCACCAAAGCCACGCCAGCGCAGGGGCTGGTCAGGTGCATCACGGGTAAGGATGGGGTGTGCCGTGCCGATAAGACCGGCTGCTGGCAGAGCGCCGAAATAGCGCCCATCAAGGCTGTCGGGCGCCGGGTTCAACAGGAACAATTCGTCTGTCCGAACGCGGTAACAGCCCTGCCAGCTTGGCAAAGGCCGACCCATTCTGTCGTGCGATTTGGCTATGGCGACACGCTTGCCGTCTACCGAGACGACAGCACCGGCGCGGCACGCCCATTGCCCGGGCAGAGCCGCGACATGTTTCATGAGCGGTACGCCGATCGGCAGATAGTGGCGATCGGCCATCATCCGCGCGGTCGCAGTCGGCGGCGCAATGGCGACCAGTTCGCCGAGCCTTGGGCGTGTATCGGCCTCGAGGCGATAGAGGCCGACGGGCGCACTGGCGCTCGCGTTCCACATCAGTCGGGGTCGCGGCGACAGCATGGCGACTGCTGCGAACCCGGCGCTGAACAAACCTGCCCACAGTATCGTGGCGCGAACATAGCGGCGGCGGCTCATGCTTCGAGCGCCTTGCGCCGGAGCCAGGCCGCGTGCCGCTCCGCTGTGTAAGCCCTGAACGGCATTCCGGCATTCAGCCGGTTGCCGACGTGGCGCCAGTGATCGGGCGATGCGTCGCACGGATCAACACCGGCGGCTTCGACCGCATCGACGGCCTGCAACACCTGTGCGACCTTGGGCCAGCCCTCGATGTGCAGCAGAATGTCAGCGCCGGGACGGACAAACGGCAACGTCGTGTAGGCCTCGCCCGGTGCCACTGCCGTCACGATGTCGATGCACGAATGGATGGTGCCATAGTCGTTCGAGGACCAGCGCACGAAGGCGAAGACCGCGCCGGGACGAAAGGCGATGACGCGCGTGCGGCGGTTGATGATCGTGTCAGCCGCGATGCGACCGAAGCGGATCCATTGTTCGTAGCGCTTCTCGATCCAGGTCACTTCGACCTCGGTCAGGGCGCTGGCTGTTGCTGACCTGATGGCGTGCGAGGAGCTGTGCCGCTGCGCAGTTGGCTCGCTCATGGCCGCGCTCCTGCCACCGCGAACCCGACAAGCTTGACGCGGACGTTGAGCAGGCCCGTCGCACCGCGATTATCCACAGGCTGCAAAAGGGTTAGCAAGAATCCGAAGGATTCTTTTCTATTAGCATCGTTAGAGGAGCGCCGATTTGCCGCAGAATTCTGCGGGTTTCCGCATGGTCCCGGTTTTCGATAGGCCGAAGATCGGGTTTCCGATGGGCCGAGTCCGACGGTTTTTGATAGGCCGAATGTCATGCCAACTTCTCCACAGGGAAACCGACGCGCCGGGCAGCGGCAACGAACGGGTCGACGGGGATGGGCTTGAAGATCAGCCGCTCGCGGCCGAAGCTGTGCTCAAGGCTCAAATGGTAGCCCGGGAGAGACTGCTGCCGGACGATGGTCCGCAGTTCGAATGCGAATTGCTTGAGTGGCGAAAGCGCACCTGATTTGAGATGAAGGTGCGGAACGTCGAAGCTCCAGCCACTGCGCTGATGTCCACCATGCTTGCGCACGATACGGTAGAGCCAGCGCTCGACGCCGCCAGTCAGCGCAAAGTAGGCGCGGTCGATTGTCAGGATCAGGCCGCGATCGAGCACACCCGCATAGAACCAGTCGGGCAGGATGAGCTCGATGCCAACGGCTCGGCCACGGTCGTCGAGTGTCTCCCGCCATTCGTTGATCCAGGAGAAGCGGTGGCGTCGGCGCTGGTGTTGCTGGCGGATCGACGTGGCAACGGTCGTCGATTGCAAGCGGTCGAGCGCTGCGCGCAGCCGCTCATAATGGTCCTTGCCCGTCCCGCGCCCGATGAAGGTCAAAATCTCGTGCGGACGGGCGGCGATGTGCCGAGATGTAGGGCGGCCTGCGTCGCGCGCTTCAACGAGCTGACTCGCCGCCCAAATCAGAATGTCGGCATCCCAGATGGTCGCCATGCCATGTTCGGCCACGGCTTCGACCGAGATCCATGTGGCCCCCATCGCAAAGTCGATCGGTGCGGAGCGCCGCGACTTGGCAAGGCTGAAGAAGGGCCAGGACATCAGATCCTGAGCATCGCGCGCGGCAATGTCACCGGGCATCGAGTAGAACAGGTCGAGCTGTTGATGGGGGCTCACCGAACGCATCAACGGCGCACCGGTCGTGCTGACAGGCAAATGCCTTGTCCGGGATCGGATGTTGAATTGCGGCGACCATTTTGCGCCCAGGCATCGAGATCGACTATGGCATAGACGATCCGCCGACCGAGTTTGTGAAAGGCCGGCCCCGTCCCATAGCAACGATGCTTTTCAAGCGTGCGGGCTGACAGACCCAAATGCACGGCAGCATCTGGCGTCCTGACATAACGCGGGAATACCGGGACGAAATCTCCATCCATGAAACGTCTCCTGTGAAGTGCCGGACACAAGGGGTTGGCCCGGCGAGCAGGAGGCGAGATTTGAGATTTTCAGGGACTTGGGTGAACGGACATAAGGCGTTGCTGCCGAATGTCCCGATCAGTGGCCGCTCAACAGGGCGATATAGCCGCCGTCGCGCATAGCGAGCGCCTGTCGCTGCCAGCGAGCAATCCGTTTGCGCTCGCTCGACGTATCCCATTCGGCGGCCGAATATTGCCCGGTATCGCGGGCGATAAGTTCGATGGCCAATTCGCGTGTGGTTGCGCCGCCAGACAGCGCATCAAGCAACCGAAGCCACTGAACTAGACGCCAGTGCTCTGACGGACCGGGCGCAAGGCAGAACGGGAGCTTCTTCACATGCCCGAGACGGCAATGATCATGAAAATCGGAAACGGCGGCCTTCCGTGTTTCCCAAAATGCGTCGCCCGGAAGAACATAGGCGAGCGGTTCGGTCTCTGTTGTCTCGCCGCAAATATTCAGGCGGTAGCGGCGCTTCGCCGTCGAGAGGACGAGATGCCGCCCTTCCTCATCGCGGTGCTCGGCCGCGATATCCATGCCGCCGACAATTTCGGCTTGGCTGCAGCCGTCACAAGGGAATGGTGCCGGGCGCAGAAGGATGACGCTGGCCGCTGTAGATGGGTGCCAGACAATCGGGAGATGGTGGGCCGGGAGGTCAGGGTCCGCAGCGAAAGACCAACCCCCAGTGCCGGGCCAGACGACTCAGCGCGAGTGGCGCAGCGTCAACGGCTTCAGCATATTGGTCGCGGTATTCAGGATTGCGGCGCAGGAATTCCTGCGCGAAATCCGCGCGGTCATAGGTTTCAAACGCTTTGGCGTAATTCTCCGAACGCCAGTCGGGCGGCTTCTCCATCGCACCTCTCCTATGAGGTTTTTTTGGAGTCGAACGATCATGTCTGAGCCGTGACGAGAGAAGTGCTCGAGTCAGTTCCGGGCTCCCCCGCGGCAAGGCACAATCGATTGCGCCAGATTGGTGCTAAATGCCCAGTTTTATTGGGTTCGCGGGACCATCAGGTGTTTGTAGCCGTGTTCCGTCATCCACCTGGCGCGGGCGAGATGGGTATCATAGACCCTTCGCGCGCGATCCGGCTCACTGGCGGGATCAATGGCGAAGATGATCGAAACCACCTCTTCCCATGATGCCTCGTCCTTTTCGGCATCCAGCAGGCGAAGATACGTGACGAGGTGGCGCTCATCATAAGCGCTCAATCGGTCTGACTGCGGTGGTTCATCGGCAAACTCAGGAGCCGACATGGGTCTCTCCTTGTAGCAAAACCCGCTTCGTGACTGCGCCGTTGCAAAGGGCGCAGAGAAGCCGGGCGAACTTATCCCCAATCCGGCAGTGGGCTATCCCCAGCATCGGATAATGCCGAGCCCAGATTGCCGGGACAAAACATTCCCAGAGGCAATGATCTGCCTTTTGTAGTTCAGAAATTGTAAAATTGCTGCTGAGATTCGGTGAATGGCGGTGGGTTTGCGTTCAACGACCGCCAGGTTTTTCGAAAAATCGCACGGGATCGACGGCAAGTTCTTCTGCGAGTCGCTCAATTGTGTCGAGCGTCGGCGAATTGGCTGCGCGTTCGAGAAGGCCGACATAGTTTCGGTTAATTCCGGCACGATGCGCCAATTCCTCCTGCGAAAGCCCACTGGCGTGTCGCAATCGCCTTAAATTCGTCCCAAAAATCTCCCGAAGCCTCATGCTTCGTGGGTCGGCGTAACCCTAATATACTGCCACCCAATATACTAGGGATTCGTCATCGCCCGGAGTGACCCGGGCGATGACTTGGTCGATTCAATGGTCGTTGCGGCGGCTCGGGCGGTTCCAGACCAGATCGTGACTGCCGTCTTCGGCTTCGAACAGCTGGGCGAAAATGGGTGCCATGAAGCTGGGGTCGTCGAGCTTCACCGAAAGGTACGGACGGTCGTCCTGGGTGTGCTTTTTCCAGGCTGCGCCGATTTCGACTTCGCCGATGAGGACCCGGTGAGTGGGGGCATTGCCGCTGGTGTTCTCTTCCGTGACAATCCTGACTGATTTGGCCTGAAGGGCGAGAGTGACGATCTGGCCCCGGAGTTCGCCCGAAACCATCTTGAAGTTGCCGATCTTTGCCATGGGTATTTCCTTTCCGTTGGACGGGACCGCGCCAGTGCGGCCTCGATGCGCGGATAAGGGTCAGCCAGTGGCAGGCGCCGCAGCGTCAGCCCGCAGCGTTAGCGAAGGACGGTGTGGTCGGGCTTTCTTGTCTCGCGAGGAACGGCGGAACGCCGGGGGAAGAAAGTTCGGCAAGCACCGTTGCGGCAAGCCTGCCAAGCGAAGCGCCTTGCTGACATGGGCGCGGATCGAAAGAGGCCGTACTGGTCGGTTCTGCCGGGAAGGACGCCAGATGCTGATCGAATGCACTGGCTCGGGTGAACGCTGGCCCTGAACCCTCGGTTCAAAATCGGCAAAGCGGAGGACGCGACTGGACACCGGTATTGCTCCCTCACAGCCATCACTCGGCCGACATTGATTGGCCTGTAGAGGCTTGCCCACCCACGGGACTGGCAAACTTTGAGGTGACGTGCGTATCACGCTGCGACATCGTCACGCTTCGCCATGCCGAGAGGGATGTCGCCATTGCAGCGATGGATCCAAGGATCGCCAGCAGCATGCTGTTATCCGTTGCCAGCGATCCAAGCGCGTGCGCGGCCTGAAAACCGGCGATGCCCGCGGGTATGGCAAAGAGGAGCGCGATCCCGGCACGGAGCATGGGGGAGCGGATAAAGGCAATGAGGCCCTGTCCAATCAGAAGCGTAGCAATGCCTGCCGCCAGTCCGCCCATGATTGCTCCGAGATGACCAACATCATGGCGGAGCAGCAGGAAAGCACACGTGAGCCCGGCATAGACAGGCAGCGCGTAGCTGGCGAGGCGGAAGAGCAGCGCGAGCACATAGAGACCAGCAACGGCCCCGAGGATGAGAAAAATGGTCATAAGCGTCCCTTGTCTGGACGCGCTCGCCACCACCACCTCAGCGCAATCTGCGGTGCAAGAATAGCACGGCAGGGCACAGGCCGAAAAGGCGAAATGTGCCTGAGGTTAGCGGCTGAAGGGGTCATATTCGCGAACCACCTGTTCGGGGTCGCCATCAAATTCGTCAGCGGGGATGACGAAGTAGCCCTGATTGGTTTCAATGAGGACGATGACCGTCATCAGCGTCCGGGAGAGGTTCCAGCCAAGCGATTGTGCGGTTGCCAGTGGCATGTTGCGGCTCCTGCCTTGGAGCGGGACCACCCCGCTCGACAGTCGCCCCACAGGCCGGAGGCTGGCCGCAATCACCGCAGCAAAGCTGCGGCCGCACGCGCACGCGTAGCGGACCCTTCACGGGTTGATTGAAGGAGGACAGGCTTCGAGCCCAGGGATCAGCGGCTAATGCGAGTGGATGGTTCTGCGGCGGTTCGAGCTATGCCAATTGCGCCAGTCAGATTCCGGCGGTGACATATTCTTCAGGTACCCGCCGTTGACGGCCAGTTTCTCAAGATCGGTCAGGCACTACGCGGCCGACAATATCGATATGTGCGACTTCGGCGATCCGAAAAAGACTTTACCTTGCGCTGTTCTGGCGCAGCACGCTGCCCCTCGGCCAAGGCGCCCGACTGCTAGCAGCGAGATGAGCCGTTTCACACCACACGTTAGGCGCAAGTTCGGGCGACATTGATCGACAATTTAGCTGCAAAAAGCGGGCTCAAAATTCACGAGCTACGACCGGCTTTCCCCACGACGCCCCAACCTGTACCAAAATTGGAGACAATATGGAGACAATGGGGGTCTCGGTGAGGCATTGTCTCCAGAATTTCAAGGGTCGCCGGTCGGCGAAATCGTTGATTTTCTAGGAGAAAACTGGAGCGGGCGAAGGGATTCGAACCCTCGACCCCAACCTTGGCAAGGTTGTGCTCTACCCCTGAGCTACGCCCGCTCTGGCGTTCGCGAAACCACGGTCTCGCTGGGTGAGGCGCGCCGTTAGCATTGCCCCATGGGCTTGCCAAGGGGTTTCTTCTTTGTTTTTTCGCCTCTTCAAAATTCCTTGGCAGGGACCACATTGTGCGCTTCGATATTGGTGCACACTGGTGCACACTAACAGCACGCGCGCGAAAGCATCGCGCATAAGGGGATTGGCCAAGTGGCAAGCATGGGTTTGAGCATCGACGAGCAGAAGGCGGTCGATCGTTTCCGCAGTTCCGTGGTGGAGCCTTCGATGACGAGCCTCGTTGTGCTCGATTTCTGGGCCGAATGGTGCGGACCGTGCAAGGCGCTCACCCCGCTGCTTGAAAAGGTCTGCGCTGAATATGCTGACAAGGGCGTGGTGCTGGCGAAGGTCAATGTCGACGAGGAATCGTTCATCGCCGCGCAGTTTCAGGTGCGGACCATCCCCACGGTCTATGCGATCTTCCAGGGCCAGCCGGTCGCTGACCTGACCAATGCCCGCAGCGAATCGCAGCTGAAGGCGACGATCGACCAATTGCTGGCGAAATTGCCGGTGCAACCGGGCGGGGCCGAGCCCGCGCAGGACATCGCGCCGCTGATCGCCATGGGTGAAGAGGTGCTGGAATCGGGTGATGGAGAGCGCGCCGCCGGGATCTTCTCGCAGATCGTCGAAATTGCGCCTGATAGCGCCGCCGCCAATGCCGGGCTGGTAAAGGCGCTGACGCTGGCGGGACAGACGGACGAGGCTGATGCCGTGCTCGCAGCGCTCGATCCAAAGGTCGCCGCCGATCCGCTGCTGGTTCAGGCCAAGGCGGCGCTGGAACTTGCCAAGGACAAGCCCGATGACAGCGAACTGGCGAGCCTGCGCTCTGCCGCCGCTGCCGCGCCCGATGACATGGAGGCCCAGCTCGCCTTCGCCAATGCCGCTTTTGCGGCGGGTGAGCGCGATGAGGCAGCCGCAACGCTGCTCAAGATGGTCGCCGCCGATCGGACATGGAACGAAGGCGCAGCGCGGGCCAAGCTGCTGCAGATCTTCGAAGCCGTCGGGCTTGAAGACCCTTGGGTTTCCGCCACCCGGCGCAAGCTTTCCACCGTGCTGTTCGGTTGATCGTGACCGCACGGCGCATCTCGATATTCCCGCTGCCCGGCGCGATTCTCTATCCCGGATTGCACCTGCCGCTGCACATCTTTGAGCCGCGCTATCAGGCGCTGATCAAGGATGCGCTGGCGCGTGACCGGCGGATCGGCATGATCCAGCCGCAACGCAGCGAAGAGGGCGCGCCGCTCTTCTCGGTCGGCTGCCTCGGCAAGATCGGCGAGTTCGAGGCGCTCGACGGCGGCCGGTTCAACATCGTGCTTGAGGGCGAGAGCCGATTCCGCGTGCTGCGCGAGCTCGACGTGATCACCCCCTTCCGCCAGATCGAAGGCGAGCTGCTGGACGAGCGCGAAGACGATTGCCTCGCCGCCATCGAGCGCGCCTCGTTCGAACAGGAATCGCGCCGCTTTGCCGATGCGCAAGGCTATCAGGTGGACTGGGATTCGGTGGCGCGGCTTGATGATCAATCGCTTATCAACGGCGTCGCCCAGATCGCGCCGTTTGATGCGGCGTCAAAGCAGGCTCTATTGGAAGCCGACGGACTGTCCGAGCGCTGCGAGCTGATGGTGCAGCTGATGCAATTCTATGGGCGGCGTGATGGGGATGATGAGCGGGTGACCTTGCAATAATACGTCGTCCCGGACTTGATCCGGGACCGGTGGCGTTATTATCCGGAGCTCGCGTTTTGTTGCCAGCGGTCCCGGGTCGAGCCCGGGACGACGAGTTAGGCCAAAACCACCTTCACCCCGTCCACCACATACTGCGCCGCGAGCGCCGCAAGCAGCACGCCGAGGATGCGGGTTATGACCGCCTCTACCTTTGCCCCCACCAGCTTCATCAGCGGGCCAGCCGCAGCCAGCGCGGCAAAGGTTACGGCGATCACGCAGAGCATGGCGGCGAGGATCACCAGCGTTTGCTGGGTGCCTTCGGCCCTCGCCATCAACAGCATGATCGTGGCGATGGATCCCGGCCCGGCGATCATCGGCATGGCCATGGGAAAGACCGAGACGTCCTCAACCTCCGGCGTATGCATGATCTCTTCGGCGCGCTTTTCGCGGCGCTCGGTGCGCTTTTCGAGCACCATGTCGAGCGCGATGACGAACAGCAGGATGCCGCCAGCGATGCGGAACGAGTTGAGTTCGATGTGCAGGAAGCTGAGCAGGTTCTCGCCAAACAGCGCGAAGAACACGAGGATCAGCGCGGCGATCATGCAGGCGCGGGCAGCCATACCGGCGGCCTGCCGCGGCGTCGCGCCGCTAGTCAGCCCGGCATAGATCGGCGCGCAGCCGGGTGGATCGATCACCACGAACAGGGTGACGAAGGCAGAGATGAAGAGGTCAAGCATTGTGCCTCAGCCCTTCTCCGCCGCAACTTCCTCGATCAGCACTGGCGATACCGCACCGTCCTTCTTCCATTCGACTGAAAGATTGCGCGCGCCGGAAGGATCAACCGTCACCTCCCACGTCAGCGAGCCATCGTCAGACTTGCCCGAGCGCTTGGCCGGATCGAGCGGGGCGAGTGCCTTCGAAGTGCCCTTGCCCACCCTCACCATCGGCGCGGCGGCGGGGCGCAGGCCGCGCTCGGGGCAATCGGCAACGTGTCCGGCAATCATTTCGGGCACGGGCTCAGCCTCTTTCAGGGCATCGCCGTGATCAAGGATCCACTTGTACTTGCCGTCTTTCTGACGCTGCCACAGCGTGGTGAAATAACCATTGGCCTTGCCGCCCTGCCACGCCCCATGGCTGACCATCAGCGAGCCGTCGCAACTCGACCACACTTCGTGCGGCTGCCACTTCACCGCAACCGCCGGATTGGCGCGGCCCTTCAGCCATGCCTGCGCATAGACCATCTGCGGCGTGAACATCACTGCATCGGGCGCGGCGGCTTCAGCAAAGGCGGTCCACTGGCCCTTGTCCTGTGCGGCCTGCGCGAAGGCGAGCTCAGAGGCGATCACCGCGCTGGGATTGGCGTAGGAATTACGCGAAGGCCCGCGCTTGTCCTCAGCCTGAGTGGCGCTTGCCAGCAACAGCAGGCCGAGCGCGAGGGCCGCGCGCTTCACAGCGCCGCCTCGTCCAGCACGATCCCGGCGTTGCGGTGCGCGGCGACCAGCGTGTTGCGCAGCAGCACGGCAATCGTCATCGGCCCAACCCCGCCCGGAACCGGGGTGATCGCGCCTGCAACTTTGGCCACGTCCGCATAGTCAACATCGCCGACCAGACGGCCCTTGTCCGAGCCCGGCTCTGGCGGCAGACGGTTGATGCCAACATCAATCACCGTCGCGCCGGGCTTGATCCAGTCCGCCTTGACCATTTCCGCGCGGCCGACAGCGGCAACGACGATATCGGCGCGCTTCACAACCTCGGGCAAATCCTTGGTCCGGCTATGCGCCACGGTAACCGTGCAGCTCTCGGCAATCAGCAACGCGGCCATCGGCTTGCCGACAATGTTCGAGCGGCCGATGACGACGGCATCAAGGCCGGAAAGCGAACCCAGCCGGTCCTTCAGCAACATCAGGCAGCCGAGCGGCGTGCACGGGACAAAGCCTGGCAGGCCCACCGAAAGGCGACCCGAATTGACCACGTGGAAGCCGTCAACGTCCTTGTCCGGATTGATCGCGGCGATCACTTTCTGCTCGTCGATGTGCGAGGGCAGCGGCAACTGGACTAGGATTCCGTCCACCGCCGGATCGGCATTAAGCCGCTCCACCACATCAAGCAGCGCGCCTTCAGACGTATTGTCATCCAGCTTGTACTCGAACGAGTTCATGCCCGCAGCGACAGTCTGTTTGCCCTTGCTGCGGACATAGACCTGGCTTGCCGGATCTTCACCCACCAGCACCACGGCCAGACCAGCCTTGCGGCCTGCGTGAACCTCAAACTGCGCAGCGGCCACGGCAATGCGGGCGCGCAGGTTCTCGGCGAAGGCTTTTCCGTCGATAACAGCAGCAGTGGTCATGTAAGGCTCGCATAGGCTAGATTCTTGAGAATGATCTGCAGCATCGAAAGGCCGATAATCACTGCCATCGGGGAGAAATCGATCGCCCCGGTATTCGGCATGATCCGCCGCACCGGACGCAGGATAGGTTCAAGAATCGCGTTCACCGCCTGCCACACTGCGGCAACCAGATTGTTGTGCAGATTGACCACGTTGAACGAGATCAACAGGCCCAGCACGAATTGCACGATCACCACCGTGACGATGATGTTGATCAGATAGGAAACGAGTTCAAACAGGGTGATGAAAATCACGGCCTAAGCCCCTTGGCTAATGCGGATGGCGCCTGATAGCCGAGGTGTAGTGGCAAGTCACCACACCTTGAGGTGCTCATGCCCGGATCAGGGTTCCCGCACCCTTTTCGGTGAACATTTCGAGCAGCATGGCGTGGCTGACCCGGCCATCGAGCACTACCGCAGCCTCGCAACCGGCCTGCACTGCATGGACGCAGGTTTCGAGCTTGGGGATCATACCGCCGCTGATCGTGCCGTCTTCCTGCAGAACCGCAATGTCTGCCGGGGTCAGATCGGTGAGCAGGTTGCCCGCCTTGTCGAGCACACCATGAACATCGGTCAGCAGGAACAGCCGCGCTGCGCCGAGCGCTCCGGCAATGGCACCCGCCATGGTATCGGCGTTGATGTTATAGGTCTGCCCGTCCTCACCCACGGCGATCGGGGCGATCACCGGGATCATGCCCGCCGCGCAAATGGCGTCGATAATGGTGGTGTCGATCTTCGAAGGTTCGCCAACAAAGCCGAGGTCGATCACGCGTTCGATCTGGCTGTCAGGATCGCGGGTCGTGCGCTGGGCCTTGGTTGCGGTGACGAGGCCGCCGTCCTTGCCAGAAATGCCCACGGCCTTGCCGCCAGCCCCCGCGATCCAGCCGACCAGTTCCTTGTTGATCGCGCCAGAGAGGACCATCTCGGCAACGTTCGCAGTTTCCCGATCAGTCACCCGCAGGCCGTCGATACGCGTGCTTTCGACGCCCAGCTTCTTGAGCATGGCATCGATCTGCGGCCCGCCGCCGTGGACAACCACCGGATTGATCCCCACCGCGCGCAGCAGCACCACGTCCTGGGCGAAGTCATGCGCCAGCTCAGGGTCGCCCATCGCGTGGCCGCCGTATTTGACCACGAAAGTGCGGCCTTCATAGCGGCGCAAATAGGGAAGCGCCTCGACGAGGGTTTCTGCCTTGGTCAACATTGCTGGATCGTGTGGATTAGCCATGGCCGCGCCCTTTATACCTGTCGCCGCGGAATTGAACCCCAATTACGCATCGAGCTTGCGGCCGAGCGAGACAAAAGCCAGCGTGAACAGCGGCACCATGATGGTCGAGAGGATCAGCTTGGAGATGATCTGCCCGGTCATGATCTCGCCGATTGGCAGGTCCTGCCCGGCAAAGCTGATGGTGATGAAGATCACCGTATCGACGATCTGGCTGAGCAGACTGGCAACCCATGCGCGCAGCAGCAGCATCCGCCCCCGCCCCATGCCGTCCTTGCCGCCCGCCATGCGGCTGAACAGCCAGACGTTGAGCGTCTGCGAGGTGCCATAGGAAATCAGCCCGGCAAACTGCATCCGCGCGCCCTGCCCCAGCAACCGGGCGAAGGCGTCCTGATCCTTCCAGAAGGGTGCGGGCGGAATGACGTTGATCACAAAAGTGAGCAGCACCATCGATACGATCAGCGGGATAAAGCCATAGCGCACCAGCCGGTTCGCCATGTCGCGGCCAAACAGCTCGGCAACCGCGCTGGAAAGTACCACCAGAAGCAGGAAAGCGAATATTCCCGATTCCACCGCGAGATCGCCAAAAAACGGCCAATGGCCAAGCGAGGCGAGCTTGGTTCCCAGCACCCCTGCCAGCACGCAAAGGCCACCATAGAGCAGCGAGAAGATGAAGAGCGAGCGCGGAATTGCGGGTGCGGAAGTCTGGTTCATGGGCAAGGTCTAGCGGGCAAGCGACGATTGGGGAAGTGGCAGCGATGGGGGCTATTCACAGGGCTGTCAGCCGGTTAGTCTCAAGCAATTGTGACAAGGGGGGAAGCCGGTCCATGCATGTTTTGATGAGCCTTGCCGGAATGGCAATTATTCTTGGTCTGGCCATTCTGCTCTCGTCCGACCGCAAGGCGATCCGCCTGCGCGTGGTCGGCGCGGCTTTTGCCCTGCAGGCCGGGTTTGCCGCGCTGGTGCTCTATTCCTCATGGGGCAATGCGGCGCTGCAAGGCGCGGCTTCGGGGGTTAGCAGCCTGCTCGGCTATGCCCACGCCGGTGTGGTCTTCCTGTTCGGGAAGATGGCCGATCCCGAAATCGGCGGACACAGCTTTGCCATTTCCGCGCTGCCGGTGATCATCTTCTTCGCCGCGCTGATTTCGATTCTGTATTACATCGGGCTGATGCAGCTGATCATCAAATGGATCGGCGGCGGGCTCGAAAAGATCACCGGGATCAGCAAGATCGAAAGCCTTGGCGCGGCTTCGAATATTTTTGTCGGCCAGTCGGAAAGCCCCTTGGTGATCCGGCCGTATCTTGCCGCGCTGACCCCCAGCCAGCTGTTCTGCCTGATGAGCGTGGGCATGGCCGGCGTCGCGGGGACCATCCTCGCCGCCTATGCCTCAATGGGCATCCGCATCGATTACCTTGTCGCCGCCGCTTTCATGTCGGCCCCGGGCGGTATCCTGATGGCCAAGATCATCATGCCCGATCCGAAAGGTGCAGCGATCATCGAACCGGACGAAATTAAGGTCTCCGGCCTTGAAGAAGAGCCACCGGCAAACCTTATCATGGCCGCCAGCCAGGGCGCGCAAACCGGCGTGAAACTCGCCGTAGCCGTTGGCGCGATGGTGCTGGCATTCGTGGCACTGGTCGCGCTGGCCAATGGCATGTTCGGCTGGCTGGGCGGCTGGTTCGGCTACCCCGAGCTCTCGCTCCAGCAGGTGCTGGGTTACGTGTTTGCCCCGATCTTCCGCCTGCTCGGCGCGCCGGACTGGAACGAAGCATCACGCGCTGGCGGATTTTTTGGCACCAAATTGGTGCTCAACGAATTCGTCGCCTTCATCGATCTGGGTCAGGTGAAAGACCTTTCGGCGCAGACTGTCGGCATCGTCACATTCGCGCTCTGCGGTTTTGCCAACTTCTCGTCGATCGCCATCCAGATGGCGGTTACCGGCGGCCTTGCCCCAAACCAGCGCCCGGTGATCGCCAAGCTGGGGCTCAAGGCACTGGCAGCAGGCGGCCTGTCGAACCTGATGAGCGCGGCGCTCGCTGGGCTGTTCCTCGGGCTGTAGAACCGCAGAAAAAGGCACGCATATCCTCCGATACGGGGCAAAACTAAGCATTAGCGCGAATAGAATTTGCCGTGCCGCGGGCGCTTTTCCCCGCGCATGGCAAACACGATCATCACCGCCGCCGCCCTGTTCGCGCTCTGCGCCCCGGGGCCCCGTTTCACCTGTGTCGTCGATGGCGATACCTTCTGGCTGCAAGGCGAGAAGATCCGCATCGCCGATATCAACGCGCCCGAAACCCACGGCGCGAAGTGCGAATACGAGCAGCAACTGGGCGATGCCGCCACGCGCCGCCTGATTGCACTGCTCAACGCCGGGCCGTTTGAGCTGCAAACAGGCAATCGCGACCGGGACAAATACGGCCGCGAACTGCGCACGGTGGAGCGTGGTGGCAAAAGCCTTGGCTCAGTGCTGGTGGCAGAGGGCCTTGCCGAGACATGGAAGGGCCGCCGCTCCGAATGGTGCCCGGCAACCTGATCCCCCTCCCCCTGCGGGCCGATTTGGTTTAGCCCAAGGGTGAAAGGAGGGCGGCCATGTCTGGTGCCTGGCAGCGTGCCATCAACCGTATCGATCCTGCCCTCCGTAAGTGGGCCTTGGTCTCATTCCTCGGCACGCTGCTGATTGGCGCGGCCACGCTCGACTGGATCACTCGCCCGCCTTCGGTGCCCGACTTTGCCGATCTGCGCGATAAATGGCAGCCGAGCGAGGCATGGCTCTATGATCGCGACGGGCATCTGCTCGACGAAGTGCGGGTCGATTTCAACGTTCGCCGCCTCGCCTGGACGCGGCTGAATGCCACCAGTCCGGCGCTCCGCGATGCAGTGATCGCGGCCGAGGATCGCCGGTTCTATAGCCACGGCGGGGTGGACTGGCTGGCGCTGGCCGGAACGCTGAAGGCACGGTTGACCGGCCAGCGCTCGCGCGGCGCCTCCACCCTCACCATGCAGCTCGCCGCCTATCTCTCGCCCGATATCGGCAAACCCGGCACGCGCGGCTGGCTGAGCAAGCTGCGCCAGATGCGTGCCGCCTGGGCCATCGAGGATGACTGGTCAAAGGCGCAGGTGCTTGAAGGCTATCTCAACCTCGCCCCCTTCCGCGGCGAGGCGCAGGGAGTTGGCGCGGCTGCCCTGACCCTGTTCGGCAAGGCCCCCGCGACGCTCGATCGCCGCGAATCCGCAGTGATGATCGCCCTCCTGCCCGACCCCGCTGCATCGCCCGCCAAAATCGCCGATCGCGCCTGCCGTCTGCTGCCGACGAGCGATTGTCCGGCGCTGCGGGCTTTGGCCGATTCCGCCGCTGCGCCGGGAAGGCTTCGCGCGCTCGACCCCGGCCTTGCCCCCCACCTCGCCGCGCGGCTGCTGACCGAGCCGGGGATGGAAGTGACGACGACTATCGACCCGCGCATTCAGGCGCTCGCGAACTCGGCCCTGCGGCATCAGCTGGAAGGGCTTGGGCCCCGCCGGGTGCGCGATGGGGCGGTGGTTGTGGTGGACAATGCCAGCGGTGAGGTTCTGGCCTATGTCGGCGGTGTAGGGCTTGGTTCGACCGCTGCGGCGGTGGACGGCGCCAATGCCCTGCGGCAGGCGGGATCGACGCTGAAACCGCATCTCTATGCCCAGCTGATCGAGAAGAAGTGGCTCACCGCCGCCTCGATCCTCGAGGATTCGCCGGTGCAACTCGACACCGCCTCGGGCCTCTATGTGCCGCGCAATTACGACAATGCTTTCATGGGGCCGGTGACCGTGCGGCGGGCGCTGGCCAATTCGCTCAACGTGCCTGCGGTGCGCGCCCTGCTGCTCGATGGCGTGCAGCCATTCCGCGACCGGTTGTGGGATCTGGGATACGAGGGGCTGGAGCAGGACGGGGCCTATTACGGCTATTCGCTGGCGCTGGGATCGGCGGAGGTGACGCTGATGCAGCAAGCCAATGCCTATCGCACGTTGGCGAACTTAGGCCGCTGGTCTGCGCTGAGATTGCGCAAGGATGATCCGGCGGGCGACACGCGGCAACTGGTCGATCCCGGCGCAGCGTGGATCGTCGGCGACATGCTGAGCGATGCCGGGGCGCGGGCTGGCACCTTCGGCGTTGATTCCGCCCTGCGTCTGCCATTCTGGGCGGCGGCCAAGACCGGCACCTCCAAAGCGATGCGCGACAACTGGTGCATCGGCTATTCGGACCGCTTCACTGTCGCCGTTTGGGTCGGCAACCTTGAAGGCGATCCGATGCGGGCGATATCCGGCACCAGCGGCGCGGCGCCGGTGTGGCGTGACGTGATGATCGCTCTGCATCAGGACCGGCCCGGCAAGCAGCCCGCGCGGCCCGCCAATGTTCAGGGACAGCGCGTGACATTCGCGGCGCTGGCTGAACCGGCGAGAGCTGAGTGGTTCATGGCTGGCACCGCGCAAAGCACCATGGCCGAAGCCCCCGCCTTCGCCCGCCGCCCGCGGATCACCAACCCGGTTTCGGGCGCGGTCTATGCCTTTGATCCCGATATCCCGGCGAACCGCCAATCGCTGGGCGTGGTGCTGAGCGGGCCGACCGAGAACTTCCGCCTCGCGCTCGATGGCCGGGCCTTTGCCGATGCCAAGGGCACGCCGCAATTGCCGATGATCCCGGGGAGTCACTTGCTCGCCCTGCTCGACGAGAGCGGGCGGACGGTCGATCAAGTGCGGTTTACCGTTCGCTGATGAGCAGGCGGACCAGTGCATCCGCACCGAGGCAGACATCAGCCCAGCAATAGTCAAAATGCTCTTCACCCCCGTAATAGGGATCGGCGACCGCTGCGCCCTCACGCCCCGGAACCAGATCGAGCAGTAAGCGCGGTGCAGTCGCAGCCCCCGCAGGCTTGATCCGGCGGGCATCTTCCAGATTCTGGTGATCCATCACCAGCACGTGGGTGAAGCGGTGGAAGTCATTCGGCTCCAGCTGCCGGGCGCGATAGTGGCCGATCTCGACGCCGCTCTTGCGCGCCACATCCTGCGCGCGGGGATCAGGCGCATGGCCGACATGCCAGTCACCGGTGCCGGCGGAATCGACCGTGACTTCAAGGCCAGCCCTTTCGGCAGCGCGGCGGAACGCAGCCTCAGCCAGCGGAGAACGACAGATGTTGCCGAGGCAGACGAAAAGGACGGCGGGGTTCTGGGGCATTATTGCTCTTGGCGGTTGGTTGTTGATCGAATGCAATGCCATTGGCAGACAAAGCAGTGCAAGGATTCGCTTCCGAATCCCAACTCATCACGGAGCGCCCATGTCCAGCTATCCAGACGATATCTATTCCGACCCGCCATCCGTTTCGCTCGATACTCTGGCCAGCCTTGGCCCACTCGCACCCATGGCGGGGACTTGGGAAGGCGAGCACGGCGTAGACATTGCCCCCAAGGCAGCCGGGCCGCGCACGCAGGGGTTCTTCGAGCGGATTACGCTCGAACCAGTTGATCCGGGCAACAACGGCCCGCAGCTGCTCTATGCGCTGCGCTATCACACGTGGATGTGCAAGCCGGGCGAGAAGGGCACGTACCACGATCAGGTGGGCTACTGGCTGTGGGAGCCGGCGACGCAAACCGTGATGCATTCGCTGACCATCCCGCGCGGACAGACGGTGCTGGCGGTTGGCAAGGCGGCGAGCGATGCCAAGACCTTCACGCTGGAGGCAACGCGCGGATCGACCGATTATGGCATCTGCTCCAACCCCTATCTCGAGCAGAACTTCCGCACCGAAAGCTTCACCATCACGGTGACAGTGCACGATGACGGCACATGGTCCTATGAAGAGGACACGGTGATGGCGATCAAGGGACAGAGTGAACTGTTCCACCACCGCGACAGCAACCACCTGCAGCGCGTGGCCGCGCCAACGCCCAATCCCTTGGCGCCCTAAGAGAAAGGGGGGAGGAACATGCTGCCGGAGCCGGGCCAGGGTCGGGGGCTGGGCTTGGGGCAGCGTCGGTGTTCCTCCCCCAGTGCCATCCTCACAGGCTAGAGGGGTGGAGGATGGCCTATTGGCAGCCGGACTAGAGCTGCCAAAGAGATCAAACCGAGCGCAGCGGCCCTTCTTCCAGCGCATCGAAATAGCGGGCCATGCCATCAGCAGCCTTGTCGGTCAGCTCGATGAAAGCGCGGCGGCGGTCGGCCATGTCTTCCACCCGCTGGAACAGGCCAGCCGAGACTAGCATACCGATCCAGCGCAGCGCCGTGGTGGGCGGAACGGCGGCGGCGATGCACAGCGAGGTAACCGAAACCCGCTTGCTCTCTGCCCGCGCTGCGGTGAGATCGAGCAGCATGTCCCAGGCCGGATCGGCGAACAGATCACCATCGAAAAAGCGTGCGCGCTGCTGGCGCTGGCGCACCAGACGGCGGATCATGCGCGGATCGGGGAGCGCAGGCCGGGCCCTTTGGACCAGCACCTCATCATGGCCCGGGGCACCGCGAAAGGTGATGGCGGGGGCCTCAAGCCGCGATGGCTCGGTATTGATCTGGCCAAGCCGCGCGGCGATCTCTCCCACCTGTTCGGTGAGGCGCAGCAGGGTCAGCCGGTCTTGCTCGGCCAGTTCGCGCACCCGGCCAGTGGGGGAAAGCGCCTTGGCCCGGCCCAGCGCCATGGCATAGTCAGCCCGGCTGGGATCAACCAGCAATTGCGCGCCAGATTGATCGATACAGCCAAAGACCGCGTCGAGCGCCTCCATCGTCGTGGCAACGATCAGCTGCGCGCCCGATTGGGCAACGCGCATATCGAGCCGGGACAGCGCGGCAAGGCTCAGGCCATCGGCCACCGGACAATCGACCAGCACCACTTCGGCGAGCGGCTGGACCGCCTGATCGACCAGCACGGCAATCGCCTGCGCCGAAATGACATGAAACCCGCCCACCGCCGCATCTTCACGCAGCTGCGCCAGCACGCGGGGCCGGTCAGCAAATACCGCGAGGCTCAGCGCGACCTCGGCATCATTCGCCGCCTGTGAATATGCGTAAGAGGCCTGCACCATCGTTCCGACTCCGTTCTGACGTGAACGAAATTAGAACAAACAAAGATCGTGTCAAGAATGTTCTTGTTATGGACTGGTTGGCAGGGCGGTATAGCAACAAGCCGCAGCACCACAGGCAATTTTGAGGTTTTGGAAGGTCGTTCTGGAGTGTTTTGTGCAAAGGTTGTTGCGGATTTTGATCTCTAAGTGCAAATCGGAGCGCAATGTAGCTTGAAGCAGCCGACTAGAAAAAGGAGTTATCGCAATAGCCTTAGTGCACACAAAATTGTTGCGCACATTGCGATTGAAATTCAAAAACTTTACGCAAATTCCGATGAAGATTATCTTTAAGGTGCGAGGGGCGAGAGCAGCAATGCAAAAGGGAAAAACCAGGGTAGCATGGGATTCACTTAAGGCTTGGGTCGATAGGACAGAAAATCGCTGGAAGGTCTTACTTCTTACCGTATCAGCATCGCTGATAGTATCAGTTTTTCTCGAAATTTTAATGCGGTTAGAAATTTTGGGTTGGCTGAAGCATCTGATCGAAAAGAGTGATTTTATCGGAGACATCTTCTTCCCAGAAACGAAACCCCAATGGAAAGACAAAGTTACAGCACTTATCCCGGTGATCGGCCTACCGGTCGGGTTCTGGCTTTGGCACTGGAGAGATCGCAATGTTCGCGATCAGATAACTGAGCAAAGGCATGAAGTCGAAAACCATCGTCAAGACATTGAAAATCAGAGACGTTTGATCGAAAATCAAACAATAGAGTTAGAAATTCAACGCGCACAACTAGAAAATCAAAGCATTCAGGTCGAAAACCAGCGGAGAGAACTAAACCTAAAAGAATTTCAGGAAATTCAGAAGCAAGCTGCTGGACTTTTTGATATTGACGCTCCCGAAAGTGCGATGCGGCAATTGCAAATTTCCGCCTTGCATCAACTAAAGCCTTTTCTCTCGGAAGACAGCATTCCCACTTTTCGGGTTGCCGCAATTGAACTTATACTAGCCGGCCACGCTGACGCCGCCTTGAAACATATGAATGATTTTGTTTTTGGTCAAAAAAAGGAACTTGATGGATATACCTATTATGGCGATAATTTAGACCCTATTGCAAAAGAGCGACTAAATATTATTAAAAATGAATTTAATAATATATTCAATGATTCAGTTCCATTAAACAACAGAAACTTTGATTTTATCGACTTATCATACGTAAAAAATAAAAAGAAGGGTGAAAATATTCAAATTCGCCATTCCTCTATGATAAACTCAAATCTAACAGGGTTTGACGGAGAAAAAATTACTTTAATGATCGTTGATCTTACATCTGCAAAAATGGGGCAAGCAAATCTATCACATTCATACCTTTTTATGTCTAATTTCAAAAATGCGTACGCAACTGAGGTAAACTTTACAGGATCTGATCTAAATTTTGTCAAGTTCGAAAAGACGTTTCTTAAGAAGGCAAAATTTGAAGGTGCAGACCTTAGCTACACTAGAATTGATGATTTGACGAATTTAGAAGAAGCAACTTTTGATTCTAAAACAAAATTTGCTAAGGATTGGAGCAAATTAAGTCAAAAGCAGAAACAAGACATACGCTCGAAGTGGGTGAGTCGTGGCATGATTTTTATGGAATAGAGCAAAATTTCAATGCAATTGGCTCGTTCAACGGCACCCCGCCCTTTCCTACACCCCCGCAACCTGCCAAAATCCCCCTCGCCGCCCCACGGCGCGCAACCCGCTCCTTGACTTTGTAAGCCCCCCATCATCCCGCGTTGCATCGGCGGCATCGCGCACCAGTGCGCCCTTAGGGAACGCGACAGGCTTCCCGCGTATGCGTTTTATCAACTAACTCGAAATAATCGTTTGTTTTCAATAACCGTATTTTCGGGAGCATGGTCAAAATGCCCCCGAAAATGCACATCAATCCACAAACGGATCGCGCACCAGAATCGTATCCTCGCGCTCGGGCGAGGTGCTGACCAGCGCGACTGGCGTTTCGATCAGTTCCTGCACGCGCTGGATGTACTTGATCGCCTGCGCGGGCAGATCGGCCCACGAACGCGCGCCGGCGGTGGTGCCGCTCCAGCCTTCCATTTCCTCATAGATCGGCTCGACATTGGCCTGATCGGCGGCGTGACTGGGGAAGTAATCGAGCACCTTTCCGTTCAGGCGATAGCCGGTGCAGATCTTCACCGTCTCCATGCCGTCAAGCACGTCGACCTTGGTGAGCGCGATGCCGGTAACGCCCGAGATCGCGCAGGACTGGCGGACCAGCACGGCGTCGAACCAGCCACAGCGGCGCTTGCGGCCGGTAACGGTGCCGAATTCATGGCCGCGCTCACCAAGGCGCTGTCCGGTGGCGTCTTCCAGCTCGGTCGGGAACGGCCCGGCGCCGACGCGGGTGGTATAGGCCTTGACGATGCCGAGCACGAAGCCGGTCGCGCTGGGGCCGAGGCCCGAGCCCGAGGCCGCCGTGCCGCTCACCGTGTTGGAGCTGGTGACGAAGGGATAAGTGCCGTGATCGACATCGAGCAACACGCCCTGTGCGCCTTCGAACAGGATGCGGGCTCCGGCCTTTTTCACGGTGTTGAGCCGCTTCCACACCGGCTCTGCGAACTGGAGAACCGATGGCGCGATTTCCTTCAGGTCGGCAATCAGCTTGGCCCGGTCAACCGGCGGCTGGCCGAAACCGGCGCGCAGGGCATCGTGGTGGGCGCAGAGGCGATCGAACTGCGAATCGAGATCGTCGAGATGCGCCAGATCGCAAACCCGGATGGCGCGGCGGCCGACCTTGTCTTCATAGGCCGGGCCAATGCCGCGGCCGGTGGTGCCGATCTTGCCCGAACCGGCAGCAGCCTCACGCAGGCCGTCGAGCTCGCGGTGGATGGGGAGGATCAGCGGGCAGTTGTCGGCAATCGCGAAGTTGCTGGTGTTGATGACAACGCCCTGCCCTTCCAGCTTGGCGATCTCTTCTTTCAGGTGCCAGGGATCGAGCACCACGCCATTGCCGATGAGCGACAGGGTGCCGGTGACGATGCCCGAGGGCAGCAGGCTGAGCTTGTAGGTCTGGTCGCCGACAACGAGCGTATGCCCGGCGTTATGTCCGCCCTGAAAGCGCACCACGGCATCAGCGCGGCTTGCCAGCCAGTCGACGATTTTGCCTTTGCCTTCATCGCCCCACTGGGCGCCGATGACGGTGACGTTGGCCATGGTTACAGTCCCTCACCTGCCAGAGTGACCCGCATGCGCCCTTCGACAGGACTCGGCGCAAGAGGTTGGACGGTGGGAGCATGAATCGCCCCGCAAACGCGCGGCGGGTTAGGCGGGGCGGTGGGGGTAGTCAAGGGCACCCTGTGACTAACTGCGACAATTCGGCACTGGTTTTTAACCGGGGCCTGAATAGTCTCGACGATACAAGGAGAATACCGATGCGGTTCAAGGTGATCTGGGTTGTGGCAGGCGCGGCGCTGGTGACCGGCAGCATGGCCGATGCCAAGTTTGGCGACCGCCTGCGCGCGTGGAAGGCGATGAAGGCCATGCGCGAGAGCTCCAGCCAGTATGACACAAACGCGCCAGACGCACCGCCGCCGGTCACGCTGGCCTATGGCTCTGATCCGGCACAGAAGCTGAACCTGTGGATGCCCAAGGATGCCAAAGCTCCTGTGCCGCTGGTGCTCTTCGTCCACGGCGGCGGGTGGAAGCGCGGGTCGATGGACAACGCCACCGGCAAGTGGAAGGTGCTGCACTATACCGGCAGCGGTTATGCCTTTGCCTCGATCAATTACCGGCTGGTGCCCGATGCCACGGTCGAGCAACAGGCCGCAGACATTGCCGCGGCGGTGAAGCTGCTGGTGGGGCGCACGGGCATCGACCGTGCCCGCGTCGTCATCATGGGCCACAGCGCCGGTGCGCATCTGGTGGCGCTGGTGGGGACGGACGAACGCTACCTGAAAGGCGCGGGCCTGAGCTTTGCCAATCTGGCGGGCGTGGTGCCGATCGACGGCGCGGCCTATGATGTGCCCGCACAGATGAGCGACGGCCCGCAGATCATGCAGAAGACCTATACTCAGGCCTTTGGCACCGATCCTGCGCGGCAAAAGGCGCTCTCCCCCACGCTCCAAGCCGCCTCGCCCAATGCGGCGAAGTTCCTGCTGCTCCACGTCCAGCGGCCAGACGGCATCCGGCAGGCCGAAGCGCTGGAAAAGGCGCTGAAAGCTGGCGGCAGCGCAGTCGAGCGCAAGGACTTCCCCGGCGAGGGATTGCAGGGCCATATGGAGATCAACCGGCGCCTCGGCGATCCGGACTATGCGGCGACGGGGGTGGTGGATCGTTGGCTGAGAGGGGTGTTTGGGGTCTAAACCCGAACCGCCTCGTCCCCATCCAACCGATGCGTGCAGCCCAAAGCCTTCGCGTCACACTCCGCACACAGCGCCGCCACCGTCCGCCAGCCGATCATTCGCAGTCTTGCGGCTACTTCGGCGTTGTGGCCGAGCGGCAGGAACAGGGTGTCGCGCGGGGCTTCGCCTGCGGCTAGGGCGTCGATCAGGGGGTCGGGGTAGAGCGAGAAGCCGATGGCCGGCTCCTCGGTCCCGGCGGCCGCGCCGAGGATGGCGTAGGTGCCGCCGCGGCCCAGCGCGCCAGACAGGCCATCGGCGTAGAGCGTGAAGCCCAGCCATGACTGGTATTCAAAGCCGTGCCGCTCGCTGGGGTCGAGCGTCAGGCGGGCCTTGCCGGAAACCCGCGCGGCGATTTCGCGCAAGGCAGCGATGCGTGATGCGAGGGCTCCGCCCGCGTCGATAGCGGCCAGCCGCTCGATCGCGGTGTCGAAGGGGCCGATGGCGGTGAGCAGCGGCAGGTAAGCCTCGCCGCCCGCTGCGACCAGTCCGCCGGCATCCTTGGCATCGAGTTCGCGCCGGACTGCCTCAATCGTTCCGGCTTCGAGCGGCAGGGCTTTTGCCGCCAGCGTGTCGACCAGATCGGGCAAAGTAAAATCGACCGAAATTCCGGCCGCGCCTGCGGCCTGCAGCGCCTCGATAGCCACGGCAACAATCTCGCCCGCCGCCGCGACCGAGTCGGAACCGATCAGCTCGGCGCCGAGTTGCAGCCGCTCGCGGGTGGGATCGAGCCCGTCGCCCTTGATGGTGAGCACTTGGCCCGCATAGCACAGGCGCAATGGGCGTGGCGCTCCGGCAAGGCTGGTCGCGGCGATGCGGCCGACCTGCACGGTGATGTCCGAACGCAGCGCCAGCGTGCGCAGGCTCGCCGGATCGACAAAGCGGAACATCCGGCGCGGCTGGACGCCTGCCATGCGGCTCGCCATCGACTTTTCAAACTCGATTGCCGGCGGCTGGACGCGGTCATAGCCGTGGCCATCGAGCACATCAATGACAGAACGGGTTACGCGCGCGGCCACGCCTGCAGAGGCGGGCAGGCGGTCTTCGAGGCCTTCGGGGAGCAGATCGCGATCGGTATCCATGGGGGAGCCTTTAGCGAGGTGTGGCGTGGATGTCTCCCCTCCCGCTCGCGGGAGGGGGCGGGGGTGGGTGAGTTAGCAAAGCCCGCTCGGCCCACTGACCCACCCCTAGCCCCTCCCGCAAGCGGGAGGGGGACCGGATCAAAACGCCAGCGCGGTGACCGTCTTCACGCCGGGCAGCTTACGCGCCTTCTCCAGCACGTCCTGCGGGATCGCGCTGTCGAGGCTGAGCAGCAGCACCGCCTCACCACCGGCTTCGCGGCGGCCGAGGTGGAAGGTGCCGATGTTGATCCCGCTCTCGCCCAGCAGAGTGCCAACGCGGCCGATGAAGCCCGGGGCATCCTCGTTGACGATGTAGAGCATGTGGCCTTCAAGCTCCGCTTCGATGCCGATGCCGAAGATCTCGACCAGACGCGGCTGATCGGCACCAAACAGCGTTCCAGCAACCGAGCGATCGCCCTGCGAGGTAGCAACGGTAACGCGCACCAGCGTGTGGTATACGCCTTCCTTGTCGTGCCGCACTTCGCGCACGTCGAGCCCGCGCTCCTTGGCGAGGAAAGGTGCATTCACCATGTTCACCGTGTCGGTGTAACGGCGCATCAGGCCGCAGAGCACCGCGCCGGTGATCGGCTTGATGTTGAGCTGGGCGGCAGCGCCTTCGACTTCGATCGAGATCTTGTCGAGATTGTCATGCGCCAACTGGCCAACAAGACTGCCGAGGTTCTGCGCCAGCGCCATATAGGGGCGCAGCTTCGGCGCTTCCTCAGCCGAAAGGCTCGGCATGTTGAGCGCGTTGGTAACGCCGCCGCTGATCAGATAGTCGGACAGCTGCTCGGCCACCTGGATGGCAACGTTGACTTGCGCTTCGTCGGTCGAGGCACCCAGATGCGGGGTCGAGATGAAGTTCGGGGTGCCGAACAGCGGCGATTCCTTAGCCGGTTCCTTCAGGAACACGTCGAGAGCTGCGCCTGCGACATGGCCCGAATCGAGCGCCGCCTTCAGCGCCTCTTCGTCGATCAGGCCGCCGCGAGCGCAGTTGATGATCCGCACGCCGGGCTTGCACTTGGCGATGTTCTCGGCGGAGAGGATGTTGCGCGTCTGGTCGGTGAGCGGCGTGTGCAGGGTGATGAAGTCTGCGCGCGACAGCAGCGTATCGAGGTCGGCCTTCTCGACACCCATTTCCACGGCGCGCTCTGGCGTGAGGAAAGGATCGAAAGCCACGACCTTCATCTTGAGGCCGAGCGCGCGGCTGGCAACGATCGAACCGATATTGCCCGCGCCGATCAGGCCGAGCGTCTTGCCGGTGACTTCCACGCCCATGAAATCGTTCTTCGGCCATTTGCCAGCTTGGGTCTGGGCATTGGCTTCGGGGATCTGGCGGGCGAGCGCGAACATCAGCGCGATGGCGTGTTCGGCGGTGGTGATCGAGTTGCCGAACGGCGTGTTCATCACGACGATGCCCTTCACCGAAGCGGCGGGGATGTCGATGTTATCGACACCGATACCGGCGCGGCCGACGACCTTCAGGTTGGTCGCCTTTTCGATCAGTTCCTTGGTAAGCTTGGTCGAAGACCGGATGGCGAGGCCGTCATACTGGCCGATGATCTTGCCGAGCTCTTCGGGGGTCTGGCCGGTGATGACATCAACGTCGCAGCCGCGTTCGCGGAAGATCTGTTCGGCCTTGGGGTCCATCTGGTCGGAAATGAGTACGCGGGGTTTTGTCATGTTAATCTCCCTCTCCCCCTCGGGGAGAGGGTCGGGGAGAGGGGCTGCCTCCCGCACCGACCCAGTGTTGAAATGATTGGAGAGGGCGTTCCCCTCTCCCAACCCTCTCCCCGCGGGGAGAGGGCTAGTAAGTCACGAAGCCTTGGTGGTCTCGTAAGCCCAGTCGAGCCACGGCCCGAGCGCTTCGATATCGGCGGTATCTACTGTCGCACCGCACCAGATGCGCAGGCCAGCTGGGGCATCGCGGTAACCGGCGATGTCATAGGCTGCGCCCTCCTTCTCGAGCGCTCCGGCGAAGGCCTTGATGAAAGCCTCATCTGCGCCCTCGACCGAAAGGCAGACCGAAGTCTTCGAACGGGTCGCTTCGTCAGCGCAGAGGTGGCTCAGCCACGGCCGCGCTTGCACGATGGCATCAAGCGCCGCAGCGTTGGCATCGGAGCGTGCCTGCAGGCCCTTGAGGCCGCCCAGCCCCTTGGCCCATTCGAGCGCGAAGGTCGCGTCTTCAACCGCGAGCATCGAGGGGGTGTTGATCGTTTCGCCCTTGAACACGCCTTCGGACAGCTTGCCCTTGGCCGTGAGGCGGAACACCTTGGGCAGTGGCCATGCGGGGGTGTAGCTTTCCAGCCGCTCGACCGCGCGGGGGCCGAGGATCAGAACGCCGTGGCCGCCCTCGCCGCCCAGCACTTTCTGCCAGGAGAAAGTGGCGACGTCGATCTTCGACCAGTCAATGTCATAGGCGAAGACAGCGGAGGTGGCGTCAGCGAAGGACAGGCCTTCGCGGGTTTCCGGAATGAAATCGGCATTGGGCACGCGCACGCCGCTGGTGGTGCCGTTCCAGGTGAACAGCACGTCATCCGCCCAGTTGATCTGCGAAAGATCAGGGATCTGGCCGTAGTCGGCGCGCAGGACGGTGGGATCGAGTTTCAGCTGCTTGACCGCGTCCGTAACCCAGCCTTCGCCGAAGCTTTCCCAGGCGAGCGTCGTAACGCCGCGGGCACCGAGCATGGTCCACATGGCCATTTCGAAAGCGCCGGTATCGCTGCCGGGCACGATGCCGATGCGGTGCGTATCGGGAAGCTGCAGCACTTCGCGCATCAGATCGATGCACAGCGCAAGGCGCGACTTGCCGATCTTGGCGCGGTGCGAGCGGCCAAGGCATTCGGTTGCCAGTTTTTCGGGAGCGTATCCGGGCGGCTTGGCGCAGGGACCGGAAGAAAAGAACGGACGCGCGGGTTTCCGCGCGGGAAGCAATGCAGTCATTTGTAGTCTCTCCTTACAGAGAGCACGCGCGGCGTTGGGACCGCGTGGCCCGGCGCCGCCTCTAGTGCTGCGCTGCAACAAGTCAAGCGACTTGTCCGCGATAATTTTGGCCGGACGGGCTTTGCTGCAGCTTACGTTGCAAGAGCTTTATCGCACAATTTGCACAGTCTGGCGCTAGACAGTTCTGCAGAATAAATCACGTCATGATTTTATTTCAATACTTTACCGCGCACAAAAATATTTGGTAAAATCGTGTTAACTATGTAGTTTCCCCTAGGGTCGCAAAGACGGCTCAACAGGGGAAACAGGAACTGGAGAGGCATATGCTTAATAAGGTAACGGGGCTCGCTCGTGCAATCGCCATTCTTCTTGCCATAGTCGGCGCTTTCGCAACCAACATACCCAGCATCGGTCTGGCCTTGCTGCTTCTCGGCGTTATTGCCGGGTTTGGCTATGGCACAGATGAATTTGGCAAGCTGGTTCTTATGGCACTCGGACTTAACCTTGCCGGCCCTGCCGTCACGGTCATTCCGGTTGTCGGTGGCTATCTGATGGCCATCTTTGCCGGTGTCGGAACGGCTGTTGCCGGTGTGCTCGTCACCCGGATTATCATTCGCCTCTACGAACTGGTGGTTGGCGACCTCAAGGGCCTTGCCGGCTAATCAATCCATTCATTCGTCACGCTTTGGGCCCTGCTGACTAGCGTCAGCGGGGCCTTTTGCTGCCTGAAGTCTTTCAATCAATCTTCGATATCAAGCTGCCGCAGCACCTCGGCAACAACCCGCGGGTCTGAGGCAAAGCCCAGATGGGTGCAACGCACCGCCACCGCCCGGTCACGCTCGCCCTTGCGGCCGCAGGATGATCGCGGCGAGACCACGCCATCACGCGGGCTCCACAGGGCAATAGTCGGTACCGGCGGTTTCACCTCGAAATCGCCGGGGATCGGCGGGCAGTCGACCGAATGGCCGGTGACCAGTTGATAGGCGCGCCAGGCATTGTTGGCGCGGCGGTCGCCCGAGAACGGCGTACCCATGGTGATCACCCGGCCCACGGCATGCGGCCGCATCTTGGCAGCCTCGCGCGCGAACAGGCCGCCAAGGCTCCAGCCGATCAGCGTTACCGGCGCGCCGCATTCCTTGGAAAAGCGATCGATGCGGGCGAGCAGAGCAGCGAAATTCTGTGGTGTCGGGCCAAGGTTGAAGCCCAGCCCCCAGTCAGTGACAGTATGGCCTGCCTGTTCGAGCGCGCGGCTCATCGGCTTCATCCGCATGGGGTGCGAGCCGAATCCGGGCAGGAGAATAACTGGTTGCGGATGCAGAGCTGGCTGGACATGCCGCGTGCGGCGGGCGATCTGGGTCAGGCTGCCAAGCTCTGCCCACAGGAAATGCGATGCCGGGCCGCGCACTCCGGTGGGGTGCGGCTCACGGGCCAGTGCCGCGCGGCGCGTAACCTCGTCCCGAAATGATTCGCCGCGCGCGATGGCTTCCGCCCGCCAGCTTTCAAAGAAATTCATGCGCCCCTTGTGCATTGCTGCAGACTAACCGCGAATGAACGTGCAGCAAGCGCTATTGTCTTAGCTCAAGTTAGGCCGCAGCCATCGCTCCGTCTCGGCCAGGTCCATCCCGCGCCGCGCGGCATAGTCTGCCACCTGATCCTGACCAATCCGCGCGACGCCGAAATATTCCGCCTGCGGGTGGGCAAAGTAGAAGCCTGAGACCGCCGCCGTGGGCAGCATCGCCATGCTTTCGGTGAGCACGAGGCCCGCATTCTCGCCCGCGTTCAGCAGGTCGAACAGGATCGGCTTGAGCGTGTGATCCGGGCAGGCAGGATAGCCGGGAGCCGGGCGGATGCCGCGATATTGCTCCTTGATCAGCGCCTCGGTGGTCAGCTGCTCGCCCGGAGCATAGGCCCAGAGCGTGGTGCGAACGTACTGGTGGAGCCGTTCGGCAAAGGCTTCGGCAAAGCGGTCAGCCAGCGCCTTGAGCAGGATGTCGTTGTAATCATCATGGCCGGCACGGAAGCGTTCCAGATGCGGCTCGATGCCGTGGATGCCAACAGCAAATCCGCCGATCCAGTCACCATCGGCATCGATGAAATCGGACAGGCAAAAGTTGGCGCGGTCACGACTCTTCACCACCTGCTGGCGCAGGAAAGGCAGCTTGACGTTGCTTTCATCGTCCAGATGCAGTGTGACATCATCGCCGTCGCGCGCGCAGGGCCAGAAGCCGCAGACGCCCTTGGCTGTCAGCCAGTTCTCGGCAATGATTGTGTCGAGCATGGCACGGGCATCGGCGTAGAGCGAGCGAGCCGACTCACCCACCACTGCGTCATCAAGGATCGCCGGAAAATTGCCCGCCAGCTCCCAGGCGCGGAAGAACGGCGTCCAATCGAAGCATTCGGCAAGATCGGCGAGATCCCAGTCGGCAAAGGTGTGCAGACCCGGCTGCTCGGGCGGCGGGGCCTTTTCGCTGAAGTCTGCAACGAAACCATTGGCGCGCGCATCAGCCAAACTGAGCAGCGCCGAAGCTTCCTTGCCCTCGCGCAGATCGCGCATGTGCTGATAGTCAGCCTTGGTCGCGGCGATGAAGGGATCGGCCTGCGTGTCTGACAGCAGTTGGCTGGCAACACCCACCGCACGGCTGGCATCGAGCACGTGGATCACCGGGCCCTGATAGGCGGGATCAATCCGCAGCGCGGTGTGCAGCTTGCTGGTGGTCGCGCCGCCGATCAGCAGCGGGATCATCAGGCCCGCACGCTGCATTTCTTCGGCCACGGTGACCATTTCGTCGAGCGACGGCGTGATCAGGCCGGAAAGGCCGATGATGTCCGCGCCTTCCTTGACCGCCGTATCGATGATCACCGACCACGGCACCATGACACCCAGATCGATCACTTCGTAGCCATTGCACTGGAGCACGACGCCGACGATGTTCTTGCCGATATCGTGGACGTCGCCCTTGACTGTGGCCATGACGATCTTGCCCTTGGCCTTGGCGCCGGGCTCTTTGGCGGCTTCGATAAAGGGGATCAGGTGGGCGACCGCCTTCTTCATCACGCGCGCCGATTTCACCACCTGCGGCAGGAACATCTTGCCCGATCCGAACAGATCCCCAACCACGTTCATGCCGTCCATCAGCGGGCCTTCGATCACCTCGATGGGGCGGGCGAACTTCTGGCGGCACTCTTCGGTGTCTTCGACCACAAAGGCATCGATGCCCTTGACCAGCGCGTGTTCGATGCGCTTTTCAACTGCCCAGCCGCGCCATTCCTCGGCAGCCTTTTCGACCGCTGCATCGGTGCCGCGGAACTTTTCGGCGAGGGACACAAGGCGTTCAGTCGCGCCCTCATCGCGGTTGAGGATCACATCCTCGCAAGCCTGACGCAGTTCCGGATCGATCTGGTCATAGACGTCGAGCTGCCCGGCGTTGACGATCGCCATGTCGAGCCCGGCGGGGATCGCATGGTAGAGGAAGATCGAATGCATCGCCCGCCGCACCGGTTCGTTGCCGCGGAACGAAAACGAGAGGTTGGAGAGCCCGCCCGAGAAGTGGACATGCGGGCAGCGCTGCCAGATTTCCTTCACCGCCTCGATAAAGTCGACCCCGTAATTGTTGTGCTCTTCGATGCCAGTGGCGACCGCGAAGACGTTGGGATCGAAGATGATGTCTTCGGGCGGAAACCCGATGCCGGTCAGCAGCTTGTAGGCGCGCTCGCAGATCGCGACCTTGCGCTCCTTGGTATCGGCCTGACCCTTTTCGTCAAAGGCCATGACCACAACGGCCGCGCCATAGGCCATGCATTTGCGGGCATGGGCAAGGAAGGCTTCCTCGCCCTCTTTCATCGAGATCGAATTGACGATCGGCTTGCCCGAGACGCATTTTAGCCCGGCCTCGATCACTTCCCACTTCGAGCTGTCGATCATCACCGGCACGCGGGCGATGTCCGGCTCGGCGGCGATCAGCTTGAGGAAGGTCGTCATGGCGTGGACCGCATCGAGCAGCCCCTCGTCCATATTGACGTCGATCACCTGCGCGCCGTTATCGACCTGCTGGCGCGCAACTTCGACTGCCTTGGCATAGTCGCCCGCAAGGATCAGCTTCTTGAACGCGGCAGAGCCGGTGACATTGGTGCGTTCGCCGACATTGACGAAACGGGCGGATGTAGCAGTCGAACGGGTCATGGCAGTTTTTTGCTTTTGATATGAGATGCGAATTTTTTGATTGCGGCGGCGACAAGTCTTAAGAACAGAGCGGCCAAATAAAACGGCGGAACGGTGAAAAACACAAAAGCAGATAGGCCCCTAAATACCTCTGATATTCCAGCAATATGTGATGGATTCGGGCAGTTAGGACCTGGCCCTGAGCATAGGTTCTGGGGAATCACCCAAACCGTCCGTATCAAAATGTGAATCAATATGATCGCGCCAGAAACGATTACCGGGACTACCCAGCAACCGATTTCGGCTTTTGTACTTTCCTTCATCACGCAGCCATCACAAACGGTTCCAGCCCGGCCAGCCGCGTCACCGGCTCGAGCACTGGCACCTTGCGTGGGGCGAGCCCCTGCACCGCCTTGGCCATCGCCGCGATGTGTGCGGGCGTGGAGCCACAGCAACCGCCGAGGATGTTCACCTGACCGTGATCGGCCCACTCGCGCACCAGCGCCGCAGTGGTGTCCGGCATCTCGTCATAGGCACCGAGTTCGTTGGGCAGACCGGCATTGGGATAGACCATGATCAACGTATCGGCGATTTCCGACAGCACCTTCACATGCGGGCGCAGCTGCGTGGCGCCGAACGAGCAATTGAGCCCGATGGTCACCGGCTTGGCATGGCGCACCGCGTGCCAGAACGCCTCGACCGTGTGGCCCGAAAGGTTACGGCCCGAAAGGTCGGTCAGCGTCATCGACAGCATCACCGGCACCTCACGGCCCAGTTCAGCCTCGAGGCTCTTCACCGCCATGATCCCGGACTTGGCGTTCAGGGTATCGAACACGGTCTCGATCAGGATGAAGTCCGCCCCGCCCTCGATCAGAGCGCGCGCCTGTTCGAGATAGACGTCGGTCAGATAGTCAAAATCGATCTCGCGGAAGCCGGGATCGTTGACGTCGGGCGAGAGTGACAGCGTCTTGTTGGTCGGCCCGATCGCGCCCGCCACAAACCTTGGGCGGCCATCCTTGGCCTGAAACTCGTCCGCCACCCGGCGGGCAAGCTGCGCTGAGGCGAGGTTGATTTCACGCACCAAGTGCTCGGCACCGTAGTCGGCCTGGCTGATGCGATTGGCCGAGAAGGTATTGGTCTCGGCAATGTCCGCCCCGGCCTCGAAATAGGCGCGGTGGATCGCTTCGGGCACCTCTGGCTTGGTCAGCGCGAGGATATCGTTGTTGCCCTTCTGGTCCTTGGCAAGGCCCAGCGAACCGGCATAGTCAGCCTCGGCCAGCTTGTAGTTCTGGATCTCGGTACCAAAAGCACCATCGGTGATCAGCACGCGCTTGGCGGCTTCGGCGAGCAGGGTTTCTCTTGCAGTCATGCTTTTGGCCTCAATCCCAGCAACTGGCAGATGGCATAGGCCTGTTCCGCACGGTTGAGTGTGTAAAAATGGAAATCTCGCACGCCGCCCGCATAGAGCCTGCGGCACAGGTCGGCGGCGACCACGGCGGAAACAAGGCTGCGCGGCCCGGGGCGGTCATCCAGCCCTTCGAACATCGCCTCCATCCAAGCCGGGATCTCGGTGTTACCAGACATGCGACGGATCGCGGCGAAAGAGGTCACCGGCATGATCCCCGGCAGGATCGGCGCGGTAATTCCGGCGGCGAGCACTTTGTCCAGAAAGCGGAAATAGGCGTCGGTCGAATAAAAGAACTGGGTGATCGCACGGGTGGCCCCGGCATCAAGCTTGCGCTTCAGGTTGTCGAGATCTGCCTCAGCCGAGAGGGCGTCGGGGTGCACTTCGGGATAGGCGGCGACTGAAATCTCGAAATCATGGCTAGCCTTGAGGCCTGCAACCAGATCCGCCGCGCTGGCATAGCCTTCGGGATGGGGTGTGAACTTGCCGCCATCAGCTGGCGGCGGATCGCCGCGCAGGGCGACGATGTGGCGCACGCCGGCCTGCCAGTATTGATCGGCAACCTCGGCGATCTCGGCCTTGCTGGCGGCAACGCAAGTGAGGTGCGCGGCGGGTACCAGCGCCGTCTCCTGCACGATCCGCGCGACAGTCGAATGGGTGCGCTCGCGCGTGGAGCCGCCCGCGCCATAGGTTACCGAGACGAAGCTCGGTGCCAAAGGCGCAAGCTGGGTGATCGCATCCCACAGCTGCTCCTCCATCTTCTCGCTCTTGGGCGGAAAGAATTCGAAGGAGACCGAGATATCGCCCGGCAGGTCCGCAAAGAGAGGTGCGGTTTCGGCGGAGTTCATGCGCGGATGGCCTTTCGGGCAGTTGGGACAGGTGCAGAGGCGCTGTTGCGCGTCCCCGTCCAGATTTTGACAGTCAGTTCACGCCCCGGCAGCGCGATGGCAGGATCAGCGGCAAAGCCCGCATCGGTGAGCAGGGCCAGCATCTGGTCATCGGAGAAACCAAGCCGCGCGTGGGCATGGGCAGAGCGCAGTTCCTCGCGGTCATGCGCGGCAAAATCGACAATCGCGATGCGCCCGCCGCTGCGGGTAACGCGCGCGGCTTCGGCCAGAACAAGACCGGGGTCCTGCGCATAGTGCAGCACCTGATGCAGGGTCAGCGTATCAAACGCGGCGTCAGCGAAGGGCAGGTCCGAAAAATCGCCCTGCACCAGATCGACCGCGCCGCTGGTGACGTTCTGCAGCCGAGCGCGCGCGATCCGCAACATTTCGGGGCTGTTATCAAGCGCAGTAACCTCGCGTGCGGCAGGCGCCAGCAGTTCGGCTATGCGCCCGGTGCCGGTGCCAACATCGAGCAGGCTGCCGATCTCTGCCCCCAATGCCTCAACCAGCGCGGCTTCGACAGGGCCATCGGGACTGTGCAACGAGCGCAACTGGTCCCACTCCTCGGCATGGCGGGCGAACCAGCCAGCCGCCAGGCTCTCGCGGGCAGAACGGATCGCGGCGAGGTGGCGGCGATCTTCGGCACAGCGCGCGGAAAACTGGGCATCGCCCGCCTCGGCCGCATCGAGCAATCGGGCAACCGCCGCGCCAATCGGCGGTGCGCGGTTCTCGGCAATGGCGATGCGCAGGAACACCCAGGAGCCTTCACGACGGCGCTCGGCAAGCCCCGCGTCGCACAGAATGCGCACATGGCGCGAGACGCGCGGCTGGCTTTGCCCTAGGACTTGCGCAAGCTCACCCACCGCCAGCTCCATGGTGGAGAGCAGCCGCATGATGCGCAGCCGGGTCGTATCGGCCAGCGCGCGCAGGGTGGGGTCAATCTTCATTGTCAAAGGTCCTTGGGGACATCACATAAAGAAATCTTTATATCTCATCAAGAGGGCGGGGAAATCTTTCGCCATCGCGTCATTCCGGCACCTATTCGTGGAATATTGCGCAGAGGCGATTTGTCTTGGACCGCGCAAGTGGCTATCAAGCAATCAATGGCCTGCCTCGGGCCAGTTCAGACAGTCATCGCACAGGAATTGCCATGAAGAAGCTTGCATCTGCCGTCGCTCTCTCGATTGCCGTCCTTTCGCTTTCGGCTTGTGGCAAGACTGACAACCCTGATGCCGCCGCCAGCGCCGATACGGCCGACATGCCCGCTGAAGAAGCAGTGAACTCTGCAGAAGCCAATGCTCAGCCTGTGCCTGACAGCGCAGCCAGCGAAGATGTTGGCGGCAAGACGACGCAGAACGAAAAGGACGAAGCCGCAAAGCTCGCTAATGATTTCAACGCCATGGACGGCGAAGATAAGGCCGATAGTGCCAAAAAGACCAACTGATCCAAAGCGCCCGCGTGGTTCACGTTGGACTGCCTTGCTCTTAGTTGCCGCGCCCCTTCTTGCCACATTGGCCGGGTGCGGGCGCGGCGATGAAGGGCCGGGTGGCGTTACCCGTTCAGAGCAGAAAGCGCTCGATGATGCCGCCGAAATGGTCGAGCAGAAGCAACTGAACCCCAGCGCCATTCCGCCTGCACCGGCTGTTGCGCCGGCGCCAGCTGCCTCTCAATCAAACTGAACCTTGCCGCGGCCGGCCTTGACTGTGCCGCGCAGCTTCTTGCCTGCCAGCCGCTGCTCCTTGCCGATCCGGTTGAGCCGCGTCTTCGCGCGCTTTTCCGGCAGCTGGTGGGCTTCGCGCAGCAAGGCAGCCAACCGTTCGCTGGCATCGGCGCGGTTGGCCTCCTGCGTGCGGAAGCGGCGGGCGGTGAAGACCAGCTCACCCTTTGCCGTCATCCGTGATCCGGCCAGAACCTTGAAGCGCTGGAATATTTCGGGGCTTAGTCGCAGGGCATAGACGTTGAGGCGCAATTGCACCGCTGTTGCCACCTTGTTGACGTTCTGCCCGCCCGGCCCGCTTGCGGCAATAAAGCTCTCGGTCGCCAGTGACAGCGCGCGCTCGATCACCTGATCGACCGGGTCAGCCATCGGAAAACCCGAGTGCAACAAAGTCATCGGGCAGAGGTGCAGTGGCAGAAATCGGCGGCTTATCGCCACGCGTTACGGATATTCCGGCGGCATGGAGCATGGTCCGCTGGTCAGGCGTTCCGTCACCATAGACCGGATCGCCCACCAGCGCGGCGCCAAGCCCGTGCAGCGCATGAACCCGGATCTGATGGGTGCGGCCGGTTTCAGGGCGAAACTCCACCAGGGTCATGCCATTCACTTCGGCGATCTTGCGCCAATGGGTGACAGCTTCCTTGCCCTTTTTCGCCGGGATCATCCGCCAGCCATCCGCAGCGCTGGATATCTTCGACAGGGCGAGCGAGATTGTTCCCTCTGACCCGGCCACTGGCGCAGAGACAATACCCAAATACCGCTTCTCGACCCCCCGCGCCTCAAAGGCGGCGGAGAAACGCTTATGCGCTTTGGGATTGCGCGCCAGCAGCAGGCAGCCCGAGGTATCACGATCGAGCCGGTGGACCGGCAGTGGCGGCCGCTGGAAACCGAGCTTCAACTCCTCCAGCCGGTCATCAAGACTGGGCCCACCAGCGCGCGGCTGATCGAGCGGCAGGCCTGCAGGCTTGTTGATTACGAGCGCTTCGCCGTCTTCGAACAGGATGGGGATGGGTTTGGTCATGTGCGGCCCATAGGCGCTTCGGCCCAGCTTGTCGAAGGCGCTGGCTTAGGCCGTCACCGCCGCAGCAATCCGCCGCACGGCTTCCTCCAGCTTTGCCTCATCGGCGGCGAAGGAAATGCGGAAGCCATCGCGTCCGCCAAAGGCCGAGGCCGGAACGATCGCCACGCCGTGATCGAGCAGGTGGAGCGCCAGCGCGGCATCATCGCCGAACCGGTCCATCAGCGGCGCGGCATCGACCATGCAATAGAACGCGCCATCGGGAACCGGGGTAGAGAGGCCGGGGATTGCGTTGATTGCCGCGACCACCATGTCGCGCCGCGCCCGGAAGCACTCGCGCCAGTCGAGCAGGAAGTCCTGCGGCCCTTCGAAAGCAGCAACGGCAGCGGCCTGACTGATCGAGGCCGGATTGCCCGACGAATGCGATTGCAGCGTTTCCATCGCGGCGATCAGCCATTCCGGGCCTGCGGCAACACCGATGCGGAAACCGGTCATCGCGTGGCTTTTGGAAACGCCGGAGATGGTCAGCACACGGTCTGCGAGATCAGGACATTCCACCGCCAGCGTGGCATGGCCGCCCGGCGAATAGCGCAGCGGGGCGTAGATATCGTCGCTCATCACCAGCACGCGCGGGTGCTGGCGGAGCGCTTCGCCAAGCGCGCGCAATTCTTCGGCAGAATAGGTCGCGCCGGTGGGGTTACCCGGGCTGTTGAGCAACAGCCAGCGGGTGTTCGGCGTGATCGCTGCGGCCAGTTGCTCGGCCGTAATGCGGAATCCACCACTGGCCGTGGTTTCGATCGGCACCACTGTGGCCCCGGCGAAGCGGACGATCTCCGGATAGGAGACCCACCAAGGCGAGGGAATCAGGACCTCGTCGCCGGGATCAAGAGTCGCCAGCAAGGCATGGAAAATGGCCTGTTTTCCACCTGCACTTACAGTGATTTGTGAAGTCGGCACTTCAATCCCGAGATCGCGCTTGAAGTGCAGCGCCGCCGCCGCCTTCAGCCGCGCCGTGCCGCCGACCGCGGTGTACTTGGTATCGCCCGCATCAAGCGCGGCCTTGGCTGCGGCGACAACGTGGGGCGGTGTGGCAAAGTCCGGCTCGCCCACCGAGAGTGAAATGATGTCACGCCCCGCAGCGCGCAGGGCGATGGCGCGGTCGGTCATCGCCGTGGTCTGCGATGGCTGGATGCGGCCGAGGGCGATTGAGGTGTTGGTCATAGCAGTTTCGCCGGCATCAGCCCGCGCAGGGCATTGCCGATGAAGAAACCATGTTCGAGATCGACCAGCGTCAGCTCCGTTTCCACCGCCCTGCCCGCCTCGATCAGCGAGCGGCGCAACACGCCCGGCAGCAGGCCCAGCGCCAGCGGCGGTGTGAGCAGCTTGCCTTCGCGCTCCACGAATATGTTTGTGAAGCTGCCCTCGGTAATCAGGCCATCGTCGCGGAGTAGCAAGGCTTCACCCGCGCCTGCCTGCTGCGCCACGGACAAGGCATCGACGTAGAACTGGCGGTCGCTGGTCTTGTGGCGCAGACGCCAGTCACCGCTATCGACCGGCAGGCGCAGCACGCCGCAGAGCACCGGCTCTGCCAAAGGCTCAGGCAGCGGCGAAACTTCAAGGCTGTGCGCCCCGCTATGCGAAACGCAAAGGCGGACCTTCGATGGCATGTCAGCTTCAAAGCACAGCGCCTGAATGGCATTGCGCACCGCGTGGCGATCGAATTCGAAACCCAATTCAGCAGCGCTCGCCTTCACCCGCTCAAGATGCAAATCGAGCAGCGCAATGCCCGTCTCGGGCGTGAAGGCCATGGTCTCGATCAGATCGAAACCCCCGGCAGAAGCGCGCACAAAACCCCCTTTGACAAGTCCCTCGCGCCACTCCGCGAGCCATTCTGAATCGGCAACCACTGCCGAACCGACACCCAGCACAGCGCTTCCCCGACCGTTTTCGCCGGGGGTCAATGCCAAGGTGCGGATTGCCACATTGAACGCGGCATCACCAGTGGGATCGATCCGGCCAATTGCGCCGCAATAGACACCGCGGGCATCGCGCTCAACTTCGTTGATCAATTCCATTGCCCGGATCTTCGGCGCGCCAGTGATCGAGCCGCAGGGGAACAGCGCCTGCACCAGATCGAGCACCCCGCGCCCTTTGGCGAGCTTTGCCCGCACCGTAGTCGTCATCTGGTGGACGGTGGGATAGCTCTCGACGTCAAAGGCCCGCTCGACCTTGACCGAAGCCGGCTGGGCCACGCGGCTGAGGTCATTGCGAAGCAGATCGACGATCATCAGGTTTTCGGCGCGATCCTTTTCACTGGCCGCAAGCTCTGCCGCCAGCGCCGCGTCTTCCGCTGCATCGCGCCCGCGAGGCCGGGTGCCCTTCATCGGTTTGACCGTCGCCGCTTCGCCCTTGAGCGCGACGAACAGCTCGGGCGAAAAACTTGCGAGCCACTGCGATCCATCACAGATCAGCCCGCCATAGCCCGCGCCTGCTGCGTCCCGGATCGCGGCGTAGAGCGCCAGTGGATCTCCGTGGAATGCGCCACTCAGCGGGAAGGTCAGGTTCGCCTGATAGATATCCCCCGCCTCGATCGCATCCTGAATCGCGGCAAAGGCACGGGCATAGCCGCCAGGCGACAACGCCGGATCGAGCGGACCGATGCTGGCGGTGCCGTCGGCGTGCTCGGCAAGCCATGCTGGCACCTGCTCGCTCGCCAGTTCACGGTAGCTGTTGAAGGCTGCAAACCAGATCAGTGGGCCGTTCGCGCCAGTGCGGGAATCGGCCAGCGGCATCAGCCGCGGTTCAAGTGCCAACCCGGCCTCATAGGCGATCCAGCCAGCGAGGTGGCGGCCTTCCCCCTGCAATTCCCCGATCCGGGCGAGCGCCGAAGCAACATCTTCCGCCCGCCGGGCAACAACGATCTCCACCGGGTTTTCATAAAGTCGTGCGGGGCTCGCATCACGGTCACGGGCATCGTCGAGCAGGATGAAGGGAGAGCGGGACATGGCGCGGCGCTCTAGTCGGCTTTCGGCTTGCAGGAAAGCGCTACGGCCCTAATTCAATGTGCGTCGGCGTTCGTCGGCATGGATTGCCTTTTGGTCGAGCCGGGCGTTCGCAAGTCTCGCGCGCGTGCAAGGGGCAATCAAATTTCAGCTCAAAAGGAGCGCACATGCGCAATATCCTGCTTGCCGCAACTGCTTTGACTACTGCGATATCGGCCCCGGCCCATGCCCAAACAGCGCCGCAGTATCAGCAGGGGACTCCGCCAATCCCGGCAACGCCGATTGCATATTCACCAGCGCCAGAGGGCAAACTGGACGGCAGCATCGTGCCAACAGCCTATAAACTCGATCTGACTGTCGATCCGGCGCAAGAGAGTTTTAGCGGGCACGTCACCATCGAAGCGAACCTCAAAGCTGCAACGCAGTACATCTACCTTCATGGCCGCGACCTGAAAAATGTCGGCGTTTGGGTTGATTCGGGTGGAGTTGGTCAACCTGGCAAATGGGAACAGGTCGATGAAACCGGCACAGCAAGGGCGGTCTTTTCGATACCGCTGAAGCCTGGCCCGGTCACCCTCAAATTTGATTACAACGCCCCGTTCGGCAGCGGCCCGGCGGGCATGTTCCGCGTCCACGTTGGTGACGAATGGTATTCGTGGACCCAGCACGAATCGATCGATGCCCGCGCCAGTTTCCCCGGCTTTGACGAGCCCGGATTCAAGACCCCCTTCACTGTCACCCTGCGCACACCCAAAGGGCTGACGGCAGTCAGCAACGCGCCGGAAATATCGACAACCGAGGAATACGGTCAGGACGTCCACCGCTTCGCCCCCACCCTGCCGCTGCCGACCTATCTCGTCGCAATGATGGTGGGGCCATTCGCCAAGGCCGAGGGCACGGTTCCCGCGACAGCCCAGCGCAGCACACCGTTGCCGCTGCGGATCATTTCGCCCCAGACCAACGCCGCGAAGCTCTCGTTCGCGCTGGAGAATTCCAAGCCGATCGTTGCCCTGCTCGAAGACTATTTCGGCCAGTCCTTCCCCTATCCCAAGCTTGACCAGATCACCTCGCCGATCATGCCCGGGGCGATGGAGAATGCTGGTGCCGATCTTTATGGCGACAGCATCATCGTGCTCGATGACAAGTCACCGATCCCGCAAAAGCGCAATTTCGGCATGGTTGTCGCTCACGAACTGGCGCACCAGTGGTTCGGCGATCTGGTAACGCCCGCCTGGTGGGACGACATCTGGCTGAACGAGAGCTTCGCCAACTGGATGGGCTTCTACATCGGCAACAAGTGGCGGCCCGATCTGCGCATCGGTGCAGGCGCGACGGCTGAAGGCTTTGCCGCAATGGGCACCGATGCGCTCGTCGCCGGACGGCCGATCCACCAGAAGATCGAACGCAACAGCCAGATCGACGCTGCCTTCGACACCATCACTTATGGCAAAGGCGGCCATGTCGTCGCCATGATCGCCGGGTTCATGGGCGAAGACCGTTTCCGCGACGGTGTGCGCGCCTATATGGCCAAGCACAAATACGGCAACGCCAGCACCGAAGAGTTCTTTGGCGCGATGGCAGATGTCGCCGGAAACCCGCGCATCCTGCCAGCGATGAAGAGCTTTACCGATCAGCAGGGCGTCCCCCTGCTCACTTTCTCGCGAACAAATGACGGCTGGAAAGTGACGCAGGAACGTTATGCCCGGCTCGGCACCAAGGCTCCGGAAACGCTCTGGGGCGTACCACTATGTGTGCGCAAGGGAGCGACCCGCACCTGCCAGTTGCTCGATGGCAAGGAAGGCACCCTTGCCCTCTCCGCCAAGGGCAAGGGTGCCTTCATGCCCAATGCCGGCGGCACCGGCTATTACCGCTTCGAACTACCCAAGGCCGAGTGGGATGCCCTGATCGCCAGTGCAGACAAGCTGCCTGATAATGAGGCGATCGCCCTGGCCGACAGCCTGAGAGCATCGTATCAGGCAGGCCGTGCCAGCCTGAAACAGCTCGCCGCGCTTTCCACCAAGCTAGCCCGCAATCCCGGCAGCCATGCCAATGGTGAGGCGCTGACCGGGCTGGAGATGGCCCGTTCTGCCGGTCTGTTCGATGAAAAGGCCGTGCTGGCCTATCGCAAATTCGTCGCCCGCACTTTCATGCCGAACTTGGCCAGGATGGGCTTCGATACCCGGGCCGGAGCCTACGTCAATGAGGATCCAGAGCGCAGCCAGCGGCGTTCATCCGCGGTTGCGGCGCTCAGCGGGGCCGCCAAGGTCAAGGAAGTCAATGCCGTGCTGGCAAAGGCCGCTGGCGAGTTTCTGGGCGGGAACAAAGCCGCACTCGATCCGATGTGGTATGGCGTAGGCCTTTCAGCGTGGCTGGAAGGCAAAGGCGTGGATGGCGCAAAGGCATTGTTCACCCGCGCGCTGGAATCGCAGGACCCGTCGCTGCGCCCAACGCTGCTTGGCGTGATTGGCGGCAGCGGGAACAAGGACATCGGCACCTGGGTGCTGAACGATGCCAAGGACAAGCGCCTGCGCACAAGTGAGCGGCTCAACCTGCTGCGCGCAGTCATCGCCTCCAGTGGCACGCGCGATATGGGCTATTACTGGATGAACGCCCACCTTGGCGAACTCGTTGGCGGCGCTGGCGGCATCTTCTTCACCTCAAAGCTGCCGCAGATGCTCAACGGCTTCTGCTCGACCGCACGCGCAGACCAGATCGCCACCGATCTGCGTCCGCGTCTGGCTGGCAAGACTGCCGAGCTCGAACTCGAACGGACGATCGAACGGGTTCGCAGCTGCGGTGTTCTGCAGACCGCGCGCAAGGCCGAAGCGAGCAAGGAAATGCTGGAGATCAAATAAGCGCTAAAACAAAAAGGGCGGAGCCTCGCGGCTCCGCCCTTTTGATTCGCTTGCGCGAGAATGCTTACTTCTTGGCAGCCTCAGGCGCACCCGAAGCTGCAGCAGCAGGTTCGCCAGCCTTGGCGTCGGCCGGAGCAGCCGCAGGAGCTGCTGCCGGAACAGCAGGCATCGGCAGGTTTGAGCCCAGCGTGTTGAGATAAGCAATAACGTTGGCGCGCTCGGCTCCATCAGAGAGACCGGCAAAGGTCATCTTGGTGCCGGCAGCCATGCCCTTGGGGCTCTTCAGCCAGTGGTCGAGCGTCGCCCAGTCCCACTTGCCGCCAGCCTTCTTGAGGTCATCGGAGAAAGCGAAACCGCCGCGGCCGGTGCCAACGCTATCGCCAACGATGCCGAACAGGTTCGGGCCAATGCCGTTCGCGCCACCCTGGGCATCGGTGTGGCAGGACTTGCACTTGGCAAAGCTGGCCGCACCCTTGGCTGGGTCAGCCTTGGCGAGGCGAGCCTCGATCGGCTCTTCAGCTGCAGCAGCGCCGCCGCCTTCGTGAACCACGCCGGCAATCTCGTAACCGGGATGTTCCGGCTTCGTGTCCTTGCCTGCTTCGAAAAAGCGCCCTGAGATGCTGGTCAGCCCCAGCGCAACGATGCCGCAAGCAAGCACCCAACCGGCGGTAGTATTGAAACGATCGTCCATCGAAAGATGCCCCGAGATTATCGCAAATGGCCTATGCGGCGCGCTCTAGTCAGCCACTTGCCTAAGTGCAAGGGGCATTGCACCATTCTTTCTAGGCTTCTAAGCGCGCCCGCAATGCACAGCTTTCCCCAACCCGCCCTCGCGCTTGTCGACGAGATGACCAAAGCGGCGCTTGCCGATCCCGCGCAAGCCGTGGCTTTTCAAGGCGCGCCCGGCTGCAACGGCCACCGCGCGGCGCTGGAATTTGATCCCGATTGCCTGCCGCTGCCGTGCTTTTCTTTCGAAGATGCGCTGGATGCAGTGAAAGAAGGCAAGGCTGCAAGGGCGATTATTCCTATTGAAAACTCGCAGCACGGGCGGGTTGCAGATATCCACTTTCTGCTCCCGGAGAGCGGCCTCTATATAATCGGCGAACATTTCCTGCGCATCACCCATGCACTTATGGGGCTTACAGAGGGGCCATTCGCCGCCGCTTACAGCCACCCGCAGGCACTGGGTCAATCGCGCCATTTCCTGCGCGAGCGCGGCATTGTACCGATGGCCTATGCCGATACCGCAGGGGCTGCCGCATTTGTAAAGGAACAGGGTGATCCGGCAGCCTGCGCAATCGCCCCGCGAATCGCTGCCGAGCTCTATGGACTGAAGATTGTCGACGAAGCGGTCGAAGATTCGCACGATAACACCACGCGATTCGTGGTGCTGGCCAACAAGCCTGCCGATGCCGATGCGATCAAGGGGCATCCGGCGATGACAACGCTGGTGTTCGAAGTCCGCAACGTGCCCGCCGCGCTCTACAAGGCGATGGGCGGTTTTGCGACCAACGGCGTCAATATGACCAAGCTGGAGAGCTACCAGAAGGGTGCCAGCTTTTCCGCGACCATGTTCTACGCCGATATCGTCGGTGCGCCCGGGCAGGCCAATGTCGATCTGGCGCTGGAAGAATTGGCCTTCCACTGCAAGGACATGCGCGTTCTGGGTACTTACCCGATGGCGCGCCAGCGGGGTTAACCAAGTCAGCTTGCACTCGCTCTAACGCCATGCCACCTAGGCATTGTGATCGGGGAGCAACCAGCCGCAACAGCCTCGCAAGGCACTGACGCAGGCTCTGTCTGGCGCGCGGTGCGCGGTGATGGTTCGATCCAGTTTTCCCCAACGACATTCAAGCCAAAGCCCCCGCCCGAAACGCCGGAATGGCTCAAGGCCTTTGGCAAGTTCCTGAAAAGCCTGTTCGAGCCGGTGGGTGAGGCCTTGGGCATGTCATGGCCGGTGCTAAAAATGGTGCTGGTCGGCATAGCCGTGATCTGCGCCCTGCTGCTCGCCTGGCGGATGGCAGCGCCTTTGCTCGAAAGGAAGCGGCGTCAGACCGATGACGAATTGCCCGAATGGGTGCCAGACAAAGGTGCGGCGCTGGCTCTGCTGGAAGATGCCGACCAACTGGCCGCGGAAGGGCGTTTCGACGAGGCGACCCACCTGCTGCTGACCCGCTCGGTAGGCCAGATCGCAGCGGCGCGGCCGGACTGGCTGAACCCGGCGAGCACAGCGCGCGAGATTGCCTTGCACAGCGGACTGCCCGAAACAGCGCGCAATGCTTTCGCGTTGATTGCCCAGCGAGTCGAACGCAGCCTGTTTGCCCTGATCCCGCTCAAAGCCGAAGACTGGCAGGCCGCCCGCGCCGCCTATTCCGACTTTGCCCTCGCAGAGATTCGCGGATGAGCACCGCCGCATCGCCTGCAATCGCGGCTGGCGCGAACCCGTTCAACCCCAAGGTCGTGTTCGGCATGGTGGTGTTCGGATTTGCTGTCTTTGTCGCGCTGCTGTGGATGATCGGCGCGGGAATGACTGATCGCTCGGCCAACAATGGCGAGGCGCATGTCGGATCAAAAGGCCTCACCGGCTATGCCGCACTGGCCGGTATTCTGGAAAAGCAGGGTAATACGGTCCGCCGCGTCCGCACACAGCCGCTGCTGAAAGATCCCGGCCTGCTGGTGCTGACCCCGCCACTCTATGCCGATGGCAAGGAGATCGCCAAGATCATCGCCGATCGCCGCTACATTGGCCCGACCATGCTCATTCTGCCGAAATGGGAGAGCTATCCTGCGAGCGCGATAGAAGCGGAGTCGAAGGAAGGCTGGGTGCTGATCGGCGGGATGCAAAAGCCCGAGTGGATCAAGGATCTCGAAACCTACAAAATCGACACAGAGCAGACCGGCGATGAAAAGGACAAGCGCCACATCGGCTGGACAGGCCTTGGCCGCACCGGCTTTCTGCCCGATCCGCGCAAGCAGGTAGTGGTCAGCCAATTTGTCGCACCGCTGATCAAGGATGATGCGGGCAATACGCTCGCCGGATATTGGTCCGACTACGGGGTCTATCCCGAGCTGGCAGAGAAAGCCGGTTGGGCGGTCACCGAGACCGGGACCGATGATAACGGCGATACGATAGAGCCCGACAAAGGCCTCCACCCGCTTATCATCGTTGCCGAGCCCGATCTGCTGGACAATTGGGGTACTTCTGACGAGGGGCGCACCCGCGAGGCGCTTCAGCTGTTCCGGCTGGCTGCGGGGCACGATCACGCGACGATCAACTTCGATCTGACGCTCAACGGTTTCAAACGCTCGGCCAACCTGCTGACCCTCGCCTTCAAGCCGCCCTTTCTTGCCGCCACGCTGTGCCTGCTGATCGCCGCGCTGGTGGCAGGCTGGCGGGCTTTCCTCCGCTTCGGCCCGGCGCTGGCAGAGGGGCGTGTGATTGCTTTCGGCAAGACGGCGCTGGTCGCCAATTCGGCCGGACTGGTCCGCCGCTCCGGCCGCCTGCATCTGCTCGGCGCGCCCTATGCCGCGCTGCTGCGGGAGCGGCTGGCGCAAAGGCTGGCCCTGCCGCGCGGTGCCGATCCGGCGGTTACCGAAGCCGCGATTGACCGGGCGCAGGCAGCGCGTGATTCGCAGAGCAAACCCTTTTCCCGCGTTGCTGCAGACCTGCGCGCAGCCCGCAAACCCACAGACTTATTGCGCGCCGGACAAGCGCTGAAAGCGATCGAAAGGATGCTGACCCGATGAGCGAAACCCAAATCATGCCGCTCGATGAAGTGCGAGGCCTCGCTGATGCCATCCGCGCCGAGGTGGGCAAGGCCGTCGTCGGCCAGACCGCGACCATCGACGCGCTGCTGATCGCGCTGATGGCGCAGGGGCACGTGCTGCTGGAGGGCCCGCCGGGAACCGCCAAGACCTTCCTCGCGCAGTGCTTTTCCGCCGCGCTCGGGATCGATTATGGCCGCATCCAGTTCACCCCCGATCTGATGCCGGGCGATATCCTTGGCTCCAACCTGTTCAATTTCCAGACCAGCCAGTTCACCCTCACCCGCGGGCCGATCTTCTGCGATCTGCTGCTGGCCGACGAAATCAACCGCACTCCGCCCAAGACACAGGCCGCACTGCTGGAAGCCATGCAGGAACGCCGGGTGACGCTCGACGGCGAAAGCTACCCGCTGCCGGCGCACTTCATGGTGGTGGCGACGCAGAACCCGATCGAGAGCCAGGGCGTCTATCCCCTGCCCGAGGCGCAGCTTGACCGCTTCCTGTTCAAGCTGCTGATCCCCTACCCCAGCCTTGACGAAGAAGCGCGGATCGTCGCGCGCTTTGGCGAGCACGCCGGCCCTGCCCTCGCTGCCGACTTCGGCATTGGTGCGGTCACCAGCGCCGCTCAGCTGAACGCCGCCGCGCAGGCGGTGAAGGGCATCAAGCTCGCCGATTCGATCATCGACTATGTCGTGCGGCTGGTGCGTGCAACCCGCGATTCGGCGGATCTGTCAGCCGGTGGATCCCCTCGCGCCGCTGTCCTGCTCGCCAATGCCGCGCGGGCCCGGGCGGCGCTCGATGGCCGCGACTATGTGCTGCCGGACGATGTAAAAGCACTCGCCACGCAGGTGCTCCGCCACCGCCTGCTGCTCTCCCCCGCTGCCGAGATCGAAGGCAAGCAGGTTGAGGCGCTGGTTGCCATGCTGGTCGAGCAGACCGAGGCACCGCGATAGGCAGTGGCGCTCAAGCTCTCCTTCTCCCTCGGCGGCACCGGCATAGTCCCCAGCCAGCGCGCGGCGCTGCTGGCGGCGCTGTCGGCGCCGCTGGCGCTGATCGCTGCGGCGGCCGCACCGGGGACGTGGATTATTGCTCCGGCGCTGGGGTTGACGCTGCTGGTGCTCGTGCTGGTCGACGTGCTGCTGGCCGGAAAGCTCGAGGATTGGCGCCTGATCGCCCCGCGCAATTGCGAAGTTGGCGCAGCCACCGCTCTCACCATTCTGACCGACATTGGCGGGCAGATGACTGGCCGGGTCGAGGCCTCGCTCGCCTGCGATCCGCGCCTTTCACCGGGCGGGCGGATCGATCTGGCGCTTCAGCGCGATCCTGCCAGTCTTGCCTATTCAGGCACCACCGCGATCACCCCCTCGCGGCGCGGAACGGGTGAGATTTCGCATATGTGGCTGCGCTGGCACGGCCCGCTGGGCCTGGGAGCCCGCCAGCGCAAGGTGCTGGTGGCTGAGGAAGTGCGCATCTGGCCCAACCTCGCCGCCGTGCGCTCGCCTGCGCTGCAGGCCTTCCTCAAGGATTCCAGCTTCGGCATGATCGCCCGCCGGATGCGCGGCGAGGGAACGCAGTTTGAGGCGTTGTCTGACTATCAGCCCGGCATGGACCGCCGCCGGATCGACTGGAAAACCTCCGCCCGCCACGTCGCGCTGTTCGCCAAGGAATACGAGGTTGAGCGCAACAACCAGATCGTCTTCGCTTTCGATTGCGGCCAGACGATGTGCGAGCCGGTGGCGGGCCAGCCGCGTATCGACCGTGCGGTGTCCGCAGCGCTCGCAACCGCCTATGTCGCGCTGAAAGGCGGGGACCGTGTCGCCCTGTTCGGCTTTGCCGCAAGGCCCGAAGTCGCTACCCCGTTCATCACCGATGCTCGCGATTTCAGCCGCTTGCAGGAAGAAGCTGCCCGGCTCGATTACCACGCGCAGGAGCCCAATTTCACCCTCGCCATGGCAACGCTCGCCGGACGGTTGCAGCGGCGAAGTCTGGTGGTGGTCTTTTCCGATTTCACCGATCCGACCAGCGCCGAACTGATGGTGGAAAGCGTCGCCCGGCTGGTGAAGCGGCACTTCGTGCTCTTCGTCACCCTAGCCGATGAAGAGCTGGAGACCATCGCCGCCGCCCAGCCCGATGGCATGGCCGAGCTTTCGATGGCGGTCAGTGCCGACGGGTTACTGCGCCAGCGCGCGCTGGTTCACCAGCGGCTGCGCCAGGCGGGGGTTGAAGTGGTCGAGGCTCCCTACAACCAGATCGGCACCCGGCTGATCGACGCCTACCTCGCCATCAAACGCGCCGGGAGGATTGGCTGATGGCCTTCGCCGACACAGGCATCGCCGGATTGTTTGGTGGCCGCAAGGCAGAGGTGCAGGACGCCGCCATTGCAGCCGCCGCGCTGCGCTCTGACCGCTTCCGGCAGGAACGCGAGGGCGACTGGCAGCGGCTGGAAGCGATTGTCCGGCGGATGGAAGCAGGCCGGATGGGCAAGGTTCCCGACGAAGACCTGCTCGCCCTGCCGGTGCTCTATCGCACGGTGGCCTCCAGCCTTTCAGTGGCGCGCGAAACTTCGCTCGACGCCGCGACTTTGGCCTATCTTGAGGCCTTGGTGCAGCGGGCTTGGTTCCTTGTCTATGGCCCGCGCACCGGCTTTGCCGCATGGCTGCGGCGCTTTCTCGGCGGCGGCTGGTCTGCAGCGGTGCGCGCCATCTGGTTCGACCTGCTGATTGCGCTCGCGGTGATGGTGGCCGGAACCGTGGTTGGCTGGCTGCTGGTGAGCAGCGATCCCGACTGGTACTTTTCGCTGGTCCCCAGCCAGTTTGCCGATGCCCGAGTGCCCGGGGCGAGCCATGAGGCGCTGAAGGCAACACTGTTCCACCAGCCCGGCGAGCATCAGGAGGACGCATTGTCGGTCTTTGCCGCCTATCTGTTCAGCAACAACGCCCAGGTTTCGATCCTCGCCTTCGCGCTGGGTTTTGCCTTTGGCATCCCCTCGCTGCTGCTGCTGGTGCAGAATACCGGCACACTGGGCGCGATGCTGTGGCTCTATCACGGACAGGGACTGACGCTCGATTTCGTCGGTTGGCTTTCGGTGCATGGCACAACTGAGCTGTTCGCCATCTTGCTGGCGGGCGCATCCGGCCTGCACGTCGGGCGCTCAATCGCATTCCCCGGCGCAAAAGGCACGATGCAATCGATCCGCGAGGCCGGGCAACGCGCCGCTACAGTGATGACAGGCGTAGTGCTGATGCTGGTGGTGGCGGCGATGCTCGAAGGTTTCGCCCGCCAGCTGATCAACAATACCGAAGGCCGCCTGACTGTCGGCTTGTCGATGCTGGCGATCTGGCTCGCCTATTTCTTCACCTTCCGCCGTGATCCCAAGGTGACAGCGTGAGCGCCTTGGCCGCCGGATCAGGCGCCCGCCGCCAAAGGCTGATGGTGACTCCCGAGGGCATCGGTTTCAACCTCGTCGTGGCGAACCGGGGGGCGCGGCTGGCGGCGCTCCTGATCGATCTCGTCATCATCGGCGTGCTGGAAGTGGCCACCACCCTGATCCTGGTCTACATCGCTGGCGGCATCGATAACCTTGATCATCTGGCAGGCCGCAAGGACACTGCCGGTCAGGCATTGCAGTTCCTGACAATCGTGTGGTTCGCCGCGATGTTCCTGTTCCGCAACGGCTATTTCCTGTTCTTCGAGCTCGGCCCGCGCGGCGCGACCCCCGGCAAACGGATGACCGGCATCCGCATCGCCTCACGAGATGGCGGGCGGCTGACCGCCGAAATGGTGGTCGCCCGCAACCTGCTGCGCGATATCGAGCTGTTCCTGCCGATCTCATTCCTGTTGGTGGCAAAGGGCGGCGACACCGGCGCGGCCGGAATAGCGGCAGCAGTCTGGTTCCTGATCTTTGCCCTGTTCCCTTGCTTCAACCGCGATTCCCTGCGCGCTGGCGATCTGATCGCCGGCACATGGGTGGTCGAAGCACCCAGGACCAAGTTGCAAGAGGCCATGTCGCTCAGCCACACCGCGCAGGGCGGGGCCAGCCACGCCACGGGCACGGCCTATCGCTTTGGCGAGAATGAACTGGCCGCCTATGGCGAATACGAGCTGCAAACGCTCGAGCGGGTGCTGCGCGAGGGGCGGCTCGAGGCTATGGTAGCTGTCCACGAAGCGATCTGCCGCAAGATCGGCTGGAACCCCGGTGCAGGCGACGAGCGGGCTTTCCTGGAAGCCTATTACACCCAGCTGCGTGCCCGGCTGGAAAGCGGGATGCGGCTTGGCGTGCGCAAGGCGGATAAGTGGGCAGGCGGTTGAACTAAGGTCAGCCAACCGCCTGCCGTTTTAGCTAGATCAGTTCTTCCACTTCCATGCGCGCAGCAGCATCGAACCCATCTGGTGGCGATAGGTAGCGCGCTGGGCGGATGATGCCTGCATCTGCGCGTCGGTTTGCGCCATATAGGCGCGCATTGCATCACCGCGCTTGTCGCTTTCGGCATCACTTGCCCAGGTCGCATAGCGCGTCACCAGATAGAGGTCAGGCTCACCGGGGCGCTTGAACTCATTGGTCATGATCTCGTAGCCAGTGATCCAGCCCTGCGCCTTGGCGTAATCCTGCCGTTTGCGCCATTGGCCGGCCAGCCAGTTCATATATTCAAGATCGTGGCCATCATCGACGGTGATCATGCCGATTTCGACATAGTCGCCCGGCTTCACTGGATAGGAATCGTCGGCATGGGCCGGTGCCGCGAAGGCAAGGCAAAGCGGAGCAGCCAGCAAGGCCGCGCGAAGCATGATTTTCATTAGAGTTCTCTCCCAACTAGGTGCGGGGCGACCCTGTCCGGCCAATCTCGGCCAGACTTCCACCGCAAGCCCAGGGATCGGGCGACCCTTATTATGCCGCCCCAAGCATGGGCAGGTGCTGCGCCTTGCTGACAAGTGAGTCAAGAGGCGAGAATCGCAGGCGAACGGCGCTTGCAAAGCCCCTCTCACAATTGCACAATCCGAGCCATGATCAGCGAACTAACCATGATCGAGGATGACCTCACCGGTGCGGAAATCTGCGCTCTTCTGCGTCTGCACTTGGGTGAAATGCACTCCTGGTCGCCGCCGGAATCATGCCATGTGATGCCGGTTGAACGACTGCGACAGGCTGACGTTACTTTCTGGTCGGCGTGGGACGGCAGCAATCTGGCCGGATGCGGCGCACTGAAAGAGATCGGCGTGCAACACGGCGAAATCAAATCGATGCGCGCCCATCCGGATTATCGAGGCAAGGGGGTCGGCAAGGCGGTGCTGCTGCACCTGCTCGATCAGGCGAAGCAGCGTGGTTACACCCGGATCAGTCTGGAGACGGGCCGCCCCGAACCTTTCATTCCCGCGCGTCGGCTCTATGAAAGCCACGGCTTTGCCGAATGCCCGCCGTTTGGCGACTACGTTTCGGATGACTTTTCCATGTGCATGACGAAAGAACTATGAGCGAACTGATCCTGCGTCCGGCGAATGAAGCCGACATTCCGGCCCTTTCGAAGCTCGGCATCGACAGCTTCATCGAAAAATTCGGCCATATGTACACGCCAAATGACCTCGCGACCTTTCTGGAGGAGGCCCATTCGCCCGCTGCGCTGGCTGCGGAGTTGGCCAATCCGGGACGGCTCTACCGGCTCGCCGAGCGTGATGGGGCGTTGGTGGGCTATTGCAAGCTGGGCCTTACCTGCGGCTTTCCCGAGCACGCCCGGGGCCAAAATGTGCTGGAACTCAAGCAACTCTATACCGCACCCGGCGCGACGGGGGGCGGCATTGGCCGGGCACTGATGGACTGGGCGATGGACGAATTCGCCGCGCGGGGAACGGATGAAGTGCAGCTGTCGGTATGGAGCGGCAACGATGGCGCGCAGCGGTTCTATGCGCGTTACGGCTTTGAAAAGGTGGCGGACATTACCTTCCGCGTCGGGGAACAACTGGACGAAGAATTTCTGTTCGCGAAATTGCTTTAGAAACAGGTTCACGCAGAGGCGCAGAGAAGAAAGGGAGGCGCGGAGGAAGCTATCTTACCGCGAAGCGGGAAATCCATCGTGCCGGTGCGCCAGACGGCAGGTGCATTTGGAAAGCGGCTCTGCAGCAATCACAAGGTCTCTGCGCCTCTGCGTGAACCCCGTCTTTCTTGTTTCACACTGATCGCCTATATCCCCCCCATGTCCTCAATCCGCCCCTGGCGCGACATAGCGCGCCGCCAAAGTCGCCAGATCATGGTTGGTTCTGTTCCTGTCGGCGGCGATGCGCCGATCACGGTGCAGACCATGACCAACACGCTCACCTCTGATGCAGGTGCGACGATCGACCAGATCCGCCGCTGCGAAGATGCCGGGGCAGACCTGATCCGCGTCTCCTGCCCTGATGAAGCCAGCACCAAGGCCTTTCGCCAGATCGCAAAAGCGGCGCGGGTACCGCTGATTGCCGACATCCATTTCCATTACAAACGCGCACTAGAGGCCGCTGATGCAGGCGCGGCCTGCCTGCGGATAAACCCCGGCAATATCGGCTCTTCCGAGCGCGTCGCCGAAGTAGTGCGCGCCGCCAAGGCCAATGGCTGCGCCATCCGCATCGGGGTGAACGCCGGGAGCCTTGAGAAAGACCTGCTCGAAAAATACGGCGAGCCCTGCCCAGAGGCGCTGGTCGAGTCGGCGCTCGATCACATCAAGCTGCTGCAGGATCACGATTTCCACGAATACAAAGTGGCGGTGAAGGCCTCTGACGTGTTCCTTGCGGTCGCCGCCTACATGCAACTCGCCGATGCCGTCGATTGCCCGTTGCATCTGGGCATTACCGAGGCGGGCGGGCTGATCGGCGGCACGGTGAAGAGCGCGATCGGCATCGGCAACCTGCTGTGGGCCGGCGTAGGCGACACCATCCGCGTGTCGCTCTCGGCCGAGCCTGAAGAAGAAGTGCGCGTCGGGTTCGAGATCCTGAAATCTCTCGGCCTCAGAACCCGCGGTGTGCGGGTTGTCTCTTGCCCTAGCTGTGCACGCCAGGGCTTTGACGTGATCCGCACGGTCGAGGCGCTCGAAGCCCGGCTCAGCCACATCAAAACCCCGATGAGCCTCTCGGTGCTTGGCTGCGTGGTCAACGGCCCCGGCGAAGCGCGCGAGACCGACATCGGCATCACCGGCGGCGGCAATGGAAAGCACATGGTCTATCTCTCGGGCGTGACCGATCACCATATCTCGAGCGAAGCCATGCTCGATCACGTGGTAGCGCTCGTTGAGGCAAAGGCGGCGGAACTGGAAGCCCAGCAAGCAGCCTGATATTCGCGAATTGCTAATACATTCGCGTTAGCCCTGTGGTCATGAATCGCCTGACCTCCATTGCCTTCGCGGCCGTGCTATTCATGGGTCTGCTCGCCATGATTGCCGGGCGGCTTGCCATTCCGGGCCAGCATGTCCCTGAAAAAGAACAGGTAAAGTCTAGCGGGAAGGGCCATTTCGCGGCCGATCCTGAAGCCAACCCTGACCCGACTGTGATCCACCGTGACAGTTCCGGGCGGTTCAGCCTTGATGCCAAGGTCAACGGAAACGATGCCCGCTTTCTGGTGGATACCGGCGCCGATATCGTTGTGCTGACCGTCGCCACTGCGCAGAGTTCCGGGGTTCCGGTTGATCCGTCAAGCTTCCAGCCGATTGTCCAGACCGCATCGGGTGAAGGAAGAGGTGCCAAGTATACGGTGCAGGAACTCGAAGTCGCCGGGCGGAGCTTCCGCAATGTTGATGTCGTGGTGGTTGAGGGTCTGGACACCAACCTGCTCGGCCAGACGCTGATTTCCAAGCTGGGTGGCGTTTCGGTGGATGGCGATTCGATGGTTCTCGGCAAGGCTGAATAGAGCGGCTTGCGTGCCCTTTGCGTTTGCGGCTAACCGCTGATCCATGACAATCAACATCCGCCCTGCCGTTCCCGCCGATGTCCCCCTTATCGCCGCATTGATCCGCGAACTGGCGGACTATGAAAAGCTCGCCCAGGAAGTCCGTTTCACCGAAGACATGCTTGAGGCCTATCTGTTTGGCATGCACCCGATGGCCGAAGTGGTGATCGGCGAACAGGATGGAATCGCGCAGGGATTCGCCCTGTTCTTCCACAATTTCTCGACCTTCGAGGGACGCCCCGGGATCTATCTTGAAGACCTGTTCGTGCGGCCAGAGGCCCGCGGGACCGGTCTAGGCAAGGGCCTGTTATCGCACCTTGCCACTATCGCCGTTGAGCGTGGCTGCGCGCGGTTCGAATGGTCGGTGCTCGACTGGAACGAACCGGCGATCGGCTTCTACCGCAAACTGGGTGCTCGGCCCTTGGACGAGTGGACGGGCATGCGTCTCGATGGCGATGCACTGAAAGCCCTCGCCGGGAGCTGAAACGGGCCAAGTCCTGCGCCTCATCGCAGTTTCGCGTGCATTCACCGCTATTGATTGGCGAATCGTCGCGCACGACATTACCTCTCAGCCTGTATGAATTCTGCCATGAACAGACGCGGCATCCTCAGCGGAGGTCTGGCGCTGGGCGTTGCACTGGCCCTGCCGGCGCGTGCACTTGCCCGCTCCGTTCAGCAGGATCCGCTAGCATCAGACTTTGACAAGGCCTTTGGCCGAACCCCTGAGGGTGCCGTTCCCTTTGAGGCCCCCCCGGCCGCCCCGATCCTGCCGACGGTAGTCGCCCCTGATCCCGCCTATGACCGCAAGGTTTTGAAACTGGCAAAGCGCCAGATTGAGCGGGCCGGCTCAACCGTATGGCGCAGCGACATCGTTGGCGTCGCCGATTTCGCCCGGCCGTCATCCTTGCCGCGCCTGCACTTTGCCAATCTGGAAAACGGCACAGTCCGCTCGTTCTACGTGGCGCACGGTCGCGGTTCCGATCCCGAACATGACGGCTGGCTGAAGACCTTTTCCAACCAGCCCGGCAGCGAGGCTACCTCGCGTGGCGCCTATCTCACTGCCGAATGGTATCACGGCAAATACGGCACCTCGATCCGCCTCGTCGGTCTGGATCAGGACAACAGCACCGCGCTGGAACGCGCCATCGTCATGCACCCGGCCCCGTATGCCTCGCCAAACTGGATCGAGAAATACGGCAAGCTTGGCCGCAGCGAGGGCTGTTTCGCCATGGCGCCGGACCAGTTCAATGAAGCACTGTGGAACCTTTCAGGCGGCCGCCTGCTCTATGCGGACAGGATTGGCGAGGCTTGAGCCTCAAACCCCCGGATCGGCGATCGCCTCAACCTTCTCGTCAATCATCCGCTGATAGGTTTTGGTCACGCGCGGGGCGTTGAAGCTGGCGACTACTGCGGCATCGCGACCATAGATGTCGGCGAAAGGCTTGATCGTGCCGTCGATCGCCTGCGCCATGGTGAAGTAGCCGATGTAGACCGGCATCTGCCGTTTATTCATCACGACACGGGTGTACTTGCGCGAATCGCTGATTGCGCCAGCCTCTTCTGCCGTTTTGCCGCCGCCGATAATCGACAGGGCAATGCCAAGCTTCCTGATCCCCTCGGTCCGCACGCAGCCATGGCTGAGCGCGCGGAAGGTCTGGTTGAACAGGCCCCGGCTAGGCGTGTCATGCAGGAAGATCGCGTGCGGATTGGGCATGTCGAGCTTGACGAGACCCAGCGAATTGGTTGGCCCCGGTTGCTGGACCATGGTCACTGTGCCGTCGGCAGACTTGGTCATGGCATAGCCCGCCGCCTTGGCCGCTGCGACCGAGCCGTATTTCTTGCCAAGCCCTTCACCCACGACGATAGACTGCGGCACGGTCCAGGTCGGGTTGAAGATCACGCCCTGCACCAGTTCGGCCAGCTGCGGGGTGGCTGTCTTGCCGGGCTTGCCGACGATGGTGCGGAATGTTTCGAGAATCTTGTCCTTGCGAACCAGACGCAGCTGGAACTCGGGCACGTTGGTCATCAGGTAGAATTCGCCGAGATCGCGGCTGAACCAGCGCCAGCGATCCATGTTGGCGCGGATCTGGGCGCGGGTCTTCACGTCCTTTTCCGGCGTATCGGCGAGCGTTTGGCGCAGAACTTCATAGTCGGGATAGGTCGGGTCGAGCGCAATCAGGGTGCCGGCAATGTCATGGCTTGCCAGCGCGCGAGCCATGACCTGATCGGTCGGATTGACGTCGCGATCCTTGTCGAAGGCAAACCACTGCAGCCGTGCCTTCATCGGCGTGCGGCCATCGCGCATGTCTTCAGTCAACCAGGCAAAGCTGGTGCTGGCGGCTGTGTCGAGAGCGACTCCTTCGCCGCCCATCAGCGCCTTTTCGAGCTCGTCCGGCTTGTAATCGGCAGGAATCAGACCTTCGTTGCCGATCCCTCGGATCACCTGCAGCAGCGCCTGCGCATCACCGATTGGCCAGTGCTGCACCGGAACCGGTAGCGGTGTATCGAGCGGAATGGGCGGCGGAGCGGGAGTAACCACAACGGCAGGCGTTGCGCTCGGTACTGGTGCCGGTGTTGCCTGCGCGGTCGCAACGGGAGCCGGAGTTACGACAGGCTTGGCAGCAACCGGGGCCGGCGCCGCGACCGGTGCGGCCTGCGCTCCGGGGGCTGCCAGAGCAAGCGCCGCCACAGAGCCCATCAACCAAAATGCCTTGCCAACCATGCTGCGAGTTCCTGAATTCATGTCCGGTTCGCGCGGCAGGGTGCTGCACGACCACGCGCCCTATTGCCCGTTTCAAGGCGCGCCTTCAACCATTGCAGCTTTCACGGGGATGAATTGCTGGCCCCGCGTGACCTCTTTTCATCATGGCACTAGAGAAAACAGATGCACCGCAACCACACGGCCATGCCACTGGCGGCAACCCTGTTCGCCATCGCGCTGTTTTCAGTGATGGACGCGCTGATGAAGCGGGCGGCGATCGCGGGCGGGGCCTATTCCGCCATGTTGGTGCGCACCGTTCTGGCCGGGACGATCATGGCGACAATCTGGCGCTTGCGCGGAGGACAAGTGCCGCCTCTCGCGATCCTGCGGGTTCACGCCTTGCGAGGTGCGGTCTCGGCGGTGATGGCGCCAACTTTTTTCTATGGGCTGGCGCGCACGCCAATGGCGCAGGGCATGGCGCTGAGCTTCATCGCGCCTCTGATCGCGCTCTATCTTGCCGCTGTTCTGCTCGGCGAGAAGATCCGCAAGGCGGCGATCATCGCAGCCATATTGGGCTTTGTCGGGGTAGCCGCCATCGCTGCCGAGCGCATCGGCGGTGCCGAAATGCAGGGAGAGGCGGCGCGCGGGATCGTGGCCATTCTTGTTTCGGCAGTCGCCTATGCCTGGAACCTTGTGCTGCAGCGCCAGCAGGCGCAACTCGCCGGTCCGCTGGAAGTCGTAACGTTCCAGAACCTGTTTGCCGCGCTTGCCCTGATGCCATTTGCGCCCTGGCTGTGGGCCCTGCCACAGGGCGGAGAGTGGGGAGATATTGGCATGGCCGCCGTACTCGCGACCTGCTCGTTGATGTTGCTGTCATGGGCCTATGCCCGGGCCGAGGCGCAGGTGCTGGTGCCTATCGAATACAGCGCTTTCATCTGGGCGGCACTGATGGGCTGGCTATGGTTTGACGAGATCCTGACCCCGGTTACGCTTTTCGGTGTCGCGCTGATCGTTGCCGGATGCTGGATCGGCACGCGCGGCGGCAAGCCGATGCCGCCAGTCGAGCCATAAGATCGGCGCTTTTAGGCGATTTTGAACCTAACCACCCCTTGACGTGAAGGGGATTCCCGCGCATCGGCCACGCCGACACAAGGCCCTGCTGCAGCTGCGAAGCGGCATGATCCCCCGGGGCCTCCACATTCAGGAGATCACGCAGCAATGACCCAGGTCGGACAGGACTCGCTCGGCACCCGTTCCACGCTTTCGGTGGGCGGCAAGGACTACGCCTATTATTCGTTCAAGAAGGCATCGGCCAAGATCGGCGACATCAGCCGCCTGCCGTTCTCGATGAAAGTCCTGCTGGAAAACCTGCTGCGTTTTGAAGACGGTGGCTTCACCGTTTCGACCGCCGACATTCAGGCGATTGCCGACTGGCAGAAGAACCCCGCCGAATCGACCAATGAAATCCAGTACCGCCCGGCCCGCGTGCTGCTGCAGGATTTCACCGGCGTTCCCTGCGTGGTTGACCTTGCCGCGATGCGCGATGCCATCGCCAAGCTGGGCGGCGATACCTCGAAGATCAATCCGCTGGTTCCGGTGAACCTCGTCATCGACCACTCGGTGATGGTCGATGAATTCGGCCACCCCAAGGCTTTCGAAGAAAACGTCGAGATCGAATACCAGCGCAACATGGAGCGTTATGACTTCCTCAAGTGGGGATCGAAGTCGCTCAACAACTTCTACGCCGTACCCCCGGGCACCGGCATCTGCCACCAGGTCAATCTGGAGAACATCGCGCAGACCGTCTGGACTAGCACGGACCAGAGCGGCGCCTCCGTTGCCTATCCCGATACCTGCGTCGGCACCGACAGCCACACCACGATGGTCAATGGCCTTGGCGTGCTCGGCTGGGGCGTTGGCGGGATCGAGGCTGAGGCTGCGATGCTCGGCCAGCCGGTTTCGATGCTGATCCCCGAAGTCGTCGGCTTCAAGCTGACCGGCACGCTGAAGGAAGGCGTCACCGCGACCGACCTCGTGCTGACCTGCACCAACATGCTGCGCAAGCACGGCGTGGTTGGCCGCTTCGTTGAATATTACGGCCCCGGCCTCGCCGCATTGACGCTGGCCGACCGCGCCACCCTTGCCAACATGGCACCCGAATACGGCGCGACCTGCGGCTTCTTCGGCATCGACGACAAGACGCTCGATTACCTGCGCCTCACCGGTCGCGAGGAAAGCCAGATTGCCCTCGTCGAAGCCTATGCCAAGGAGCAGGGCTTCTGGATCGATCCTGCGGTTGAGCCGATCTTCACCTCGACGCTTGAGCTCGACCTCGGCACTGTCGTTCCCAGCCTCGCCGGGCCGAAGCGCCCGCAGGACCGCGTTTCGCTCGATCAGGTTGATGACGTGTTCAACAAGGACATGGCCGAAACATACAAGAAGGCGCAGACCCGCGTCGCGGTTGAAGGCAAGGACTTCGACATTGGCGATGGCGACGTCGTGATCGCCGCGATCACCAGCTGCACCAACACCTCGAACCCCGGCGTGATGGTTGCCGCGGGCCTCGTTGCCAAGAAGGCCAACGAACTCGGCCTGCGGCCCAAGCCCTGGGTCAAGACCAGCCTTGCCCCCGGATCACAGGTCGTCACCGATTACTTCAACAAGGCCGGCCTTACCGAGCACCTTGATGCGGTTGGCTTCAACCTCGTCGGCTATGGCTGCACCACCTGCATCGGCAACTCCGGCCCGCTGGCCGAGCCGCTGAGCAAGGCGATCAACGAGAACGGCCTTGTCGCCGCCGCAGTGATCTCGGGCAACCGCAACTTCGAAGGCCGCGTCTCGCCAGACGTGCGCGCCAACTTCCTCGCCAGCCCGCCGCTGGTCGTTGCCTACGCGCTCAAGGGCACGGTGATCGAAGACTTCGTGACCACGCCAATCGGCAAGGGTTCAAACGGTGCCGATGTCTATCTCAAGGACATCTGGCCGACCAACGACGAGGTGTTCTCCACCATGGCCGCCTGCATGGACCGCGCCATGTTCCAGGCCCGCTATGCCAACGTCTATCTGGGCGACAAGCACTGGCAGGCGATCAATGTCACCGGCTCGGAAACCTATTCGTGGCGCGCAGGCAGCACCTATGTTGCCAACCCGCCCTATTTCGAGGGCATGAGCATGACGCCCGCCCCGGTGACCGACATTGTCGAAGCCAAGCCGCTGCTGATCCTCGGCGATTCGATCACCACCGATCACATCTCGCCCGCCGGCAACATCAAGGCAGACAGCCCCGCAGGCCAGTGGCTGATGGAGCATCAGGTCGCCAAGTCAGACTTCAACTCCTACGGCGCCCGCCGCGGCCATCACGAAGTGATGATGCGCGGCACCTTCGCCAACATCCGCATCAAGAACGAGATGGTCCCCGGCATCGAAGGCGGCATGAGCCGTTTCGGCGGCG
>CANFXW010000004.1 GCA_947451145.1 Sphingomonadaceae bacterium | reverse complement strand
GTCTGCGCGCGGTGAAGAACCTGCCGCGGCTGGTCCGCGCCTTTGCCCATCTGCCCGAGGAATGGCAGCTGGTGATTCTGGGTGAGGGGCCGGAGCGCGAAGCGATCAGGGCAGAAGCGATCCGGCTCGAAATTGGCCACCGGGTCCACTTGCCCGGCTTTGTCGGTGATCCCGCCAAGGCGATCGGCCTGTTTGATCTTTTTGCCCTGTCATCGGACAGCGAGCAGTTCCCTCTTTCGGTGGTCGAGGCGATGGCGGCTGGCCTTGCCGTGGTGTCACCCGCCGTCGGCGATGTCGCCGCGATGGTTGCTCCCGCCAACCGCGAATATGTTGTTCCGGTGGGGGATGAGGCCGCTCTCGCCAATGCACTTGCCACCCTGGCCGGGCGGTCAGACCTGCGCGAAGCGATCGGCGAAGCCAACCGCCGCCGCGCGTGCGCCGAATATGACGAGGCAGCGATGCTCGAATCCTACCGCCAAACCTATGCCGCAGCGCTGGGGCGGAGCACATTTCCCTGACAATCCCCGTCATTTGCACCCATTCAGGGCAGCTTCACCATCATTGCCGTTGAAATGGCAGGCCCATCCGCTAAGAACGCCGCAATTCCTTTGTAATCCTGAAAGCCTTGAACTTGGCCCTTCGTCCGACCGACCCCAAAAGCCCGACCTCTTCCGCAGTTTCACGCGAGCTGGCGCAGCAGGAAGGATTCCTGCGCGAAGTCGATGAAGCGCTGCGTCAGGATGAGGCGCTCAGCATGGCCAAGCGCTATGCCAAGCCGGTGGGTCTGGGGATTGTCGCCGGGCTGGCGCTGTTTGCTGCCTTCCTTGGCTGGAAGCACTGGCAGCAGGGCAAGCAGGAGGCACGGGCCGAGGCTTTCGTTACCGCGCTCGATCAGCTGCAGGCCGGTAATCTCGCCAAGGCGAACGAGCTGCTCGCGCCGCTCGCCAAGGATGGCGGCGACGGCAGCCAAGCCGCAGCGATGATGCTGAGCGCCGGTATCGCCAGCGAGCAGGGCAAGACGGCAGAGGCCGCCGGCCTGTTTGGCGAAGTAGCCGCAATGGGCTCTGCACCGCAGCCAATGCGCGATCTGGCAACGATCCGGCAGGTGGTGCTGCGCTTTGATTCGATGAAGCCTGATGAGGCGATTGCCGCGCTGAAGCCGCTGGCCGTGCCTGGCAAGCCGTGGTTTGGCAGCGCCGGTGAACTGCTCGGCCTTGCCTATATGAAGCAGGGCCACAATGATCTCGCCGGGCCGCTTTTCGCCGCAATTTCGCGCGACAAGACGGTTCCGGAATCACTGCGCCAGCGCACCCGCCAGATGGCCGGTCTGTTGGGCGTTGATGCAATCGATGATGTGAAGCAGGTTGTGCAGGATGGCTCAGCCGGCAACGGCTCCGGCCAATGATGAAAAGGTTTCCTATGTCCGCTGCCACTTCCTCTTCCGGTTCATTTCGGCGCCCCGCAATGCTTGTCGTCGTGGCTCTCGCGGTCGCGCTGTCCGGGTGCAGCGTGTTCGGCAAGAAGAAGGCCGTAACCCCTACGCTGGGTAACCGCATTCCGATCCTGTCGCGCATCGAATCGGGCGCCCGCGTTGATCTGGGCCTCGCCAATGTTTCGGTCGTCCTGCCCCCGGCGGCGACCAACTCCGAATGGCCGCAGGCGGGCAATACGCCGAGCAAGTCCTATGGACACCTCGCGCTGTCTTCCGCACCTGCCAGGGCCTGGAGCCAGAACATCGCCGGCGATTCGCCGCGCCAGCGGCTTGCTGCCTCGCCAGTGATTGGCGGGGGCATGCTGTTTGCCATGGATACCGATGGCATGGTCCACGCCTATGACGCCGCCAATGGCTCGCCGCGCTGGACCCATTCGTTCCGCATCAAGGGAGACGGTGCCAGCTCGGTGTTCGGCGGCGGTGTCAGCTTTGACAGCGACAAGGTCTATGTCACCACCGGCGTTGGCGAAGTCGCGGCGCTGAACGCCAAGGATGGCAGCCAGCTGTGGAAGGTGAAGCCCGCCGGGCCACTGCGCGGTTCGCCGACCATCGCTTTCGATGCCGTCTATGTGATGACGCAGGACAACCAGCTGATCGCGCTCAATGCACCCGATGGCGCGCTGCTGTGGAATGAAAGCGGATCGAACGGCCTCTCGGGCATTTTCGGCGTTGCCGCGCCGACCGTGGGCAAGGGTTCGGTGATTGCCGGTTACTCAACCGGCGAACTGGTCACCTATCGCTATGAAAACGGCCGCACGCTGTGGTCCGACGCGCTGTCGCGCACGTCGCTGGCAACCTCGGTCGGCGCGCTGACCGATATCGATGCCGATCCGATCATCGACGATGGCAAGGTCTATGCACTGGGTCAGGGCGGCCGCATGGCAGCCTATGAACTGGTTACCGGCCAGCGTATCTGGGAACTTAACCTTGCGGGCATTTCCACCCCCGCCATCGCCGGACAGTGGATATTTACCCTGACCGACGAAGCCAAGCTGCTGTGCATCTCGCGCACCAACGGCAAGGTGCGGTGGTCAACCCAGCTGGCGCGCTTCAAGAACCTGAAGAAGAAGAAGGGACCGATCTTCTGGACTGGCCCGGTTCTGGCGGGTGAGCGGCTGTGGATTGCCAATACCGAAGGGCAGATGATGTCTGCTTCGGTGGTTGACGGCTCAATCAGCGTCTATGGCAAGATCGCCAAGTCGATCAGCCTTGCGCCGGTTGTGGCGAACAACACGCTGTATATCCTCGACGACAGCGGCAAGATCACAGCCTTCCGGTAGAACCTCCCCGGCACGGGGAGGGGGGCCACCGAAGGTGGTGGAGGGGCACAGGCGAGTAGTCCTGTCCTCTCGATGTCAGGATCACCTGCACGAACCCCCCCACCCCGCCGCTTCGCGTCGCGGTCCCCCTCCCCTGCAGGGAGGAACGCAGCCTTAACCCTTTCGCGCTATTCTCGCGCCGGTGAGCGATGCGGCATCTCCGGCCCCTGTGCGGCCCCAAAGTGATGTCTCGGCGGGTGTAGGCCTGTCGGGGCTGGCGGGGCTCGCCTCGTGGATTTGCCTGTGCCACTTCTGGCCGCACATTTCCGACTACTTTGCCCTGCCCGGACCGCACTGGCGGCTAAGTGGGCCAAACGCGGCGCTGATGGGGCTGGTCTTTGCCGCCACGCCGATGGTGCTGTGGTCGGTACTGATCGACAAGGTCCATCGCCGTGCTTCGACCGGAATTGACTGGACGATCAAGCGGCCGGTTTCGGCAGTGGTCGACATAACCATCACCAAACTCGCCGGGCTATGGGCAACATGGGCGCTGATTGCGGCGATCTATGGCCTTGCCCGCTGGTATTGGGATGGCCCCTATCTGGTGGCGATGAACGTGCTGGGCTGGGCATCGGTGCCGCTGTTCATCCTCTCGGTGCCCTATGTCTTGTGGCTGGACCGCCGCTTGGCAAATCCGCGCGATCCCTGCTGGCACTTCGGCGCATGGCTGGTGGGCCGCGAGGAATATGATGCCAAGCAGATCCCCATTCACCTGCGCGCCTGGGCGGTGAAGGGCTTTTTCACCGCCTTCATGATCTCGATTGTTCCGGGCGGCTTTGCCAACCTGATCGACCGCGATTGGGGCGGGATATGGTCTGATCCGGTGGCCGTGGCCAACCTGCTGATCCTCGTGATGTTTGTGATGGACGAGCAGATCGGCACCGTTGGGTACATCCTGACGATGAAGCCCTTGGATGCCCAGATCCGCTCGGCCAATCCGTTCCTTGCCGGCTGGCTGGCGGCGCTGCTGTGCTATCCGCCGTTCCAGATCATGAATCCCGGCGGTCCGCTGTTCTATGAGTCGAATACCAGCGAATGGTCGTACTGGATGCAGGGGCATGACGCGCTGCTTTGGGCCTGGGCCGCGCTGCTGGTGTGCCTGACCGGTGCCTATGCCTGGGCGACCGTGGCCTTCGGCATCCGTTTTTCCAACCTGACCTATCGCGGCGTGCTGACGAACGGGCCATACCGCTTCACCCGCCACCCGGCCTATCTTTCCAAGAACACCTTCTGGTGGTGCGCGACGCTGCCGTTCCTTGTCACCAGCAATTCATGGGTCGATGCCGTGCGCAACACGGTGTGCCTTGCAGGCGTGAGCGCCATCTATTTCTGGCGGGCCAAGACCGAGGAGAAGCACCTCCTCTCCGAAGACCCCAAGTACCGCGATTACCACGCGTGGATGGAGCAGGGCCCCACGATCACGCGGGCGCTGGGCCGCCTGTTCGGGCGGGCAAAGCGGGGCTAAGCGCCCGGCTTAGTCCCTCGGACGGCCCGTCGCCGGATCGGGCGCAGCCACCTTGGGCGGGTTCGCCGCCAGCCAGGCCTGACCTGCCAGATTGAACTTCTCTGGCGCAACCTTGTCGCCCAGCACCAGCATCGTTTCGTTCTTTGCGGACCACTGCGCCCAGGGCATGGCTGCTGTATTGGGCGATCCCGTTTCGGCCATGGCGATCAGCGCGCCCATCATCTGCTTGGACAGCGTGCGGTCCCATTCGGTCCAGTTCCGCGTCGGTCGGAGCGAATTGTAGGTGTCCTGTGTGCCGAACCAATAGGGGATGTCAGCTGTGTGATAGGCGCCAATGGTCGCGGTGTTCTGGTCGGCGATCTTTACGCCGGGAACATAGGGGTGCTTGCGTGAATAGAGATCGATGAAGGTCGGAACTCCAGCCTTGGCTTCGTCTATAGCGCAACCGCGGGCATTATTGGCAAAGCCAGCATCCTGGGCGGCGCGGCGCGCTACTTTCCACACGTCAGCATCCGTCTTGGCAGGATAGAGCTTGAGGAACTCGGCGGCATTGGCCCCGTACATCGTGTTCGCAGCAGCAGTGTATTCCGCAACGGTGCTGGCCTTGGTCAGCGCACCAAAGCCGAAGCTCATGTCATCTTCATTGAACGAGGCGATGATCGGCACTTTCGCGAAGTTACCTTCTGCCATCATTTCGGGCAGCGGCTTGGGCAGCACTTTGCCATCGATGATCGGCCCGGCCACGCGCACACCGGAAACGCTGAGGCCCAGTTGATTCTCGGCCTGGGCACCGACGATCTTGTCTGCCGGCATGTTGCGCATGGCGGCAAGGTCTGCCGCGCCGAGCCGCTGCTGGAACTTCACGCCAATCTGCTCGGCCTCGGACAGGCCGACAGTCGCCGAGCGGAAGTTGCAGCCAGAGCTCATCATCGCCGCCTTGAACAGGCCGCGCGCCTCGGGCGTGAAGATTTGCGTGGCAACCGAACGTGCACCGGCCGATTGCCCGGAAATCACCACCTTGTCAGGATCGCCGCCGAACTGGGCGATATTGTCATGCACCCATTTGAGCGCGGCGGTCTGGTCCATCGTGCCGTAATTGCCCGAATGGCCGCCCTGTTCCTTGCTCAGCTCGGGGTGGGCGAGGAAGCCCAGCGCGCCGACGCGGTAGTTGAAGTTGACGAAAATCGCCCCCGACTTGGCGACAGCCTCGCCGCCATAATTGGGCATGCCCGACGATCCGATGGTGTAGCCGCCGCCATAGATGAACACGATCACCGGCAGCTTCGCGCCCGGCTTGGCACCAGCGGGCGTCCAGATGTTCATGAACAGGCAGTTCTCGCCGCTCGCCTCTTCGCCGAAGTAGTGGTTGATGTCGTGCGGGCGCAGCACTTGCATGCATTCCGCGCCCTTGCGGTCTGCATTCCACACGCCGTTCCACTTCATCGGTTGCGGTGCGGCCCAGCGCAGATCGCCCACCGGCGGCGCAGCATAGGGAATGCCGAGATAGGCGTTGACGCCCGATCCAAGCGCCGTGCCTGCCAGCTTGCCGCTGGTGGTGTTCAGCGGATCACCGGCAATCGGGTTCATGCCCTGCGCGGATAGCGCGACAGGGGCCGACGCGATGGCAAGGGTGGTGATCAGTTGGCGAAGGCGATTGCGCATGTCTCTCTCCCGGATTTTTGTCTCAGAAGGGCAGCATGACTCAAAAGTTCATGTACTAAAAGGTACATTCGTGTGGCGCGCGCAATTCTGCGCCTTTGCGCTCAGAGCTTATAGCCTTCATCCACCACAAATCCGGTGATGTCCCGCCCGCTCAAGCCCAGCGCCGCGCGCTCCTGCTTCCACACAGCCATATGCGGCGCGGCGAGGTGGGCGGCGAGCAGTTCGCGGCTTTGCCACTTTTCGCTGACCCGGATCAGGCCGGGATCGAGCACGTCTTCGGCATAGGCATAGCCCAGGCAGCCCTCTTCCGCGCGGGTGGCAACGATGACACGTTCCATTGCCTCGCGGGCATCGGCCATGCGCTCAGGTGGCAGGCGAAACTCGCCGATCACCAAGACTGGCATCAGAAGCTTTCCTCGTAGACGCGGCTGATATCGCCGCCCCATTCGCCATGGTACTTGTCGAGCAGTACCTGCGCGGGAACCTTGCCGCTGGCGACAATGTCATCGAGCGGGCCAAGGTAGCCGCTTTCGTTATCGCCTGCTGCATTCAGCTGGGCGCGGGCGTTCAGGCCAGAGCGCGAAATGGCGAGCACTTCGGCAGCAATATCGCGCAAGGTGCCGCCGCCGGGAATCGGCGCATCAAGCGCCAGCTTCGGCACCGACGAGCGCAGCAGTTCGCGCCCTTCCATGTCCCAGCCCTTGACCAGATCCCACGCTGCATCGAGCGCGGTCTGGTCATAAAGCAGGCCGACCCAGAAGGCGGGCAGGGCGCAAATCTTGTTCCACGGCCCGCCATCGGCGCCGCGCATTTCAAGGAAGCTCTTCAGGCGAACCTCGGGGAAGGCGGTGGAGAGGTGGTCGTTCCAGTCGCTCAGCGTCGGCTTCTCGCCGGGCAGCACCGGCAGCTTGCCATCAAGGAAATCGCGGAAGCTAAGGCCCGCCGCATCGATATATTTGCCCTCGCGGTAAACGAAGTACATCGGCACATCGAGCATGTAGTCGACATAGCGTTCATAGCCGAACCCGTCCTCGAAAACGAAAGGCAGCATGCCGGTGCGCGCCGGATCGGTGTCTGACCAGATGTGGCTGCGATAGGATAGCATGCCGTTAGGCTTGCCTTCGGTGAACGGCGAATTGGCGAACAGCGCGGTGGCGAGCGGCTGCAACGCCAGCGAAACGCGGAACTTCTGCGCCATGTCGGCCTCGCTCGAATAGTCGAGGTTGGTCTGGATGGTGCAGGTGCGCAGCATCATGTCGAGCCCCATGGAACCAACACGCGGCATGTGGCGCAGCATGATCGCATAGCGGCCCTTGGGCATGATCGGCAGCTCGTCGCGGCGCTTGTCGGGCCACATGCCAAGGCCGAGATAGCCGAGACCGAAGCGGTCGCCGATTTCCTTGACCTGTTTCAGGTGCCGTCCGGTTTCCTCGCAGGTCTGGTGCAGGTTCACCAGCGGCGCGCCAGAAAGCTCCAGCTGGCCCGCCGGCTCAAGGCTGACGTTTCCATCTGGCCCGGCGAGCGCAATAACCTTGCCGCCTTCCTCGATCGGCTCCCAGCCGAACTGGGTCAGCGCCATCAGCAGATCATGGATGCCGCCGGTTTCGTCATAGCTCGGCGCGTGATGGTCGGCCAAAGCATAGACGATCTTCTCGTGCTCGGTGCCAATGCGCCAGGCCTCACGGGGCTTTTCGCCCTTGGCCATCGGGATCACGAGCTGCTCGCGGCTCTCAATGACCGGATCGTTGCGATCTGAAACCTGTCTCGTGCTCATGAGGGGCAGTTAGGGATTCATCGGCGATTGTTCCAGCCTTTTGTGGAATGGCCTTTCCTGTTCAACGCGATCACTTGGTCCGTGCGGTCCACACGCGGATGAATTCGTTCGAGCCCCGGCACTCGCCCATTGCGCTTTGCTCGGTCAGGCGAAAGCGCCGGCCATCCCAGACGAAAGACTCGCTCGAACCGCAATCGCCAAGCCCGCGGCCTTTTTCATAGCTGCTGAGCGAGCGCGTCTTGGCATCCCAATCGCCATTGGTGAGGTCACCCGTGCCATCTCCGCTGGATTCGCCCATTCCCGGAGCGAGATCGAACTGCGCGGGGCGGGGTGGCCCGCTTTCATCCAGCACATAGACGCTGGTGAAGTAGTTATAGGCGCCATTGCCGCAGGGATGGTCAATCAGCACGAGGCTGTGCGCGGCATCAAGGCGATAGGAGCGGGGGGCAACTTTGCTGCTGGCATAATCGCAGGTGGCGCTGTCTGGCCCGATCAGCTTGGTTGCAGCGGCTACAGTAATCGTGCGCGGCGGCTTGGGTGAAACAGGTGGCACGGCGATGAGCGGGGCGAGCGGCGGTGCTGGAACCGTGGTATCTGGCTTGGTGCCCACCGCCTTTAGCGCACCGGTGGTGCCGATCCGGCGCTGCTGGTCGTCGATAAACAGCATGGCGGCTGATAGGCCCGAGAGCGAGGTTTCGCCCCGGCGGGCCTGTTTCCCGTCCACCAAGGCAATCTGGCTGCCATTGGCCAGAGCGGCAAGGATCGGGCGGGTTAACCGTAGCGATGCGCTGTAGTCCTTGCTTGCCGCAACTTCGGCGATCTGGGTGCCGTCCACCTCAAGCGTGAAACGCGCGCCGGGGGTGGCCTTCTCGGGCAGGGGTACGGAAAGCACCGCGGCATCAGCCGGATTGCCGCTGCGGGTCAGAACCAGTGTCAGGAAATCGTCGCCACCATCGGGGCCGAGTGCATTGGCCTGACAGCTGCGGACATTATCGCAGCCGACGATCCAGTCCTTGAAGGTCTTGAGATCGGCGGGGTGCGGATTGGCGGTGGCGGCTGCAGCAGCCAGTGCGAGATGGATCAAGTTGCAGCTCCATTGCTAACTGTTTCGGCATTTTGCCAATCACCCGCCAGCCCCATCCACAGTGCGGTGGCGGCAATGGCTGCCGTTTCTCCGCGCAGGATGCGGGGGCCGAGGGTGATGCGGCGGGTTTGGCTGAGGGCGCGCACGGCATCGCGCTCGCTATCATCGAACCCGCCTTCGGGGCCGGTGAGCAGCGCGGCAGGGCCGGGATGGGCGGAGAAAGCCGGTGCGGCCGGATCGCCGCCAGTCTCGTCAGCGAAGAACAGCGCGCGGCCTGCATCCCAACCTTTGAGCAGGGCTTCGAGCTTCACCGGCTCGGCAATTTCGGGCAGGGCGGTGCGGGCGCATTGTTCTGCTGCTTCGACCAGAATGTTGCGCGCCCGTTCAAGGTTCAACTTGTCCGCCACGCAGCGGCGAGTGAGCACCGGCTGGATCTTCCGCACGCCCAGTTCGCAGGCCTTTTCCAGCACCAGATCGAAGCGATCCTTCTTGAGCAGCGCAGCGCAAAGGGTGAAATCGGGCACCTGCTCGCGCGGGCGCAGCAGCTCTTCGGCGGTGAGCACGACATCGCGTTTCCCGGCCGAAGCAACCCGCGCTGCCCATTCGCCACTGGTGTCATCGCACAGGATCACCACCTCGCCTGCGCCCACGCGCATCACGCGGGCGAGGTAATGGGCTTGGGGACCATCAAGGCTCACCACCGCGCCAAGGGCCAGTGGGCCGGGAACGAACAGGCGGGGGGCGCTCTTGGGCGGCCATGCGGGGGTTGCGGGCATCACGTGCAATTAGCGCCCCCATCCACTCCCGTCATCCTGAACTTGTTTCAGGATCCATTTCTCAGATCAGACCGGAGTTCTGCTGTGCAGCAAGGCCTTTCGGTTTGCTGCTATCCGGTAACAACTGATCTTTCGGCACAATGGATCCTGAAACAAGTTCAGGATGACGGACTTGTGGGGAGCGGTTAGGTGAATGCCTATGTCCGAAACCCAAATCGTCCCCGATTCCCAGCATCGCGGCCTGATCGCTATACTGCCGCAGCTGCCGCGAGACCTCGCGCAGCTTGCGCGGCTGGATCGGCCAATTGGCTGGTGGTTGCTGTTCTGGCCCTGTGCATGGGGCGTGTTGCTGGCGGGCGGGGAGAAGCGGTGGGAGCTGATCCTGTGGCTGCTGCTCGGCTCCATCGCCATGCGCGGGGCGGGGTGTGTCTATAATGACATCATCGATGCCGATCTTGATCGCAAGGTAACGCGAACCGCCGCACGGCCTGTCGCCAGCGGGCGGGTGAGCGCGAAGCTGGCCTGGGGCTGGCTGTTTTTGCTGTGCCTGATCGGCCTTGTCGTGCTGCTGCAACTGCACTTGCCCGCGCAGGTAATAGCGCTCGCCAGCCTGGCTCCGGTCGCCGCCTATCCCTTCATGAAACGGATCACATGGTGGCCGCAGGCGTGGCTGGGGATCGTCTTTTCATGGGGCGCGCTGGTCGGCTGGGGCGAGGTGCGCTGGGAGGACTGGGGCGTGCTGACCGCGCTCTATGCCGGGTCAATCTGTTGGGTGATCGGCTATGACACGATCTATGCGCTGCAGGATGTGGAAGATGATGCGCTGATCGGGGTGCGCAGCTCTGCTCGGGCGATGGGCGCCAAAGTTCGCGGCGGGGTTGCGGGGTTTTATGCCGCAGCGCTTGTCCTGTGGGCGCTGGCCTTCTGGATGCTGCGGCCTGATCTGCTGGCGCTGCTCGCACTGGTGCCGATGGCGCTCCATCTGTTCTGGCAGGTGGTCACGCTGGAACCGGCAGACGGCGCCAACGCCCTCACCCGCTTCCGCGCCAACCGCTTTGCCGGGCTTCTGATGGCGCTGGCCTGCTGGGTGGTCGGTAACGCCTGATGTGCAACCTCTATCGCATGACCAAGGGCACCGCCGAAGTGGCAAAGCTCTTTGCGGTGGAAGCTGATCCCGGCATCAACGTCGCCTCCGAGCTCTATCCCGGCTACCCCGGACTGGTGGTTGCCGATGGCCGGGCGCAGGCGATGAACTGGGGCTTCCCGCTGGTGCTCACCGGCAAGCAGGGGCAAAAGCTGAAGCCCAAGCCCGTCACCAATGCCCGCGATGACAAGCTGCTGACTTCCTTCTGGCGCGACAGCTTTGCCCACCGCCGCTGCATTGTCCCCGTCACCCAGTGGGCAGAACCGCAGGGCAAGGCCGGACAGATGACGCGCAGCTGGTATTCGCTGCCCGATAGCGAAGTGATCGCGGTCGCTGGCTTGTGGCGGCAAACGCCGGAATGGGGGAACTGCTACACCATGGTCATGGCCGACAGCTCACCCCAGATGGCCGAGGTGCATGACCGGATGCCGGTTATCCTGCGTGACGAGGATTGGGGGCGCTGGGTGAGTGGTTCGGTCGATGATGCGCTCGGCCTGTGCAAGACGTGGCCGGGCGAGCTGGTGGCCGAGCATACCAGTGACCTTTGGGTGTCCGGAAAGCCCGCTCCGCAGAGCCTTCTGTAACTATTCCGCCGCGAGCAATTGCTCCGCCGCGCCCAGATCGACGCTGACGAGGCGCGAAACGCCCTGTTCCACCATGGTCACGCCGAAAAGGCGGTGCATGCGGCTCATGGTCACGGCGTTGTGGGTGACGATCAGGTAGCGGGTGTCGGTCTCGCCCACCATGGCATCGAGCAGGTCGCAGAAGCGTTCGATATTGGCGTCGTCGAGCGGCGCGTCGACTTCGTCGAGCACGCAGATTGGTGCGGGGTTGGTGAGGAACAGGCCGAAGATCAGCGCCACCGCCGTCAGCGCCTGTTCGCCGCCCGATAGCAGGGTGAGTGATTGCAGGCGCTTGCCCGGCGGCTGGGCGTAGATTTCGAGGCCGGCCTCAAGCGGATCGTCCGAATCGACCAGCGCCAGATGGGCCTGCCCGCCCTGAAACAGGCGACTGAACAAGATGCGGAAGTGGCCGTCGACTGCCTCGAAAGCAGCGCGCAGCCGCTCGCGGCCCTCGCGGTTGAGGTTGCCGATCGATCCGCGCAGGCGGTGGACGGCTTCGGTCAGTTCGGCCTGTTCTGCGATCGAGGTGCCGTGGCGCTCTTCCGCGCCTTTCAGCTCCTCGGCGGCGACAAGATTGACGGGGCCGATGCGTTCGCGGTCAGCCACCAACCGGTCATGCGCCGCCGATTCCTCGCCTGCTGCGGCGACTTGGCCTGCATCGAATTCAAAGCGCTCGGGCAGGAGGGGAGGCGGACACTGGAAGCGTTCGCCGGAAATTCCGGCCATTTCCTGACGGCGCGCCTCTTCGTTTTCGGCGCGGGCAACGGCCCCTGCGCGGGCCTCACGCGCGGTGGCGAGTGTTTCGTTGGCTTGGGCAAATAGGGCATCGGCCTTGCGCGCCTCTTCGCCGATGGTGGAGACAGCAGCCTCGGCCTTGGCCAGCTCACCGGCTATGCGGATGCGGGTTTCGTCACCAAGTTCGATCTCGCGCATCAGCGAGGCGGGCTTGGCGGCGATGACGGCGCGCTCCTGCTCGATCTCTTCAGAGCGCCGCCCCATTTCGGCGAGGCGGTTGGCGGCGTCCCCGGCCCGCGCGCGCCAGCCGCCGATTTCGGAGCGCTGGGCATTGGTCCGCTCGCGCGCGACGGCGAGCGCCTGATCGTGGGCGGCGAGGGCAGCGAGCGCGGCCTGATGCGCGGTGCGGGCGGCATCGTGCTTGGCCTGTGCGGCGGCCAGTTGGGCGCGGCCTGCCTCGGGATCGGGCAGGGCGGAGCGGCGATCCATCGCAGCCTTGTATTCTGCCTCGGCAGCGGCGCACTGCGCCTTGTTATCCTGCGCAGCAGCGGCCATCTCGGCGCGGCGGACTGCCATGCGCTCAACCGCCGCCTCGGCCTGATCCATCGCGCGCAGGGCCGAGCGCTCGGCATCGGCGGCGGCGGCAACATCGCGCTCGGTGGCGATCAGGCTAAGCTGCAAAGCCTTGAGCTCGGCTGTCGCCTGCTCGGCTGCCACTTCTGCCTGCTCAGCCGTTGCGCGCTTGGCCGGAAGCTCTGCCTCCAGTTCGACAAAGCGGTTTTCCGCCTCCAACCGAGCCGCTTCCGCCGCACCTTCGCCGCGCGCGACAAAGCCATCCCAGCGGCGCAGCGCCCCGGCCTTGGTCACCAGCCATTCGCCCGGACCCAGATCGCGGCCGTCGTCGGCGTCGGCGACATGAACCAGCGCCAGACGCGCCGCCAGTTCAGGCGGGCAGAGCGGAACCTGTGCGGCCAGATTGTCTTTCACTGGCTTCGGTGCAGCAGCCCCGGTCCAGAACCGTCCCTCGCCATCCTTGGGCGCGGCGCCCAGACCAGCCTTTGCATCACGCCCCAGCACGGCGGCAAGTGCGCGTTCATAGCCCGGCGCGGCGCGGACCTTGTCGATCGCGGCGGTGAGGCCATGCGAGCCTTTGGCCTGCCGGGCGCGAGCCTCGCGGTCACGCTGCAGCGCGGACCATTCGCGCTCGATCCCGGCGAGTTCGGCCCGGGCGGCGGCGAGGTCGCTGGCGCTGCTGTCGCGTGCCTCCTGAAGACCTGCCTTGCTGGCCTGCTGCGCTTCAAGCGCGGCGCGGGCGGTAGCGAGTGCAGCGCTGGCCTTTTCGCGTTCGGCCTGCGCGGCGACGAGCGCCTGTGCGGGGCCAGCGTCCTGTTCCAGCGCCGCCGCTTCCGCCTGCCGTCGCTGTGCCTCTTGCTCCAGCCGTTCTAATCGCTGTCTGGCGCTCGCCAGTTCGGCATCGGCGACGCGCCATTCGGCCTCAACCCCTGCCTGTTCGGCGGTGGCCTGGGCCAAGGCCAGTTCAGCGGTGCGGGCAGCGCGATCGGCGTTCTCTTGGGCCGAGGCAAAGCCGGGGCGGCGTTCCTCGTCGCGGGCGAGGGCGGCTTGCCCGTCAGCCAGTTCCTTTTCCAGTCGGGCGAGCGCTTCGGCGGCATCGCGGGTCAGGCGGTCTGCCTCGCCTCGGTCTTCCTCCAGCCGGGTGCGCTGGCGGTCGAGGTCTTTCAGGCGCTGTTCGGCAGCTTCCAGCTGGCTGGTGAGTGCGGCTTGGCGGTGGCCGTGGGCCGTGGCATCGTCGCGCCTGTCGGCCAGTTCCTCGCGCGCGTCGGCGAGTGCCTGCGCGGTGGAGGTTTGAGCGTCCGTCGCGCCCTTCATCGCAGCCTGCGCCTCGGCCACGCGGGCCTCTGCGCCTTGTGCTTCGGCCCGCGCTGCATCGGCGGCCTTGGCGGCGTCGCGCCAGCGGGCATAGACCAGCCGCGCTTCGGCCAGCTTGATCTTGTCAGACAGCACGATGTAGCGCTCCGCCGCCCGCGCCTGACGGCGCAGCGCGGCGATCTGCTGGTCGAGCTGCCCCATGATGTCTTCAAGCCGCGCGAGGTTGGCCTCGGTCGCGCGCAGCTTTTGCTCGGCATCCTTGCGGCGCACGTGGAGCCCCGCGATGCCCGCCGCCTCTTCAAGCATCGCCCGGCGCTCGGCAGGCTTTGCCGCGATGACGGCTGCGATCTTGCCCTGGCTGACCAGTGCGGGGGAGTGGGCGCCGGTCGCGGCATCGGCAAATACCAGCGCCACATCCTTGGCACGCACGTCGCGGCCATTGACGCGATAGGCAGATCCCGCGCCGCGCTCGATCCGGCGGGTGACTTCGAGTTCCTCGCCCGCATCATCCTCGGCGTGGAGCACAACTTCGGCAAAATCGCGCGCCGGGCGCTGGGCGGTGCCGGCGAAGATCACGTCTTCCATCCCGCCCGAGCGCATCGATTTGGGCGAGCTTTCGCCCATCACCCAGCGGATGGCCTCAAGCAAGTTCGATTTGCCGCAGCCGTTGGGGCCGACAACGCCGGTCAGCCCGGGTTCAATGCGCAGGTCAGCAGGCTCGACAAAGCTCTTGAAACCACTGAGCTTTAGCCGCCTGATGCGCATTGGCTAACCCGCTTCCCCCCGGCGCTCTCCGATCAGCGAGCGCCCGCGCGCTGCAGGGCGGCTTCAAGCTCGGCCCAGGTGTTGCCTTCGATCTTGCTGGCGTTGATCAGCAGGGTCGGCGTCGAATCAATGCCCGACTGGCCCCATGTTTCCGAGTTCTTGGCGACAGCCTGCACCTTGGCCGTATCGGAAAGGCAAGCGTGGGCCTGATCAACCGAAACACCGCGCGCGGCGAAAAATTCGGTCATCCCCATGGCATCGGCAAATCCGGGAAAATTGGGCTTGCCGGGCACGGACATGGCCTTTTGCGCAGCTTCGGTCGCACCGGGCTGCTGCATGCGTTCCATCATCGCGTCAAAGTTCGCATAGATCTGTTCGGCCAGCGGGAAGAAGGTTTCCTTGCCCGCGCACCCGGCGAGAACGGTGAGCGGAACATCCTGCGGGTGAATGGCAAAGCTGCGGAATTCCAGGCTGACCCGGCCGCTGGCAACATAGTCTCCGGTCAGCTTGGCAAAGCCTTCTTGCGCCAGCTTGGCGCAGTGCGGGCATGACAGTGAGCCATATTCAATCAGTTTGATCGGGGCATTGGGATTGCCCATGATCATGCCGCCATCAGCGGTGGTATCAACCACATCAGTCCAGGCCTTGCCCGCTGGTGGAGCAACCTTGGGCAGTGCGGTTGCCGATGCGGCAAGCGCGTCCTTCCCCTCTTCACTTTTCTTGCAGGCAGCGAGCCCGAGCGAGAGCGGAACCACAACAGCGGCAAGGACGAGGTGCTTGATTTTGAAAGATGACATCTGGCGAATCCTAGAAGGGAAACAAGCGGGACAGGGAAAATAGAGGAAACAGGCTAGCGAAGGGGTGAGGGGGCGAAAAGGGAGATTCGGCGCGATTGCCCGCTATTCTCCACAAATTGCACTTGGTCAGCGGGTCAAAGGCAGCAGTGCAGGGCGCAAGTCGGCCCAGTCATGCGCATCTTGCGGCACGTCGTTGATCAGGAAGCTGGGTGTTCCGTTGACCGCGCCAATCGATTCGGCAGTCTGATTCTCGAGAGCAAACTTCTTTGACTGCGCTTCATCGGCGAGACAGCGCTCAAGGTCACTACGGCGATAGCCGCGCGGCTCGAACTGGTCATAGAGTCGCAGGTCACTTGCCACGGCTCGCATCCGGCTGGCGAAATCGGGCATCGCCGCCCAGCGTTTTGGCTGCGAGTCCTGATAGTTGGCCATCCATTTGTCCTGACTGCGCAGGACGATCGAATGGTTGAGCGCAAATTTGCTTTCATCACCGCAGCCGACGAGAAGCGTCGCGGCAATATCGATAATGTTGCGCATATAGGGCCGGTATTCGATCGAGCCCTTGCCGCTGCGGATCATGCCGAGCGCCAGTTCGCCGCTCGCCTCCTTTTCAAAGGCGGCGCAGTGCGGGCAGGTATAGCTGATATATTCGACGAGCCTGACCTTGGCCTGCGGGTTGCCGATGCGGTGTGCGCCGCTGGGCAGGGCCTGAACCTTGCCGAGCCAGTTGACTGGCCCAGCCGAAGGCTTTGCCGCAGCAAAGGAGAAAGCAGCGGCGGCGAGGACAAGCGTCGAGCGGAGCAATCTATTCATTCGGAACGTCAATCCTTTGATTTTGGCCTGTTGTTCTGGTCAAGGCTTCGGGCCAGAGATTCGAGTACGGTACGCAATTCGGCATCGCCAATATCGCGCAGGCTTTCGCCCAATTCCATCGGAATTGGTTTCAGGCTGGGCGGCGAGGTGGTGCCGCTTTGAGCAGCGGGCGGCTTAACCACGCCTTGCCGGATCTTCACCCGGGCGACAGCTCGGTAACCGAAGAAGCGGTTTACCCGCTCCATGATTTCCGGGATCACGTGCTGGATCAGCGGAGCGTGGGCCGGGCTGACAACCAGCTCGAGAATGCCTTCGCTCTTTTCGCCCGGCGGGAAGCGGATCGATTCGGGAGAACAGACCCGGGCGTGGCGCTCGCCGACAATCTCGGCCCAGCGGGTGACCACCGATGACTGGATGAAGCCAAAGCGACGGAAAGCCGTGCGGCCGACGTCGGGCATCAGATCGGCGATCGCCCGCGCCTGACCGCCGCGTGGCCGCTCATAGCGGCGCGGTTCCTTGGCCTGTGCGGCAGTCTTCTTGGCCCCGCGCTTGGGTTTTTCGCTGTCCCGTTCCATTGCGAGGCAGGCCATGCCATAGCCGCGCCATGGATGCCAGCGCGCAGCAGATGCAGCAAATAACGGAAGAATTGCTGGGCTGGTATCAGTCCCATGCGCGCGCGCTGCCGTGGCGGGCATTGCCGGGAGCGCCGGCTCCCGATCCCTACCGCGTCTGGCTGTCAGAGGTGATGCTGCAGCAGACGACGGTTGCCGCGGTGATCCCCTACTTTGAAACATTCACCCGCCGCTGGCCCGATGTCGCCGCGCTGGCCGCAGCGGAGGAGGGCGAGGTCATGGCCGCATGGGCTGGCCTTGGCTACTATGCCCGGGCGCGGAACCTGATTGCCTGCGCGAAAGCGGTGGCGGCGAGGGGCGGCGTGTTCCCCGATACCGAAGAGGGCTTGCGCGCGCTACCGGGGCTGGGCGCTTATACCGCCGCTGCTGTCGCCGCGATTGCCTTTGGCCGCCGCGCGGTTGTGGTTGATGCCAACGTCGAGCGGGTTGTCGCGCGGCTGTTTGCAATTGATGTGCCGCTGCCGGCTGGCAAGGCGGCCATTGGTGCTGCTACCGACAGACTGACGCCCGATAGCGGCGCGGGCGACTTTGCCCAGGCGATGATGGATCTGGGATCAAGCATCTGCACCTCGCGCAATCCGCGCTGCCTGCTCTGTCCGCTGGCGGACCATTGCACGGCGCGGGCCTCGGGTAACCCGGAGCTCTTTCCGGTGAAAGCCGCCAAGAAACCCCGGTCCGAACGGCATGGAACGGCCTTCTGGATCGAGCGCGATGGCGCGGTGTGGCTGGTTCGTCGCCCCGGGAAGGGCATGCTTGGCGGCATGATGGCTTTGCCGGATGACGGCTGGAATGCGCGCGCGGATGGCAGTGGAGAGCCGCCTTTCGGCGGGCATTGGGAAACAGCGGGCCGGGTCGAGCATGTCTTCACCCATTTCTCGCTGACGCTCGGTCTCTCGGTCCACAAAGGGGTTGCGTGCACCGGGCTTGATCCCGAACATGGCGAATGGTGGCCGCTCGAGCGGCTAGACGCGGCGGGGATGCCGACGCTGTTTGCCAAGGCAGCGCGACTGGCACTGGCGAGGGATGAGAATTGATGGTTGAAATGCACGTTGCCTTTGCCGGAAGCCCGCTTGATCGCGCCGATCACTTGCGCGGCGATGCAGCTGCACTAGCCGGGCTGATGAATGCCCGCGCCCGGCTGCTGCGGATGGAAGGCCTCGATCCGGTGGTCGCCGATGACGGCGCGCTAGGCTGGGGCACGCTGGCCGAAGCTGCCGACAATGCCGAGCTGGTCTTCCTTGGGCTGCTCGATGACCGCGCCTGCTTTGCCCCTACCCCCCAGCAGGGATCGGTCGCGCCACCCAATCCGCGCCTGTGGCAGGCGTTGGCGACTCTCTCGGGGCCGGATATGGCGATCTATGGCACGGCGCGCTCACTGACTGGCTGGCACGCGCGGCACCGCTTTTGCGCCCAGTGCGGCGCGCCGACCGTGCTGGCGAAAGGCGGCTGGCAGCGCAATTGCACCTCTGACGCATGCCGTGCTGAACATTTTCCTCGCACCGATCCGGTAACGATCATGCTGGTCGAGCATCAGGGCAATCTGTTGTTAGGTCGCCAGCCGCGCTTTCCTCACCGGCGGTTTTCGGCGCTGGCGGGCTTTGTCGAGCCGGGGGAATCGATCGAGGAGGCCGTGGCGCGCGAGGTGCTGGAAGAGGCCGGGATCCGCGTTCGCGATGTCAGCTATGTTGCCAGCCAGCCCTGGCCGTTCCCTTCGTCGCTGATGATCGCCTGCCATTCGCACACCGATGATCCCGCGATCACTATCGACGCCAACGAGTTGGAGGATGCCCGCTGGTTCACCCGCGCGGAGGTGACTGCAGCCATGGCGGGTGATGAGCAAGCGCCGTTTATCGCCCCGCCACCCACAGCCGTTGCCCATGTCCTGCTGCGCTGGTGGCTGGATAAGGGCGGCTAGTCTTTCGCACTCAGCTGCAATGCGCGGGTCCGGTACATGGCCGCCGCGCTGGGATCGACCATCACGCCGTGGGCATTGGTATAGGCATCGGCCATTCCGGTGCAGGCATAGGACTGGCCCTTGTCGCAGGCATAGCTGAACAGGTCCACGGCATGGGCATAGTCAACTGGCCCGCCTTTTCCTCGGTAGAGCATCCAGCCGAGGTTTGTGCATCCCTGAACATAGTCGGCCTTGCACGCAGCGGAGTATTGTTCGCGTGCGGCCTTCTGGTCCTTGGGGCCGCCCTCGCCATACTCGAGCATATAGCCCATCTGCGAGCAGGCCCGGGCATAGTCTTGCTTGCACAGGTCAACAAACACCTCGCGTGATTTCGTCAGATCGGCGGCTACACCTTTGCCGTTCTTCAACATCACGGCGGACCAGAAGCAGCCGTGCTTGTTCTTCATCTCGCAAGCCCTGTCATAAAGACTGCGCGCTTTGGCATAGTCCGTGTCTGCGCCGATGCCGTTTTCGAGATCAATTGCAGCGTTCACGCAGGCTACGTCATTTTTCAGGTCGCAGGCCTTGGTGTAGAACGGCAGGCCGCCCTTCACATCCCTGGCCACCCCTTCGCCGCGCTCAAGCCGGTAGCCATAGGTGTTGCAGCTGTTCGAATCCCCCGCATCGCAGCCGCGCTTCAGGTCTTCAGAGCTTTCGGTCCTGGCTGCATCGGTCCGTGCGAAGTCCCATGAATAGGATCCGGCCGAATAGCAGGCCGCGCCGTGGCCCAGCTTGCACGCCTTGCGGTAGAGCGCGAGTGCCTTGACCGCATCGTACATGCCCAGCTTCGGCGCGGCATGGACCAGTCCGACGTCGTAACAGGCCTTTGCCACATCGGCATCGCAGGCCAGCACTAGGATCGGGAAGGCTTCATCGAGACGGTGATCGTCAAAGGCTTTGTAGGCTGCCTCGATTGCAGCAGTGCCGGGTCTGGGCTGCGGCGTCGAAATTCTGATTGCCGGAGGCGCAACCGGGCGCGGCACCGGTGCAGTCTTTGCTGCAGGCCGCGCCGCCTTGCGGGCTGCGGCCGATGCTGCATCGCTGCAGGTCAGCCCAGCGCAAAGCAGCGCGAAAGCTGCCACTATTCCGGAAACGCGGTAGTGCATTGGTTAGCCTTGTTATTTGCCGATTGCATTCAGCCTTGAAGCATTCAATTAGGTGCAAGGAAAGAGGCAAGGGGGCAATACTGGACATGATCCGCAAAGGAGTTTTTCGGCAGGGAACATTTGCTGCCGCACTGGCAATGCTGGCTGTTTCGTCTGCCGGACAGGCCGCTCCTGCGGCAAAGGGCAAGGCCCAGCCGCCCAAGATCAAGATCATTCCCGCAACGGTTTCGCCACCTCCGCCCGTTGTCGTAGTGCCTCCCGCACCGCCGCCAGCTCCGCCGCCGCCCCCGGCTATGCCGGTGGTGATTGTCGATATCGGCCCGGCGCCCAAGGCTGCGCCGCCGCCGCCACCGGTTCCCGAAGACCAGCGCAACCGCAAGGCCGAGCGCGCCGCCGCGGCCACCGCCGCCGCCAACGATGCAGCCTGCCTGAGCCGCGCCGAATTGAAGGACTGGATGGTCGACAAGCGGCTGGCCTCTTGCGACCTCGCTCTGGCGCAGGCCGAGCCCGCCGGATCATATTGGGACCGGCGCGCGCTTTTGCTGCAGCAGCGGGCCTATCTGGCGATCAACAAGGGCGATGCGGCCCACGCGCTAGAGGCGCTCGATGAATCGGATGCGATCGGCAAAGTGAAGGCAGATCCGCTGTTCGATATGTCAATTGGCATCGGCAATTCCATGTTGCGCGCCTGGATCCTCCACGCCCGGGGACAGAATGCCCAGGCCTATGACCTGCTGGCCAAGGCCAAGGCGCTCCGCCCCGATGCACCTTCGGTGGTCGCTTCGATCGACCAGATGGAATCGCAGATCGAATTCGATATTCCCAAGTACATCGTCCGGCTTGAAAAGCGCATCCGCACCGATCCCGATGTGATGAAGTCGCTGATCTTCCTGCACCTCGCCATGGGTGAGTTCGACAAGGCGGCCAATGTTGGTGACCAGATCTCGCTTGCTGAACCCAAGTCGCGGGCCGGCTGGACCATGTCCAACGCGATGACCGACTTTGACAGGGCTCAGCGCGCGGTCGAATATGAAACGACCAAGGCCTATATCGCCGCCCGCCGCAAAAAGGCCGAGGCGCGCGATGGCTATATGGCCAAGGCCCGCCAGATCATCGCTGATTATGTCGGGGTTGATCCCGCGCTCAATCCGCCGAAGGGAACCACGCCCAAGAAGCGCGATATCGAGGCCTATGCCGCGCGCAAGGTCGAGGCGGAACAGCTGACGCTTGAAGCCGACGAATGGCTTGATGCGGTCAATTTCCGCGACAAGATCGGCGAGGGCGATGTGCTGGCGCTGGTTAATCATTACGGCAAGTTCAAGAACAAGCCCGAACTCCTGCCCGCGCTGCTGGAATCGCTGACCGGCTATGCCGCCTTGGGCAAGAACGACGCGGTAATCGCCACCCAGTTCCGTGATCGCCTGCTGCGCCAGTCGCTCTATGTGGATGGCGGTGCCTACCTGGCGATCATGGGCGATCGCCTGCCGCGCGGCGAACATCTCGACCAGATCGGCAAGCTCGGCTCCAATTCGCTTGACTGGCTGTGGGGCGGATCTGCCGGTTTCACCCAGACCAAGGAAGTGGTCGATGGCGGGGCCGATATCCGCACCATCCGCTATGAAACCAGCACCGGCACCGGCGCGATTGCCGAAGAGATGCTGATGCTGGCCATCGTCCACTATGCCGAAGAGGCCAAGAAGGACGCTTTTGTCTTCCTGACCAACCGCACGGTGGCGCGCCATATCACGACATCGAGCTGCTATTACTATTCCTGCTCAGCCGGAGTGACATCTGACGCCGGTTTCGTATCGGAATCGCGCGTGCAGCTGTTCAACGCCGCCTCGCCGCCGCCCGAACTGCCCGCAGGATCAGCGCGGATCATCACCACGGCCGAGGTTAAGGCCGCGCTGATGCCGCGCTATCAGGCCTATGGGGATCGCAAAGCGGCAATCGAGGCGGAAAAGAAGGCGGCACGGAAGTAGCGCACTTGCCCTCGCAGGAGTGCCCCCCTAAACCGCTCCAGCATCCCCGCATTATCGTGTGAGCCTCGCTTGATACTGACCCCTTTCGAATGGACGATTGCCAAGCGTTACATGCTGCCCGGGCGCGGGGAGCGGATGATCGCGCTGGTCGCCGGCATCGGCGTTGGCGTGGTGACGGTCAGCGTCGCCCTGCTCGTCGTGGTGATGAGCGTGATGAACGGCTTCCGCGCCGAACTGCTCGACAAGATCGTCGGGGTGAACGGCCATGCCATCATTCAAGCCTACGGCGGGCGGCTGGATAACTGGCAGGATGTGCTGAAAAAGGTGCGGGCGACGCCTGGCGTGGTCCATGCCTCGCCGCTGATCGAACAGCCCCTGCTCACCACCTTCAACGGGCGGGTTGAGGCGATACTGGTGCGCGGCAACACCCCCGAAGACATCGCCTCGCTGAAATTGCGCGAGAAGGATGCAGGCAGCCTGGCCTCGCTCCAGCCCGGTGCCGGAACCGTCGCCATCGGCGCGCGGCTGGCGGAAAACCTTGGCGCGCAGGTCGGCGATAGCATCACGGTGATCAATCCGGCCGGGCAATCCACCCCCTTCGGCACGGTTCCCCGCCAGATCGCTTACCGCATCGGCGCGATCTTTGAAGTCGGCATCTATGACTATGACGAAACCTTTGTCGTCATGCCGATGCAGGACGCGCAAACGCTGCTGCTGACCGGCGATGCCATCGGCATGATCGAGGTAAAGACCGAGGACGCAGACCGGGTGGAGGAAATCCTCGCCCCCATCACCCGCGAGCTTCAGGGAACGGCGGTGGTGGCTGACTGGAAGAAGATCAACGGACAGCTGTTTGAAGCCGTGCAGGTGGAAAGCGTAGTGATGTTCTTCATCCTGTCGCTGATCGTCTTTGTCGCAGCGATGAACATCCTGTCCTCGCTGGTGATGATGGTCCGGGCCAAGGCGCGCGACATTGCCATCATGCGCACCATGGGCGCGACGCGGAGCAATATGCTGCGGATATTCGTGACCGCTGGCACGGCTGTCGGCACGGTCGGTTCGCTCGGCGGCGTGCTGCTCGGTCTGCTGATCCTTATGGCGCGCCAGCCCATCGTGAAGGGCATCGGCTTCATCACCGGGCAGGACCTGTGGGACCAGAAGACGCGCTTCCTCGCCGAAATCCCGGCGCGCACGCAGCCGCTCGAAGTGCTGATGATCGCCGCCATGGCCATCGGCATGAGCTTCCTCGCGACGCTCTATCCCGCCCGCCGTGCGGCGAGCACCGATCCGGTAGAGGTGCTGCGCTATGAGTGATCCTGTGGTCCGCCTCGAAGGCCTCACCCGCAGCTTTGTGCAGGGCGACGTGCAGATCGATGTGCTGCGCGGGGTCAACATGACCATCGCGCCGGGCGAGATCGTCGCGCTGCTCGGCCCCTCGGGTTCGGGCAAATCGACACTGCTGCAGGCGGTCGGCCTGCTCGAAGGCGGGTTCGGCGGGAAGATCCTGATTTCCGGCACCGATGCCTCACACATGGACAGTGACGAGCGCACCACGCTGCGGCGCGATACCATCGGCTTCGTCTACCAGTTCCACCACCTGCTGCCCGATTTCACCGCAATCGAAAACGTCATCATCCCGCAGCTGATCGCCAATCGCTCGCGTGATGAGGCAGAGGGCCGGGCCAAGGAATTGCTCGGCGCGCTGGGGCTGGCCGAGCGGCTCGATCACAAGCCCAGCCAGCTTTCCGGCGGCGAGCAACAGCGGGTTGCCGTGGCGCGGGCGCTGGCCAACCGTCCGGGACTGGTGCTGGCCGATGAACCGACCGGCAATCTCGATGAGGCCACGGCGGACAAGGTGATCGGCGAATTCGTCCGGCTGGTGCGCGGGCAGGGCTCTGCCGCGCTGATCGCCACCCATAACGAGCGGTTGGCCTATGCCATGGACCGCGTGCTGCGCCTGCACGACGGCGTGCTGGAGTAATTGGCAATGAAACTGACGGCGCGGCTCGCCGATTTCATCACCGGCGGGCTCGATTTCGTCTCGCGCCGCGTGGGGCGCTATGGCCGCTATGCCTTCCTTGACGCCAAACAGCGCGAGCTGGGCGGGGTGGAGCCGATCGAGTTCGAGGCGATCCTGCTGACCTATCTGCTGGGGCGGAAGGACTTCTTCTTCGTGCAGGTTGGCGCGCATGAGGGCGAGGCGGGAGATCCGCTGTGCGATCTGGTCAAGCAGCGAGGCCTGCGCGGTATCATGGTTGAACCTCAGCCAGAAATGTTCGCCAAACTGTGCAGCAACTATGATGGTTTTCCGCAGCTGCACTTTGAGCAGGCCGCGATTGCGCCTACCGACGGCACGGTCGATTTCTATCGCGTCGATCCCGCTTTCTGGCGCAAGCACAACCTCAATCCCGGCTCCGAAAGCGAAATTTCCTCGCTCGATCCCAAGCAGATCAGGTTCCATGTCGAGCTGTTCGGCGGCAAGGCCCTGGCCGCGCGCGAAGCGGAATACCTCACCTCGGTTCAGGTCCCCGCGCTCACTCTGCGCACCCTGCTGGCGAAGCACGGGGTTGCGAAATATGACCTGCTGCAGATCGATGCCGAGGGCTTTGACTACGAGATCCTGAAAATGATCGAGTGGGATAGCGCGCCGCCGCTGATCCAGTGGGAAACCGTCCATCTCAGCGTGCCGGATCGCGTCGCCGCTTGGGATCTGGTGCGGAGCAAAGGATACAGGTTGTTTGCCCCCAACAGTTACAACACGCTGGCGGTGCGCGAGAAGGAGCTTGCTGTATGAAGACTATCGCCGATTTTACCGCCCGCCTGCCAAATGGCGAAGAGGTCAGCCTTGCAGACAAGCAGGGCAAGGTCCTGCTGGTGGTCAACACCGCCAGCAAGTGCGGCTTCACCCCGCAGTATGACGGGCTTGAGGCACTATGGCGCAAGTACAAGGATCGCGGGTTTGAGGTTGTCGCCTTTCCCTGCAACCAGTTCGGCGGGCAGGAACCGGGCGATGCCGGAGAGATCGAGAGCTTCTGCAAAGTGAACTTCGGCGTCAGCTTTCCGCTGATGGGCAAGGTGGAGGTCAACGGCGATGACGCGACCCCGCTCTACCAGTGGCTGAAGGCAGAGGCTCCGGGGATTTTCGGTACGCAAAAGGTCAAGTGGAACTTCACCAAGTTCCTCATCGGCCGCGATGGCAAGGTCGCGCGCCGCTATGCCCCGACCGACAAGCCGGCGAAGCTGGAGGCGGATATCGAGGCTTTGCTCTGACTTGGTGGAAAAGGGCAAATTACGGGGTGACCGAATCATCTGAGGTCGCCTAGCGTCACACCATGGCCTTTGCTCCTTTTGTCCCTCTGCGCGTATTTTCGAGCTACACCATGCTCGACGGGGCGATTGATCCCAAGGCGATAGCCAAGCTGGCCAAGGATCGCGGGTTTCCGGCGATTGCCATGTGCGATCGCAACGGGCTCTATGGCGCGATGTCCTTTGCCTCGGCTTGCAAGGATGCCGGAATCCAGCCGATCATCGGTACGCTTCTCGGGCTTTGCCGGGGTGACGACAAGACGGTCGATAGCCTCGCCCTGTTCGCCAAGGACAATCAGGGCTGGGAGAACCTCTGCCACCTCGTCAGCAAGGCGCACCTTGATCGCCCGCTGGAGCGTGATCCGCATGTTACGCTTGGCGATCTTCGGGGTTACACCGATGGGCTGATCGCGCTCACCGCGGGCGGCGAGGGCGCGCTGGCGCGGCTCTTGGCAGAGGATCGCAAGGACGCCGCCAATGGCTATTGCGCAGAGCTTGAGGCCCTGTTCCCTGACCGGCTCTACATCGAGATTTCGCGCCGCAATGACCAGATTGAGGAGGCCAGCGAAGAGGCGCTGATCAGCCTTGCCTATGCGCGCGATCTGCCGCTGGTCGCCACCAACCCGGCCAACTTCGCCGAGCCCGGTTTCTATGCCGCGCACGATGCCATGCTGTGCATCGCCAATTCGACCCACATTGACGCCGCCGACCGCCCGCGCTCGAACCGCGAATGCTGGGTCAAGTCTGCGCCGATGATGCAGGAGATCTTCGCCGATCTGCCCGAGGCGCTGGCCAATACGCTCGTCATCGCGCAGCGCTGCGCCGTGATGCCGCCCAAGCGCAAGGCGCTGCTCCCCAGCCTCGCTGGCGACAAGGAAGGCGAGGCGCAGATGCTGATCGCCGATGCGCGCGCCGGGCTTGAACGGCGGCTGGCGCCCTATGGGGTGATGAGCGTTGAGGAACGGCAGGTCTATTTTGACCGGCTCGATTTCGAAACCAACGTGATCAACACCATGGGTTTCGCCGGCTACTTCCTGATCGTGGCCGACTTCATCAAGTGGGCCAAGGAAAACGACATTCCGGTCGGGCCGGGCCGTGGTTCTGGCGCGGGTTCGGTGGTGGCTTGGGCGCTGACGATCACCGATCTTGATCCACTCAAACTCGGCCTGCTGTTCGAACGCTTCCTCAACCCCGAACGCGTTTCGATGCCGGACTTCGATATCGACTTCTGCGAAACCCGCCGCGGCGAGGTGATCCGTTATGTTCAGGAGAAGTACGGGGCGGACCACGTTGCCCAGATCATCACCTTCGGCAAGATGAAGGCCCGCGCGGTGCTGCGCGATACGGGGCGCATCCTGCAGATGTCCTATGGTCAGGTGGACCGGCTGTGCAAGCTGATCCCCAATCACCCGACCGACCCATGGCCGCTGCCGCGCGCGCTTAATGGCGTGGCCGAGTTCAAGCGCGAATATGACAATGACGAAGAGGTGAAGCGCCTCGTCGATCTGGCGATGCAGCTTGAAGGCCTGCCGCGCAACAGCTCTACCCACGCGGCCGGTGTGGTGATCGGCGATCGTCCGCTGGCGCAGCTGGTGCCTCTCTACCGCGATCCGCGATCGGATATGCCGGTGACCCAGTTCGACATGAAATATGTCGAGGATACGGGCCTGATCAAGTTCGACTTTCTGGGCCTGAAGACCCTGTCAGTGCTGCACAAGGCAAGGGAGCTGCTCTCACGCCGGGGCATCGAGATCGATCTCGATACGCTGAGCTGGGAAGACGAAGACGTTTACCGCATCCTGCAGGCGGGCGACACGGTGGGTGTGTTCCAGCTGGAATCGGAAGGCATGCGGCGCACACTCGCCGCCGTGAAGCCGACCAATTTCGGAGACATCATCGCGCTCGTTTCGCTCTACCGGCCGGGTCCGATGGACAACATACCGCTGTTCGGACGCCGCAAGAACGGACTGGAAGCGATTGAATATCCGCATGAAAAGCTGGCGGGCATTCTCTCGGAAACCTATGGCATCTTCGTCTATCAGGAACAGGTGATGCAGGCCGCGCAGATCCTCGCGGGCTATTCACTGGGTGATGCAGACTTGCTGCGCCGCGCGATGGGCAAAAAGGTGCAGGCCGAAATGGACGCCCAGCGCCAGCGCTTCGTCGATGGCTGCAAGGAACTGTCCGGTATCGACAAGGCCAAGGCCAACGAGCTGTTCGATTTGATCGACAAGTTCGCCGGCTATGGCTTCAACAAGAGCCACGCCGCTGCCTATGCCCTGCTCGCCTATCAGACAGCGTGGTTCAAGGCGCATTACCCGCACGAATTCTATGCCGCGTCGATGTGCTTCGATATGCACCAGTCGGAAAAGCTGAGCGTTTTTGTTGACGATATGCGCAGGAACGGCGTCGCACTGGCCGGGCCGGACATCAACCATTCCGAAGCCGAATACTCGGTCGATATGACCGATGAAGGACTGGCCGTGCGCTATGGCATGGCCGGTATCCGCAACGTTGGCGAAAAGGCGATGGATGCGATCGTTGCCGAGCGTGAGGCGAACGGCCCATTCACCAGTCTGGAAGACCTGTTCCGCCGTTCGCCGCAAGGATCGATGAACCGTCGCCAGCTGGAAGGACTGGCCGCCGCTGGCGCGCTGGACTGCCTTGAGCCGAACCGCGCCAAGGTGCTCGCCAATGCCGATATGCTGCTCGCCGTGGCTGATGAGGCCGAGCGCAGCCGCAATTCGGGGCAGGCCGCGCTGTTCGGCGGGGATGACCACGCCCAGCAGGCCTTGCGGCTGGTCGAGGCCGAGCCATGGTCGCGCGCCGAGCAAATGGCCAAGGAGCGCGAGAACTTCGGCTTTTACTTCGCCGCCCATCCGGTCGAGCAGTGGCGCGCGATTGCCAATGCCAACGGCTCGCGCACGTTTGCCAGCTTGATGCAATCCGGCGTGGCGGGCGGCAGTGGGCGGATGCAGGCGGCGATGGCGGCGATGGTCGAAGGCGTGCAGCGGCGCAAGACCAAGCGCGGCAAGGACTTCGTCATGGCCGAATTCTCTGATCCTTCGGGGCAGTTCTCGGCCTCGTGCTTTGAGGAATCGCTGGTCGATAACTTCCAGCAATGGGCGCGCGATGGCACCTGCGTGTTGCTGCAAGTCGAGCTGGACGCCCCCAGCCCCGACGAGCCACCGCGAGTCACCGTGCGCGGCGCGCGCCCGCTTTCCGAAGTGCGGGAATCAGCGCGGATGGAGCTGCGTTTCGAGATCGACCGGGTCGAGGCGATGGGCGAGCTTTCGCTGCTGTTGCCGACCGGCGACACGGCGACCGGCGAAGTTTACGCCACGCTGCTGCTCGGCCAGCAACAAGAGCCGGTCCTGCGGCTTGGCAGCAACTTCATGCTCGACAGCGAAGTGGCAGAGCGGGTGGCGCTGATCGAAGGCGTGCACCGGGTGCAACTGGGCGCGCGGCGCGGGGCGGCGAAACTGCGGCTGGTGGCGTAAGGCTGGCGGCTCGGTTACAGGTCGGTTATCGCGGCCCTGCGAGGGATTCGCGGGCCAAAGGGGAGATAGCATGTCGGTTTTGACTCTGGTTCTGGCGCTGGCACAGGCCGCACCCATGCCGTCCCCACCGCCCGGCGAGGCCCCACGATCGTGGCGCGATCAGGTGTTCATTTCCCCTGCCGGAGAGCCCTTTCGTGTGCCTGAAAACCAGCCCTATCCGGTGGCCCAGTGGTTCAATCAAGCTGACCTGAACCATGACGGAAAGCTGAGCGAGGCGGAATTCATCGCCGATTTCCAGCGGTTCGCTGCCGTGCTTGATGCCGACCATGACGGGATCATCGAAGGCACCGAGGTAGAGGCCTATGAAACAGTCATGGTGCCCGAAGTTCATTCGGGTGCGACGTTTTCCTATTCCACCGAAGGTGAAGGCTCTGCCCACGGTCCGCCAGCAGATTCGCAGCCGATGGGAGCGGGCAAATATGGCCTGATCAACTTGCCGGAGCCGGTTTCGGCGATGGACATGCGGCTTAACGGACGGATCACCAGGAACGACGTCACCAGTGCGGCGATCTATCGTTTTTCGTTGCTCGACAAGGAACAGCGCGGCTGGCTGACCCTGGCCGAACTGCCGGAAACCTATGCGCAAGGCCACAAGGGGCAGGTGCGCAAGCGGCGGCGCGGGCGCTAGGTGGAATTCGTAAACCCGAGCCGCGAGAACTTTGACCGGTTCAAGGCGCTGCCTCGCGATAAGCCGATGCACCTGCTCAACATGATCCGTTTTCGCGATCTGGCTGCCTACCCTGAAGGCCACCCCTGCGCAGCCCTTGGCTGGAGCGGTGCGCGGGCCTTTGCGGAATACTTCCGGCTGGTTGTGCCCTTCATCGAGCGGCTCGGCGGCGGCATCGTCTGGCAGGGCGCCTTCGAAGGCGTGATTACCGGCCCCGAACAGTTCGAGTGGGACAAGGTCTTCGTCATGGGCTTCCCCCGCGCCGATACCTTCCTCGCGCTGGTGAGCGACCCGGATTACAAGGCCCAGGTCGTCGATCACCGCACGGCAGCGGTGCAGGACAGCCGGTTGGTGCGTTACTTTCCCGGTTGATCCTTCGACACAACCTTGTGAATCTCCGACGTCAGCTGGTTGTTGATAGTGATCAGCCGGTGCAGGTCATCGCTGATATCGAGCAGGGCTTCGGCATCCTTGTAGGTCTGGAAGGCCTGCTTGTCTGAGGCTGCCGCCGCCACCTTTTGGCCGACCATGATAATCGACAGCAGCACCAGTTGCAGGAAGGTCTGCGCGATCCACGCGATCAGCGGGGCGGTGCCACCGCGGATGGCCGCTGGCAGGCTGATCAGCGCCAGCGCCGCAAAGGCATAGGCGCACCACATCGTGCCGACGACATTGGTGATCTTCACCGCCAGCCAGCCGTTGAAACCGGTATGTTCGCCGGCGCGGGTGGCGATGCCTTCCGCCTTGCGCTCGGCATTGCGGGGGTGGGGCTTGTGGCTGGTTTTGGTGGGCATGGCTTGCTCCCTGTTGGCTGGCTATCAGAGCCTAAAACAGCGCCATCTGTCCACCGATCTCTGGCTTGCGGAACTGGCTGCAATCGAGCGCGAGCTTCGCCTCGTTGATCCCGAGCCGCTTGCAGGCAATGCGAAAGCGCGAGCGGAAGATGTCGGCCCATGGACCCAGCGGTTTCATCCGGGTGAAGAAGCCGGGATCATTGTCCCGCCCGTTCCGCACCGACTGGACGATAGACATCACTTTGCCGGCACGCTCGGGGTAGTGAACATCCAGCCATTCGCGGAACAGCGGCGCGACCTCATGCGGCAGGCGCAGCATGATCCAGCTGGCGGACTTCACCCCCAGCCGGGCAGCGCGGGCGAGGATCGCTTCCATGAACTCGTCGGTGATCGAGGGGATAACCGGGGCGATGGAAACGTGGGCGGGGATGCCCGCCTGTGCGAGCTTGCCAAGCGCCGCCGACCGCTTTTCCGGCGACGACGCGCGCGGTTCAAGCAGGCTCGACAGGCGCGGATCGAGGCTGGTCACCGATATGCCAACTGCCACCAGCCCCAGCCTCGCCAGCGCCTCCAGCAGATCGAGATCGCGCAAGCATCGGTCGCTCTTGGTGGTGATCGTCACCGGATGGCGCGTTTCGAGGCAGACCTCCAATACTGAGCGCGTGATGCGATAGCGCGCCTCGATCGGTTGATAGGGATCGGTATTGGTCCCCATGGCGATGGGCGCAGGCCGATAGCCCGGTTTCGCCAGCGCCTCGCGCAGCAGCGCGGCGGCATTGGGTTTGGCGAACAACCTGGTCTCGAAATCGATGCCGGGCGAGAGATCGTGGTAGGCGTGGGTCGGACGGGCGAAGCAATAGATGCAACCATGCTCACAACCGCGATAGGCGTTGATCGAGCGGTCAAACGGAATGTCGGGCGACTGGTTGAAGCTGAGGATGCTTTTGGCGTGCTCCTCGGTAACCGTGGTGCGCAATTTGGGCAGCGCGCCATCCAGCGTCTCGCGCTCATCGAGCCAGTCCCCGTCCGCCTCGCGCGTGGCAAGGCCGAAGCGCTGCGGAACCGGGCCGGATTGTGCGCCACGGCCGTGGAAAGGTAACAGCATTTTTCATATGGAACATAAAGTGAACATTCTTGCAAGTCCAAATCGGTCAGATATGCTTGGCGGGAATGGTCAGGGAATAACCGTGATGAAAAAGCAGACATTTACAATCGCCGCATTACTTGCCGCCATGCCGGTCGCCGCACAGGCAGACGATTGCCCGTCAAGCAATGTGTGCGCATCGCGTCCGGATGGAGTCGTCGCGGCGCTGCAATCCGCAGGCTACAAAGCGACGCTCGGCAAGGCTGCTGACGGCACGCCCAAGATTTCCAGCGCTGCAAACGGTTACAACTACAACATCTATTTCTACGACTGCAAAGCAGGGGTGGAATGCAAATCGCTGCAGTTCAAGATCTGGTTCTCAAAAGAGGCCCACTTTAACACTGAGCTGACCAACAAATGGAACCTTGCAAAGCGCTTTCTCACGATGGCCTTCGATCCGAATGACCAGGAAATTTCGCTCAGCTATGATGTTTCGACGGTCGGCGGACTCAATCCAGCCCAGTTTGTCGACACGATCTCGTGGTGGGACGCCATGCTCTCGGAATTCGACAAGTTTAATGACGAGAACAAGCCCAAGTCGGCAACGGGCAAGTAGGTCAGACTTCCTTCAGCCTCGGCATCAGCTCGACGAAATTGCACGGCCGGTTCCGGCTATCGAGCTGTTCGTTCAGGATACCATCCCAGCCATCCTTCACCGCGCCGTTCGATCCGGGGAGGGCGAAGATGTATTTGCCGCGCGCGACGATTGCCATGGCGCGCGATTGCACGGTGGAGGTGCCGATCGAGGTCAGGCTGAGGAAGCGAAACAGTTCGCCGAAGCCCGGAATGTCCTTGCCCTCGTTGGCCTCGCGGATCTTCACCAAGGCCTCTGGCGTCACATCGCGCCCGGTCAGGCCGGTGCCGCCGGTGGTGATGATGCAATCGACGCGGATGTCATCGAGCCAGTCATTGATCCGGCTGGTCAGGCGCGGCACGTCGTCCTTTTCGATGGCGCGGGCGATCAGGTGATGCCCTTTGTCGCGGATGCGGGCCGCGAGGAAATCGCCCGAGGTATCGTCCTCCGGCCCGCGCGTGTCCGACACGGTGAGCAGGGCGATGTTGATCGGCTTGAACAGCCGCCCAAGGTCAATGGCCATGATCAATTGCCACGGTTCAGCGCCCCGTTAGCTGCCATGCGGACACCTGAACTGCCGGTCAGGCCGGGGAAAGTCGGCCACATGCCCTGGATCAGCGCAGCGCGGCTTTCCGAGGGGCCGCCTGCCTGTCGCTCGTACATCCAGTAGTTTTTCAGCACGATATTCACGTAGCCGCGCGTTTCCCAATAGGGGATCGATTCGATCCACAGCAGCGGATCACCCTGATCGTGGATCTCGGTGTTCCACTTGGAGATCGGCAGCGGGCCGGCATTGTACGAGGCGATCACCTTGGGCAGCAGCCCTTGGGTGCCGGGATTGTTCTGAAGGGCTTGCAGATGGGCCTGCCCGAAGGCGAGGTTGATCTCCGGCTTGTTGAGATCGGTGGCGCTGCCCGAAACGCCGAGTTCGGCAGCATGGTCACGCGCGGCGGCGGGCATGATCTGCATCAGCCCGCGCGCGCCTGCCGGGCTAACCACGCGGGCGCGGAACACTGATTCCTGCAAGGTGTGGGCATAGACCAGCGCCGGATCGACCTTCCACCCTGTCGCCGGAGTCCACTTGGGCGTGGGGAAGCGGATCGCCGGTTCGGGCTTGCCGCCATAGGGCGCGTTATAGGCCATCCACAGCTGGGTAGCGGGCAAGCCGAGATCGCGGGCAAGGCGAGATAACGGCTGGTAGAGCGACGGATCGCCAATGCGCGCCTGATGGCGCAGCACTTCGTCGGCAAGGCCATCCTCGCCAATCTCGGCGAGCGCCACGGCGGTGCGGACATTGGGCTGATCGCGCAGCAACTGCCAATCAGCCTGCGTGAAATCGGCGGTGCCGTGCGTTTCGGGCAGCTTGATGCCCAGCTGGTCAGCCGCCATCATGCCATAGAGCGTCTCGTCGCGCGCGGCTGCAAGGCGTAGCGGCGCGGCGGAGCGTTCGGGCTGGTGCGCGCGGGTGAAGGCGCGGGCCTGCCAATACCATGCCGCGGTTTTCAGCTCGGCATTGTCGGCGCGGTCAGCCGTCTGGCCAAACAGGTCTGCGGCAGAAACGAAATCGCCCAGCCGCCACGAGGCGAGGCCGGCGGTCCAGTACCCTTCGGCAACCCACGGACCTTCGCCCTCGGTCGCGCCCTTGGCGAGGGTCAGCGCGGTGGCGTCATCGTTTTCGATATAGAATGCCCACGCCACCTTGGCGCGCCATTCAGCGCGGGCGGAGGGGCTGAGCGTGGCATCGATGCCATCGAGCAGCACGCGGGCGCTGATCGGATCATCGGCCTTTACCTTGGCCTGAATACCCGCCGCGATCGTGCCCGGCATGGTGCCATCGTTGGTATCCCGCGGGCGCAGGCGCTTGGGGCTGGAGGGCAGCGAAGTAAGCGCCTGAGCCATCGGCAGCGCGACCATTGCGCTCGATCCGCGCTTGGCGGCGAGCGCCAAGATCTGCTCGGCTTCGGGCAGGGTTGTGCCTTGCGCCAGCCATGAATCGAGCGAGGCGAGTTCGATCTTCGGGCTCTTGGGATCGAGGTAATATTCGGCGCGGGCGACCAGATGCAGCGGGCCGTCGGGGCGCTGGGCGAGCAGGGTCTGGGTCTTTTTCCAGTCCTCGGCACTGATCGCGGCGAACAGGTCCTTGTAATAGGCGCGGTCATCCTGGCTCAGCAGCTTGGGCACTGCCGTGCGGTCTGCCCGGCTGCGGAAATAGTCCATCGCGGCGGAATTGGCAGCGGCAGGCACAGCGGAAAACGCGACTGTCGCCGCGCAGATTCCTGCCAAAAAGATTGCCCTGCCGAAACTCACCTAACTACTTTCCTGACCAATCAAGCCACCGCTGCCAGAATGCCGATTTGGCCTTTGCGCGGGTCAGCGCATCGAGCGATCGGTCTGCCAGCAACGGGATTATCCTGCCCTCATGGTTAAAGTCCGGTAAATTTGCAGGGCTTTGCGCCGGATCGTGGCCAAGCAGCGGCGGGATGTTGCTGCCGAAGATAATCAGCCGCTGCGGCGCAGAAATCTGCAGATGGTGGAGCAGCAGATCGCCGATTCCCGAGGCGCTGAGCGTCTGCCAATCGGGTGAGGGAGTGCAGCAGGGAAGCACGGCAGCGATTCGCACCTCGTCCTGCGCGATGCCCATTGCCTGCAGCATGGCGGAAAGCAGCTTGCCCTGTGGTCCGGAAAGCAGGCTGGCACTGTCCTGCGCCTCGGGCTGTTCGACCAGCACCATCAGCTTGGCCTGCGCAGGGCCGCGCGGGGGAATGCGCAGGCCGGTGTCGAGCGAGGGCTCGTCCATCCACCATGCATCAAAGGCGGCAAGATCCTGCGGCCACGCCGCCTTATCCCCGCCGATCTTGGGCATTTCGATGGGCGGCGGCGGTGCGACAGACTGTATGCCAAGCGGCGTTGCGCCCGTTTGCGCTGCCTGTTCCGGCTCTTCCCCGGCCAGCCATGGCAGCGCTTCATCGCTGAAGGCGCAGTCCACGCCAGCCTCGCGCCACCAGTCGAGCGCACCTGTAATAGCGCGTTTGGCGTCGAGATTTGTCGGAGCTTGCATTGCGAGGACTCTTGACCTTCACTGGAACAGCAATCAAGGCCTGTTTATTGCGACGTGCCGACAAGAATGATTCAGGCGTGTTGAATTGAATACGGGGATAACCATGACCGAACGCGAATCGATGCCCTATGACGTGGTGATCGTTGGCGGTGGGCCTGCAGGCCTTTCCACCGCGATCCGCCTGAAGCAGATCAATGCAGACTTGCAGGTCTGCGTTCTGGAAAAGGGCTCCGAAGTGGGCGCGCACATCCTTTCGGGCGCGACCTTCGATCCCAAGGCTATCGACGAGCTGCTGCCGAACTGGCGTGAAGACGGCTGCCCGATGGCCGAAGTGCCGGTGACCGATAACTGGCACTGGGTGCTGACCCGCAAGGGCAAGTTCTCGATGCCGCACTTCCTGATGCCTCCATTCATGTCGAACCACGGCAACTACACTGGCAGCCTTGGCAACCTGTGCCGCTGGCTGGCGGGCAAGGCCGAAGAGCTGGGCGTGGAAATTTTCCCCGGCTTCCCCGCTGCAGAGATTCTCTACGACGAAAAAGGCGCTGTCATTGGCGTGCAGACCGGCGACATGGGCGTTGACCGTGAGGGCAACCAGAAGGGCGATTACATGCCCGGCATGAACCTGCTCGCCAAGTACACCGTGTTCTGTGAAGGCGCGCGCGGCCATCTGACCAAGCGGCTGAAGGCGCAGTACGACCTTGAAGCCAACTGCGAACCGCAGGTTTTCGGCATCGGCATCAAGGAACTGTGGGACATCGATCCCGCCAAGCACGTTCCCGGACGGGTGATCCACGCGCAGGGCTGGCCGCTTTCGGAGACGGACACCTGGGGCGGCGGTTTCCTCTACCATCAGGCGAACAATCAGGTCTCGATCGGCTTCGTCACCGCGCTCGATTACGCCAACCCTTACGTCTACCCGTTCGAGGAATTCCAGCGCTGGAAGACCCACCCCGAAATCAAGGCGATCCTCGAAGGCGGCAAGCGCGTTTCCTATGGTGCGCGCGCGATCAACGAGGGCGGCTGGCAGTCAGTCCCTACGCTTGCCTTCCCGGGCGGCGTGCTGGCGGGTTGCTCGGCCGGTTTCGTCAACGTGCCGCGCATCAAGGGCAGCCACACCGCGATGAAGAGCGGCATGCTCGCCGCCGAATCGATCGCCGCCGCCATCGCTGCGGGCCGCGAGGCTGACTCGCTGATGGAATACGATGCCGCCGTGCGCGACAGCTGGATCGCCAAGGAACTGAAGCTCGTCCAGAACGCCGAGCCGCTGGTCGCCAAGTTCGGTGAAGGCCTCGGCACGATCCTCGCCGGCGCCGACATGTGGCTGCGCACCCTGTTCGGCTTTGGCGTGTGGAAGCCGCTGAAACACCACATCGACGCTGAATCGATCCGCCGCGCCGATCTGTTCCAGCCGATCACCTATCCCAAGCCCGATGGCGTGATCAGCTTTGACCGCCTGACCAGCGTCAGCTTCTCGTTCACCAACCACGAGGAAGACCAGCCCTGCCACCTGCAGCTGAAAGATCCCGAGGTTCCGGTGAAGGTGAACCTGAAGCTCTATGCGGGTCTTGAGAACCGCTATTGCCCGGCCGGCGTTTACGAGTTTGTGGGAGAAGAGGGCGATAAGCGCCTGCAAATCAACGCCCAGAACTGCGTCCACTGCAAGACCTGCGACATCAAGGACCCCACCGGCAACATCACCTGGGTCGCGCCAGAGGGCGGCGGCGGGCCGAACTATCCGAATATGTGAGGCATCGGCATCTCTCCCCGCTGGGGAGAGATACGCAGACTTGCCAGCGCGCGGGCTAGTCGTAGTTGAGAGGGCATGACTGTGCACCCGATCGGCCGAATTCCCCTCTCCCAACCCTCTCCCCAACGGGGAGAGGGCTAAGTGATCGAAACCGCCTTCGCCAAGATCAACCTCGCGCTGCATGTCCGTGCGCGGCGGGGGGATGGCTATCATGAGCTGGAAACGCTGTTCGCATTCGTCGATGCGGGGGACGCGCTGAGTGCTGTTCCGGCAGCGCGCGACGAGCTCAGAACTGTTGGCGAGTTTGCCACGCAACTCGATGATCCTTTTGACAATATCGTCGCAAAGGCACTTTCGGTTCTGCCGCATGGAGCGGGGTGGTCGGTAACGCTGGAGAAGAACCTTCCCGTCGCCGCGGGCCTCGGCGGCGGATCGGCGGATGCGGGGGCGATTTTCCGCATGGTCGAGCGCGAGTTCGGCTTGCCTGATGACTGGAAGGAACGGGCGGCAAAGCTTGGGGCCGATGTTCCGGCTTGTGTCCGATCTTCAACGGCTATTGGAAGAGGCACGGGTACTGATCTGGAATTCATTGATAATGATCTGTCGGGCGCGCCTGCACTCTTGGTCAATCCGCGCGTTCCGTTGAGCACCGGGCCGGTGTTCAAGGGCTGGGACGGGATCGACCGCGGGGCCATGCCGCAGGGCAGCGCGCGTGCCATTGCGGAAGGCGGTCGCAACGATCTGGAAGCCCCGGCCATCGCGCTCTGCCCGGTGATCGCCGATGTCCTCGCTGCGCTGGCACAGACCGGCGCATGGCTTTCCCGCATGTCCGGTTCGGGCGCGACCTGCTTTGCGCTTTACGATAGCGAAGCGGAGCGCGCCGCCGCCGCACAGGCCATCGCCAACCGGCATCCCGGCTGGTGGCAGCTGAGCGGCAAGCTCAGATGACCGACGCCCCCTTCCGCCTGATCGGCACCCCGCGCTTTGGCGGTGTGCTGGTCGTATCCGATCACGCATCGAACCAGGTTCCCGCCGACATCGACCTCGGCATCGATCCGGCCATGCTCGATCTTCACATCGCCTCGGACATCGGCGTGCGGCAAGTGGGCGAGCTCATGGCCGAGCGCGCGGGCATTGCCGCCTTCCAGTGCACCGTCAGCCGCCTCGTCTGCGATGTGAACCGCGAGGAGCACGCGCCGGGCCTGATCCCGATTGCCTCAGACGGCCACGCGATACCCGGCAACGCGCTCGACCACGCCGGGCATGAGGCCCGCAAAACGCGCTTCTACCACCCCTATCACGATGCGCTGGCCGATCTGCTGGATCACTGCCCGCAGGCGCTGATCCTCTCGCTGCACAGCTTCACCCCCAACCTCGCCAGCCATCCCGAGGAGCAACGCCCATGGCAGGTCGGCGTGCTCTACAATTCTGACGACCGCGCTGCGCGGCTGGCTATTCCGATGCTCGAAGCGGAAGGCCTTATCGTCGGCGATCAGCAGCCCTATTCCGGCCACCTGCTCAACTACACCATGAACCGCCACGCTGAAGCGGACGGACGTCCCTATCTCGGCATCGAGATCCGGCAGGACGAAATCGACAGTGCCAAGGGACAGGCAATCTGGGCCGAACGCCTGTGGCGCATCGCCAACCGGGTAGCGGTCCAGTTCGTAACCTGATTTCCCAAGAAACCGTTGCAAATATAACTTTCGACTGCCCGGTTGGGCTGGTCTAGGACAGGCGCTCACTTTCAGCACTGTCAGTTGACTTCCGAAAAGGTTTTCCCATGCCCGCCTATCGTTCACGCACTTCCACGCACGGCCGCAATATGGCGGGCGCTCGCGGGCTTTGGCGGGCGACGGGGATGAAGGACAGCGATTTTGGCAAGCCGATCATTGCGGTGGTCAACAGCTTCACGCAGTTCGTTCCGGGCCACGTCCACCTGAAGGATCTGGGCCAGATGGTCGCGCGCGAGATCGAGGCGGCGGGCGGCGTTGCCAAGGAATTCAACACCATCGCGGTCGATGACGGCATCGCCATGGGGCACGACGGCATGCTCTATTCGCTGCCCAGCCGTGACCTGATCGCGGATTCGGTCGAATACATGGTCAACGCCCACTGCGCCGACGCCATGGTCTGCATTTCCAACTGCGACAAGATCACGCCCGGCATGCTGATGGCGGCGCTGCGGATCAACATTCCGGTGGTCTTCGTCTCGGGCGGGCCGATGGAGGCCGGCAAGGTAGTGCTCGGCGGCAAGGAAGTGGCGCTCGATCTGGTCGACGCCATGGTCGCCGCCGCCGATGACAGCATCAGCGATGAAGACGTCGCCAAGATCGAGCGTTCGGCCTGCCCCACCTGCGGCTCCTGCTCGGGCATGTTCACCGCCAATTCGATGAACTGCCTGACCGAGGCGCTGGGGCTGTCGCTGCCGGGCAACGGCTCGCAGCTCGCCACACACTCAGACCGCAAGGAGCTGTTCCTGCAGGCAGGCCGCACCGCGGTTGAACTGTGCCGCCGCTATTACGAGCAGGACGATGCCAGCGCCCTGCCGCGCAATATCGCGAGCTTCAAGGCCTTCGAAAACGCCATGAGCCTTGACATCGCGATGGGCGGATCGACCAACACCGTGCTTCACCTGCTCGCCGCTGCCTATGAAGCCGGGGTCGATTTCACCATGACCGATATCGACCGCCTCTCGCGCCGCGTGCCTTGCCTGTCAAAGGTCGCCCCGGCCAAGAGCGACGTTCACATGGAAGACGTCCACCGCGCTGGCGGTATCATGTCGATCCTGGGTGAGCTGGACCGCGCAGGGCTGCTCCACACCGATCTGCCGACCGTTCACAGCCCAACGCTGGGCGATGCGCTCAACAAGTGGGACATCAAGCGGACCAACGATCCCGCCGTGCAGCAGTTCTTCCTCGCCGCTCCGGGTGGTGTGCCGACGCAGACCGCTTTCAGCCAGTCGCGCCGCTGGGAAAGCCTTGATGCCGATCGTGAAAACGGCGTGATCCGCTCGGCCGAACATGCCTTTTCGCAGGACGGCGGGCTTGCCGTGCTTTCCGGCAACATTGCGCTCGAAGGCTGCATCGTGAAGACGGCTGGCGTTGACGATTCAATCCTGAAATTCACCGGCCCGGCCAAGGTGTACGAAAGCCAGGACGCTGCCGTTGTCGCCATCCTCACCGGACAGGTTCTGGCGGGAGATGTCGTGGTGATCCGCTACGAAGGGCCGAAGGGCGGCCCCGGCATGCAGGAAATGCTCTATCCCACCAGCTACCTGAAATCGAAGGGCTTGGGCAAAGCCTGCGCGCTGATCACCGACGGGCGTTTCTCGGGCGGCACATCGGGCCTTTCGATCGGCCACGCCTCGCCCGAAGCGGCGGAAGGCGGCGCGATCGGGCTGGTCGAGAACGGCGATATGATTGCCATCGATATCCCCTCGCGCACGATCAACCTGCTGGTTGCTGACGATGTACTGGCCGCCCGCCGCGCGGCGATGGAGGCCAAGGGCGATGCCGCTTGGCAACCCGCCGAAGTGCGCAAGCGGCAGGTCTCGGTTGCGCTACAGGCCTATGCCGCGCTCACCACCAGCGCGGCGCGCGGCGCGGTGCGCGATATTTCTCAGCTGAAAGCTAATCGGGCGAAATAAGGGGTAATCATCCCTCTATTTTCCCGTCATCCTGAACTTGTTTCAGGATCCATTGTGCCGCAAGATCAGTGTTTGCCGGATAGCAGCAAACCGAGAGGCCTTGCTGCCAAACCGCGCTTCGGTCTGAATTGCGAAATGGATCCTGAAACAAGTTCAGGATGACGATGATTGAGAATTGGGGCTCAATGAAGATATCCGCCGCCATACTGCCCTTGCTCCTTCTCGCCGCCTGCTCCAAAAGCGCGGCGGGCGGCAGCTCTGCGGCGACTGTGGCCGAGCAGAACGAGGTGGCGGAACCCGAAGACAACCACGTGCCCTGCGCGCTTGGCGGGGCCAAGGAATTCAAGCCTGACTGCACCCGCGAGATCGCTCAGGTCGACGGCAAGGAAATGTGGACGATCCGCGGGCCCAACGGTGGTTTCCGCCGCTTCCAGATCATCGACAACGGCACCCGCATCGCCACCGCCGATGGCGCGTGGGAGGTGCAGACCGCGCGTGTCGGCAATGAGCTGGAGGTTCGGGTAGGGGATGACTCCTATCGCTTCCTCGCCGCGCCAGAGGCTCCGGTGGCCAATGCCTCAAGCCGTTGATCAGATAGTCACCGTCGCGCAGATGCGTGATGCCGAGCAGGCGCTGATTGACGCTGGCCTTTCGGTCGATGCCCTGATGCAGACGGCCGGGCGCGGGGCGGCGGAATGGGTCTGGCGGATCGCCGCGCACCGGCCGGTTACCGTGCTCTGCGGCCCCGGCAACAATGGCGGCGATGGCTATGTGATTGCCGAAGCCATTCGCGAGCAGGGCGGGCAGGTTGTCGTCATTGCCGCAACCGAGGCGAAAACCGATGCGGCCCGCAAGGCCCGCGCGCTGTTCGGCGGTGAAGTCGTTGGGCCAGATGCTATGCCCCATGGCGAGGTGCTGGTCGATTGCCTGTTCGGCTCCGGCCTGACGCGCGGGCTTTCGGAGGATGACTTCGCGCTGCTCACCCGCCTTGCCGCCAGCCACCGCACGCGCATTGCCATCGATCTGCCGAGCGGCGTGGAGAGCGATGGCGGGCACAGCCTCAATGATGGCCTGCCCGATTACCAGGTCACCATCGCGCTGGGGGCCTGGAAATACGCCCACTTCCTGATGCCTGCTGCGGCGAGCATGGGCGCGCTGCGGCTGGTCGGGATCGGAGTTGCGCCGGTTTCTGGAGCCGCCCGCGTGGTGCGCCAGCCTGCGCTGGCTGCGCCCGCCGCCAATGCCCACAAGTACAAGCGCGGTTTTCTGGGCGTGGTGGGCGGCGAGATGCCGGGGGCGGCGGTGCTTTCGTGTCTGGCAGCGATGGGGGCAGGGGCGGGTTATGTGCGGCTGTTGTGCGGTGCTTCGACAGGCTCAGCACGAGCGGGTCTCAGAAATAATTCTATCACAAAACCCGCTCAGGCTGAGCTTGTCGAAGCCTATCCGCTGAGCTTGCCGCCAGACCTTGTTCAAGACCAACGACAGCTGGAAGAAGCCGTCGATGATCGCCGCTGGAATGCGCTGCTGGTCGGTCCCGGCCTCGGGCGGAACCGTGAAGCGGCGGCGCGGCTGGCCATGGCTTTGACCTTCGGCGTGCCGACCGTGCTCGATGCCGATGCGCTGTCGCTGCTGGCGCCGGGCCATATCGCGGACCACCCCGGACCGCTGGTAGCTACCCCGCACGAGGGCGAACTGGTGGCGCTGGAGCGTGCTTTTGAATGCGGCAGTGAAGGCTCAAAGGCTGATCGCGCGCGGGCGCTGGCCGGGGTTTCGGGCATGGTGATCGTCGCCAAGGGGCCGGACACGGTGATCGCCGCGCCCGATGGCCGCACGGCCTTGGCTCCGCGTGCCTCAAGCTGGCTGTCGACTGCGGGAACTGGCGATGTGCTGGCGGGGGCGCTTGCCAGCCGGCTCGCCAGCGGGGCCGATGCGTTCACGGCAGCTTGCGAGTCTGTCTGGCTGCATGGTGAGGCGGCGCGGCTGGCTGGTCCGGCTTTTACTGCCGCGCAGCTTGCCGCAGAGATGCGGAACGCCTACGCGGCCTGCTTGTGACCGAGCCTGAAAACATTATCGCCGAACCCATCATCCGCATCGCCGCCAAGGGCGATGGCGTAACCGCGTCTGGCCGCTTCGCCTGGGGCGTGGCGCCGGGGGACATGTTGCTGTCAGACGGCACGGTTGAGCCGGGGCCGCACCACATCGCGCCGGTCTGCCGCCACTTCGGCCAGTGCGGCGGTTGCCAGTTGCAGCAGCTTGACGAGCAATCGCTGACCGACTTTGTCGAGGCGCGGGTGACCAATGCCTCGGCTAGTCAGGACTTGGGCACTGAACATTTCGCCGCCCCGCACCTCTCGCCCCCCGGAACGCGCCGCCGCGCTTCGCTCAGGGCGGAAAGTTCAGCCGGGCGGATCGTCATCGGCTACCGCGAGGCGAAATCGCATCGGCTGGTTGAGCTTGGCGAATGCCCGGTGCTGTTGCCCGAATTCGTTGCGCTGCTCGCGCCCTTGCGGAAACTGCTGATCCGGCTCGGCCAGTCTGCGCCTGCGCCAAAGAAGGGCAAGAAGGCACCGCAAGGTAAGCACAGCCATAGCCGCATGGCCGCCGATGTCGATCTCGCCATGACCGAGCAGGGCGTTGACCTGTTCATCAAGGGCGTGACCACCGAAGGGCTGGATGCCGTGCATCTGATGCTCGATTTCGCCACCGATCATCGCCTCGCGCGGCTGGTGCTCGATCAGGGCTATGGGCCGGAAGCGGTGTGGGAGCCGGAGCCGGTAACCGTGCGGCTGGGCGGCATCTCGGTGCCGTTCCCGCCGGGTTCGTTCCTCCAGGCAACGCTCAATGGTGAGCAGGCACTGGTCGCGGCAACAACCGATTGGTTGGCCGGCTGCACCAATGTCGCAGACCTGTTCTCCGGGCTTGGCACCTTTGCTTTCGCATTGGCCGGGCAGGGTAGCCGGGTTCTGGCGGCCGAGGCGGCGCGCGATGCCCATCTGGCCTGCAAGGCGGCGGCGGGGATGGCTGGACTGCCGATCTTTCCAGCGCACCGCGATCTGTTCCGCAATCCGCTGCTGCCTGACGAGCTGAACAAGTTCGACGCCGTCGTCCTCGATCCGCCGCGCGCCGGTGCGCGGGACCAGATCGAGCGGCTGGCGGACAGCACCGTGGCGCGGATCGTCTATATCAGCTGCAACCCCTCCAGCTGGGCGCGCGATGCGGCGCTGCTGGTTGAGGCAGGATACCGGGTGCAGGAAGTCAGGCCGGTCGGCCAGTTCCGTTGGTCAACCCATGTGGAACTGGCGAGTTTGTTTGTAAAATAGCCCTCTCCCCTTCAGGGGAGAGGGTTGGGAGAGGGGGTGTCGCGCAGAGTGTTCCCCTCTCTACTTCGGCTAGTCAGACAAGCTGCCAAGCCTTCGTATCTCTCCCCTGAAGGGGAGAGAGGAAAAATTTATCCGTGAAACACGCCGATCAGCGCGTGCAGCACCAGCGCCATCAGGCACAGCGTTGACAGCGCGAATAGGCTGAAGCGCAGCATCACCTTGTTGCTTGTCACCTGCACCAGCGAGTGGGCAATGCGCAAGGCGACATAGGCCCAGCCGAGCGTGGCGTTGAAACCGTCACCCATGCCGATCAGCGCGAGCAGCAGCGCCACCGCATAGAACACCGTAGGTGCCTCATGCAGGTGGTTGTAGTTGTGGGCTTTCCACTGGACCTGCTCGGGCAGGATTCCGTCCAGATCCTTGCCCGTGCCGCCAGCTTTTGCAGCGAGATCGATCTTGGCCTTTTGCATCGCCGGAATGCGGGTGGCGTAAAGCCAGATCCACATCACCATCGTCCAGCCCGCCAGCACGGCGACGGGTTTGAGAATTTCCATACCAACCAGAGTCATGATTTCTTCCCCCTTGTCAGACTGCGAAAAGCGTCAGCATCGCCGCGCGGCAGGCTAACACTACCAGGATCACCGATGAAACAAAGAACAGCGCGATGCGCACCGGCAGGCGGTTGACCAAGGCCTGCCAGAACGAATGGATGATGCGCAAGGCGACATAGGCCCAGGCCAGCAGCACGTCGCTGCCCGATGCACCCATCAGCGCGATGATCACCACCGCCGGATAGAAGATCGTCGGCTGTTCGAGCAGGTGGGTGTAGTTGTGGCTCTTCCACATCACCTGATCGGGCAGCACACCATCAAGTTGGGAACCACGCCCACCCGGCTTTGACTTGCTGAGGTCGATGCCGGATTTCGAAAGTGCGGCGAACCGGGTGACTGTCATCCACAGCATGACGATCATCGTCCAGACAATCAGCACTGCAGCCGGTGCCAGCATCTTGGCTTCCATAACCTTTCCCCCTTGCTTTTCTTGGGGCGGAGACTGCTTCGGCGGGATTAGATTGTCAATTGCAACCTTTCCTCCCTGCAGGGGAGGGGGACCACGTAGTGGTGGAGGGGTACAGGCGAGTGTTCCTGACCCCTCTGGTCAGCACCGTCAGGAACACTCGCGCGTACCCCACCACCATGCTTCGCATGGTCCCCCTCCCCCAAGGGGGAGGATTTCAGTCCGTTGACGCCAGCACTTTGGCAAAGCTCGCCGGATCGGTGTTGCCGCCTGAAAGCACGATCACCGTGCGACCATCCAGCGCCACCTTGCCCGCCAGCGCCGCCGCCAGCGCCGCCGCTCCGCCGGGTTCGACCACCAGCCTGAGCTCGCTGAAGACCCAGCGCTGCGCCGCGCGGATCTCGGCCGGGGTGACCATCAGGCCGAACGGCACGCGCGCCTTCAGCACGGCGAAGTTGATCGGCCGGGTGGCGGGAGTTTGCAGCGCATCGCAGGCGGTGGCGAATGACGTGTCCGCCACCGGCACGATCGCTCCAGCTTCTAGACTGATCCGCACGTCGTCCCAGCCTTCGGGCTCAACCGGCACGATCTCGGCATCAGGCAGGGCGAGCGCCAAGCCCGCTGTCAGACCGCCACCACCGCAGGGGGTGACTACCCGGGTGGGCGGCTCGATCCCGCGCTGGCTTAGCTGCCGGGCCGCTTCCAGCCCGACAGTTCCCTGTCCCTCGATCACCCACGGATCGGCAAAGGCGTGGACCAGCGTTGCGCCGCGTTCCTTGCACAGCTTTTCGGCCACGGCATCGCGATCCTCGCCGCCGGGGCGGTCATAGAGCACAATCTCGGCCCCGAGCGCGCGGGTGTTGGCGAGCTTCACCGCAGGGGCATCCACCGGCATGACAATCGCCGCCGTGATCCCCAGCTTCCGCGCTGCCCAGGCGACGCCTTGCGCGTGGTTACCGCTGGAAACCCCCACCACGCCGCGCGCGCGTTCCTCTGCTGAAAGGTCAGACAGGCGGTGCCATGCCCCCCTGATCTTGAACGCACCGATGGGCTGCAGGCACTCCGCCTTGCACCACACAGTGGCACCACCGATGCGCGCCTCGAGCAAAGGCGTTTCGGGCAAGAATTCAGCCAGCTTCGCCGCCGCGCGGGCGACACCTTCGGCGGTGGGGTTGCGTTGTCCTTGAGTAGTCATGCCAGCAGCCTATATGAGCGCCCTTCGGCCGTATATCGGTTTTGGCCATTAGGAGATGGGCTTTGAGCAAGGTTCTGGTGATCGGTGCAGGTGGGGTCAGCTCGGTCTGTGTCCACAAGATGGCCTTCAATCCTGACATTTTCAGCGAGATTCACCTCGCCAGCCGCACGCTTGCCAAGTGCGATGCCATTGCCGAATCGGTGAAGGCGCGCTGCGGGGTGGATGTGGCGACCTATGCCATCGATGCCGAAGACGTGCCTGCGCTCTCCGCGCTGATCGAGCGGATCGGCCCGAAGCTGGTGGTCAATCTGGCGCTGCCCTATCAGGATCTGACGATCATGGAGGCCTGCCTGAACACCGGCGTGCCTTACCTCGATACGGCGAATTACGAGCCGAAGGACGTCGCGAAGTTCGAATACTCGTGGCAGTGGAACCTGCATGACCGCTTCAAGGAGCGCGGCATCATGGCACTGCTGGGATCGGGCTTTGATCCGGGCGTGACCTCGGTTTTCGCCATGTGGCTAAAGAAGCACAAGCTGAAGACCATTCGCAGCCTCGACATTCTCGATTGCAACGGCGGCGATCATGGTCAGGCCTTTGCCACCAACTTCAACCCGGAAATCAACATCCGCGAAGTCACCGCCAATGCCCGGCACTGGGAGAACGGCCAGTTCGTCGAAACCCCGCCGCTGTCGAAGAAAGTGGCCTTCGACTTCGACGCTGTCGGCCCCAAGAACATGTACATGATGTACCACGAGGAGCTGGAAAGCCTCGCGAAGTTCATCCCCGAGCTGGAGCGCGGCCGCTTCTGGATGACCTTTGGCGATGCCTATATCAACCACCTGACCGTGCTGAAGAACGTCGGCATGATCGGCATTGAACCTATCGAATATCAGGGCCAGCAGATCGTGCCCCTGCAGTTCCTCGCCGCCGTGCTGCCCAAGCCCGAAACGCTGGGGCCGACGACCAAGGGCAAGACCAACATCGGTGACATCGCCACCGGTGAGGCGCTCGATGGCTCGGGCGACAAGACCTTCTACATCTACCAGATCTGCGACCACGAAGAGGCCTATGCCGAAACCGGCAACCAGGCGATCTCCTACACCACCGGCGTCCCCGCCATGATCGGCGCGGCCATGATGCTGACGGGCGCGTGGACAGGTGAGGGCGTGTTCAACATGGAGCAGATGGACCCCGATCCGTTCATGGATATGCTCAACAAGCATGGCCTGCCGTGGCAGGTGAAGGAATTGAGCGGGCCGGTGGATTTTTGAGGCCACGGCCACGCAAACAAAATACCGTCATCCCCGCGAAAGCGGGGACCCATCTCCAGAGGGTTGATCTGGCCGCCAAGGCAGGAGATGGGTTCCCGCTTTCGCGGGAATGACGAGGGTGTAATGGAAACCAAAGCCGGCGATCCGGGCGCATTTGCCCACTTTGACCTCCACCGCGTGGACAGCCCTGCCTTTGTGGTGGACGTGGCGAAGCTGCGCGCCAACCTTGCGGTGCTGGCCGACATTCGCGACCGCGCCGGGATCAAGGTGCTCGCCGCGCTGAAGGCTTTTTCGATGTGGTCGGTCGCGCCGATCATCGGCGAATATCTCGATGGCGTCTGCACATCCGGCCTATGGGAAGCGCGGCTGGCGGGCGAGTTCTATGACGGCGAAATCGCCACCTACTCGGCCGCCTACAAGCCCGAAGACCTCGACGAGATCCTCCGTATTTCCGATCATGTGATCTTCAATTCGCCCGACCAGATCATCCGCTGCAGCGCGATCATCGCGGCGGCGAGGGCGCGCGGAGATCACTTTGATATTGGCCTTCGGATCAATCCCTTGCACCCCGAAGGTGAGGTGCCGCGTTATGATCCCTGCGCCCCGCATTCGCGGCTTGGCTTCCCGATTGACCAGCTCACCCAAGAGCACATCGATCTGATCGACGGCCTCCACATGCACACCCTGTGCGAGCAGGATCTGGAGCCGCTCAAGCGCACCTGGGATGTCGCCTTTGACTATCTCGAACCCTTCTTCGGCCAGTTCAAATGGCTCAATCTCGGCGGCGGCCACCACATCACCCGCGCCGATTATCAACGCGATGAACTGGTGCAGTTCCTGATCGATATGCAGGACGATACGGGCGCCGAAATCTACCTCGAACCCGGCGAGGCCGTGGCGCTCGACGCCGGAATTCTCGTCGGCACGCTGCTCGATGTGCAGGACAACGGCATGCCGGTCGCCATCACCGACATTTCCGCCACCTGCCACATGCCCGATGTGATCGAAGCGCCCTACCGCCCGGCGATGCTCGGCGAAGCGGTGCTGGATGACGAGATCATCGATGAGGGGCAGGGCGGTGCCGTGCGTCTGGGCGGGCCAAGCTGCCTCGCGGGTGACGTGATCGGCGATTACCGCCTGCCGGTGCCAGCCGAACCCGGCCAGCGCTTCGCCTTCCTCGATCAGGCGCACTATTCGATGGTCAAAACCACCACCTTCAACGGCGTTCCGCTGCCCTCGATCTGGCTGTGGGACAGCGAAAGTGACGTGCTCGATTGCGTGAAGCGGTTCAGCTGGGAAACGTTCCGGGACCGGTTGAGTTAGTACTAGCGTTCTTTCTCTGTTCCCGTTAACCTGAAGCCATGTCACCTGCAATCATCGCGATTCTGTCGCTCGTTATCGGCCTTGGGCTCGGCTGGTTCCTTGGCGGTCGGCCCGCTTCCGATCTGCGTGCGCGGTTGGATACTGCCGAAGCCGAGGCCAAAGGGCGCGAGGAGGAATTCCGCCGGGCGATCAAGGAACTCGGCGACGCCTCGATCAAGATCGCCACGCTGGAGGCCAACGCCGCCAATTTCGACGAGCAGAAGGCGCTGCTGCTGCAATCTCAGGAGGCGCTGAAGAAGGAATTCGAAGCGGCGGGGGCGAAAGTGCTGGGTCAGGCGCAGGAAGTGTTCCTCCAGCGCGCGGCCGAGCGTTTCAGCGTTTCCGAGGAAAAGAACGAAGCGCGGATCAAGGCGCTGCTTGAACCGGTGGGACAGAAACTCAAGTCCTACGAGGATCAGGTCGCTTCCATCGAGGCCAAGCGGGTCGATGCCTTCGGCCAACTGTTCGGCCAGATCGAACTGATGCGGGTAGGGCAGGAACAGGTCAAAGCCGAAGCAGCGCGGCTCGGCAATTCGCTGCGCAATGCCCCCAAGGCGCGGGGGCGCTGGGGCGAGCAGCAGCTGCGCAACGTGCTCGAACAGTGCGGCCTTGCCGAGCATACCGATTTCGTCACCGAGCATTCGATCGATACCGAAGATGGCCGCCTGCGCCCCGATGCCGTGGTCAACATTCCGGGACAGAAGAAGCTGGTGATCGACGCCAAGGTTTCTCTCAACGCCTATCAGGCTGCCTATGAGGCGGGCGACGATACCGCTCGCGATGCCCATATGGCACAGCACGCGCAATCGATGCGCAACCATGTGCAGCAGCTGGGCGCGAAGAGCTATCAGAGCCAGTTCGAGGAAGCGCCAGACTATGTCGTGATGTTCGTTCCCGGCGAGCATTTTGTCGCCGCCGCGCTTGAGGCTGATCCGGAGCTGTGGGACTTCGCCTTCCAGCGCCGCGTGCTGCTGGCCACGCCGACCAACCTCGTGGCGATTGCCCGCACGGTTGCCATGGTCTGGTCACAGGACAAGCTGGCGCGCGAGGCGATCGAGATCGGGCGCGCAGGGGCCGAGCTTTATGACCGCTTGGCGGTCGCTGCCGAACACCTGAAGAAGGTTGGTGGCGGGCTCGAAAGCGCGGTCAACAATTACAACAAGTTCGTCTCGAGCTTTGAGCGCAATGTCCTCGCCTCAGGCAAACGCCTGCGTGACAAGGGCATCGAGATCGGCAAGCGCGAGATTGAGGATGTGCCGCTGATCGAAGCCTTGCCGCGCCATGCCGAAGGAGCCGATGTGGTTGCTCTGCCAGCGGCCAATGACGAGGATGCGGCCTGAAGCGCGAACTCTCCTAATTTCCCGTCATCCTGAACTCGTTTCAGGATCCATTCCTCGACACAGACCGAAGCGAAGTTTCGCCGCAAAGCCTCGCGGTTTGCTGTCATCCGGCAAACACTGCTTTTGCGGCATAATGGATCCTGAAACGAGTTCAGGATGACGAAATTGGATGAGTGATAGCAGGGCCAATCACCCGACCGAAGCCAGCACCTCATACCCCAGTACCGCCGCCGCTACCGCCGCGTTCAGGCTGTCTGCGCGGCCTTTCATCGGCATGGTCACCCGCAGATCGCAGGCCATCTCGTATTCTTCGGGCAGCCCGCGCGACTCGTTGCCGACCATGACGAAGCAGGGCGCTGCATAGGGCGCGCCGCGGTAGGGCTGGGCTTCGCGCAGGCTGGCGGCGACCAGTTGACCGGCCCCCGCACGCAGCCACGGCTCGAACTCATCCCATCGGGCCTGCGCCACCCTTTGCGTAAATACCGCCCCCATGCTCGCCCGCACGGCTTCGACCGAAAAGGGATCGGCGCAATCATCAAGCAGGATCAGCCCGCCCGCGCCAATCGCGTCGCCGGTGCGCAGCATGGTGCCGAGGTTGCCGGGATCGCGCAGCGCCTGGGCGACCAGCCAGATCTTCGCCTTGCCGCGATCCAGCGCGCCAAGCGAAGTATCAAACTCGGCGAACACGCCGGCCACCGCCTGCGGGTTATCCTTGCCGGTGATCTTGGAGAGGATGTCGTCGCTGGTCTCGATCACTTCGCCGCCCGCCGCCACGACATCGGCTTCCAGCGCGGCGAGCAGGGCGTGATTATCGCGGCCCTTGGCCATCACCAGGATCTCGGGAATATGCCCGCTCTCCCGCGCATCGGTGAGCAGCCGCAGTCCTTCGGCGAGGAACTTGCCCGCCGCCTTGCGGTGCTTCTTCTCGCGCAGCGAGCGCAGGAACTTGACCGTGGGGTTGGAAAAGCCGGTGATTTCGCGGCGGATCAAGCGATCAATCCTCGCCGAAGCCGTCCATGACGAGGCCGACCAGCTTGGGCATGATGGCATCGGCACCTTCGCCGCTGGCGCAGATCTCGATAGTGTCACCCTTGGCCGCGCCCAGCATCATTAGGCCGAGGATCGAGCCGCCATTGGCTTCATTGCCATCCTTCGAAACGACCACCGAGATGCTCTCGGGCAGCTTGGCGACGAAGTTGACGAACTTGGCGCTCGCCCGGGCGTGCAGCCCGCGCTGGTTGACGATCTCAACCGTTTCGCAAATCGCGCTCATGCCGCATCCACCTCTGATCCGAGGAATTCTGAAGCGATGGTGATGTAATTGCGCCCGGCATCGCGCGCAGCCTTCACCGCATCGCCAACCGCCATCGCCTTGCGTGCACCCGCAAGGCGGATCAGCATCGGCAGGTTGATCCCGGCGATCACCTCGATCCGCCCGGCCTTCATCAGCGAGATAGCAAGGTTCGATGGGGTGCCGCCGAACAGATCGGTCAGCACCACCGCGCCTTCACCCGAATCGACCTTGGCAATGGCTTCGGAGATTTCCTTGCGCCGGATTTCCATGTCGTCGTTGGGGGCAATGCACACGGTCGCCACGGCTTCCTGCCGCCCGACGACGTGTTCCATCGCATGCACAAATTCCGCGGCAAGATCGCCGTGGGTTACCAGCACCATACCAATCATAGGAAAAATGGACTCCGGAAAGCCGTCGGCTTCGACCCTGTTGTTCTTGCCCTCATCGCGCCTTGGCTCCCTCAACCAGATCAGCCGCACGCGATGTCAAATTGCGGTGCAGCAATGTGGGCGAAAATCCTGAGTCGCGCAAGGCCGCGGCCATCTGCTCGGCCATGAACACCGAACGGTGCCGCCCGCCGGTGCAGCCGAAAGCGACGTGGACATAGGCTTTACCCTGCGCGTCATAGCGGGGAAGCAGGGTGAGCAGCAGGTCACGAATCTGCGTGAATGCAGTGCCGAAAGCCTCGTCCTGACGGATGTGTTCGCCTACCACGGCGTCCATGCCGGTCAGCGGGCGCAGCTCTTCCACCCAGTGCGGGTTATCGAGAAAACGCATATCGAACACCAGATCGGCGACCGGTGGCATGCCGCGCGAAAAGCCGAAGCTGGATAGCGTCAGCGTGAGGCCCGCTTCCGAAATCGGCGCAAAATGCTCGCGAATCTTCTGCTGAAGATCGTTCGAGGTCATGTCGGTGGTCGAGATCACCATATCGGCCCAGCGGCGCAGCGGATCGAGCAATTCGCGCTCGGCAGCGATGCCCGAAGCCACTGGCATATCAGCAGCCAGCGGATGGCGATGACGGGTTTCGTTATACCGCCGCTCCAGCTCTCGGCCCGAGCAATCGAGGTAGAGCGTGGTAACGGTCAGATCATCACGCTCGGTCAGGCTCTTGACCCGCTGGATCACCTCATGCGGATTGAACCCGCGGGTGCGCGTGTCAAAACCGATGGCGAGCGGCGGGCGCAAGCCGTCGACGAGTTCGCCGGGATTGCCGATGAGTTGGCCAAGCATGCGGATCGGGAAATTGTCGATCACTTCCCAGCCGAGGTCCTCCAGTACCTTGAGCGCAGTCGTCTTGCCGGCGCCGAGCAGGCCGGTGACCAGCAGCACGCGCTGTCGGCTTTCATGCGACTCGTTAGGGGTAGTGGCAGGCATCGGCGCGCGGTTTGCTCCGAGTTATGGGGAATGTCCATTAGGCTTATTGCGATCAGACAAGACCATGGAGCTCCAGTGCCAGTTCGGCACGAAGCGCGAGCACCGGGCTGTCCGGCCACAGGCGGATCAGCGGAATGGTAAAGCCGGCGATGGTGCAGGTCTCGGCAGCCTCGACATAGCGCGGGGCCTGTGGATCGAGCCGGAGCACCAGCGCGACTGGCACTTGCGCAGCAAAGGGCCGTGCAATGATGCCGACATTGCGGACCTCGATCAGGCCCGCTGTCGCCGGTGGCGGGCTGGCTAGCAGGCGCTTGGCATCGAGCGACAGCGCCACCCCGTCATCACCGATCAGCGCAGCCCCGCGATCGATCAGCGCAAGCGCGAGGCTGGTCTTGCCAGAGCCCGGCGGCCCTTCGATCAGCAGGCCGCGCCCGCCCTTGGGTCCGCCAATCGCAACGCCTGTCGCCTGATAGAGGGCGGTCATGCTGCGGCCTCGGGCAGGTCGAGGATCAGGCAGGCACCCGGCTTGCCATCAGCGCGGTCATGCGCGGTGAGGGTGCCGTCGTGCGCGGTAACGATGGTGCGGGCAATCGCCAGCCCCAGCCCCGAATGGCTGCCAAAGTCCTCGCCCTCGGGCCGGTCCGAATGGAAACGCTCGAACACCTTTTCGCGCGCCTCGACCGGGATGCCAGAGCCGTCGTCGCTGACACTGACCCGCACACGGCCTCCGCGACGCGATACAGCGATCTCGATGGTTCCCCCGGGCGGGGAAAAAGAGGCGGCGTTGTCGAGCAGGTTGGCGAACACCCGTTCCAGCCGCCCCGGATCACCCATAACCAGAACGCGCTTGGCCGGGGCCTTGAACATAACCTGCGCGCCGCCATCGGCCCTGCGCTCGGCCCGCTCGCCGGTCAGGCCCTTGAGCAGAGCGCCGAGATCGACCGGCTCGAATGTGGTGCGCGAGAGTTCGGCATCAATCCGGCTGGCATCGGCAATCTCGGTCACCAACCGGTCGATCCGCCGCACATCGTGTGCGGCAATGCCGATCAGTTGGCGGCGCAGCTCGGGGTCTTCGACCTTGCCCAGAGTTTCCACCGCACTGCGCAGGCTGGCGAGCGGGTTCTTGAGTTCGTGGGCGACATCGGCGGCGAAGCTTTCCACCGCGTCGATCCGCTGGCGCAGTGCCGCGCTCATGTCGGACAGGGCGCGGGCGAGCAGGCCGATCTCGTCACCACGTTCGGGCAGGCGGGGGACGACAACCTCGCGCTCACGCCCGAGCCGCACCCGCACCGCCGCGCGCACCAGAGCTTTCAACGGCTGAACGATAGTGCGGGCAAGAAACAGCGAGAGCAGGATCGAAAACAGCAGCGCGATCCCGATGATGATCGCCAGCGTCTGGCGGGCATCGCGCACCTTCAGCGTGATATCGGTGGCGTTGCGGGTGGTGAGCAGCGCCTCGCCGCGTTCGCCCACCGGAGCAGCGGCGGTGAACACCGGCGTGCCATCGGGCGCGCGGCGTTCGCGCACAATGGTGTCATTGGCCTTTTGCGCTTCGGCCACTTCGGGCCAGGCATCAGCGGTGGGGATAGCGGCCTCGACATAGTCAGGGATTTCCGCCGCACCCAGTACCCAGTCCATGCTGCGATCAAGGATACGCGCCGCCTTCAAGGCCCAGCCGTCGTTTTCCGGATCGGCGAACTGGAACGAAGGGTCTGCCAGCAGAAATGAATCAGCGATCTGGTGGCCGCGCGCATCATAGAGCCGCAGGCGCAGGTGCTGTTCGGTGCCGATCCGCGCGAGCAGGGGCGCACGCTCGCTGCGCGGGGTTTCGGCCAGCGCATCAGAGATGATCTGGGCCTCTGACCGGGCCAGTTCGAACCGCTCGGTCAGCAGCTTGTTGCGATAGGAATCAAGGTAGAAAAGACTGCCCGCCAGCAGCGAGAGCACGATGATGTTCACCGCCAGAATGCGTGTGGTCAGGGCGATGCGCCGTGTCCAGAACAGCCGCTCGGGCTGGCTGATCTTGTCCTCGTCAGCCATCGGTGAAGCTGTAACCGGCGCCGTAGAGGGTTTCGATTGCGCTGAAATCATTGTCTACCGCGCGGATCTTGCGGCGCAGGCGCTTGATGTGGCTGTCGATTGTCCGGTCATCGACGAAGATGTCGTCACTATAGGCGGCGTCCATCAGCTGGTTGCGGCTCTTCACCACCCCGGGCCGCTGGGCCAGCGCTTCAAGGATCATGAATTCGGTAACGGTCAGCGTCACCGGCTTGCCGTCCCAGGTTACCCGGTGGCGCAAGGGATCAAGCTCAAGGCGGCCGCGGCGCACCGGCTGTGCTGCCTCGTCATCGGCAGGTCCGTCGGGCACTTGCTTGGCGAGTTCGGTGCGGCGCAGGATCGCCCTGATGCGGGCCGTCAGCAGGCGCTGGCTGAACGGCTTGGCGATGTAATCGTCCGCCCCCATCGCCAGCCCCAGCGCCTCATCGGTTTCCTCGTCCTTCGAGGTGAGGAAGATCACCGGAAGCCCCGAAGTCTCGCGCAGTTTCTGCAGCAGTTCCAGCCCGTCCATCCGCGGCATCTTGATGTCGAAGATGGCAAGGTCGGGCGGGTTATCCTGCAGGGCCTTAAGCGCTGCCTGCCCGTCGGCATAGACCCGCGTGGCAAAGCCTTCGGCCTGCAACGCGATCGATACGGTGGTCAGCACGTTGCGGTCATCATCGACCAGAGCGATAACTTGCTGCGCGGGCACTGGAGAATCGGAATTCGCGTCCATGCGATTGGTTGGCCTGACCGGTTGATTGCGGCGCAAGGGTTAGCCGGTTGATTACACCCTGACAATCAATTGAACCGGTGAAAAAATGATAGGAAACCGGTAACAATGCCGCGCTATTCGCTCATGCGGTTTGACGGGTGCGAATGGCTCGACTATTCGCGGCCCCGAATCTCGCATACCTATGCATCGACACGCTCGGGAGCATTTCCGTAGCGGCATGCGCCCACAGGAGAAGACCTTGGCCCAGCTTTCCTACCCGCTCGACAAACAGGGTATCACCACCAGTGCAAAACTGTTTGCCAACCTTGGCACCGCGCCGCTGGTTGAACATGCAGTTCAGCGCGGCGAAGGCCGCCTGACCAAGGATGGCGCTTTGCTGGTCGATACCGGTAAATTCACCGGGCGCAGCGTGAAGGACAAGTTCATCGTCCGCGATGCTGCCACCGAAGACCAGATCAACTGGGGCAAGATCAACCAGCCGATGTCGGTTGAGCACTGGGCCAACCTGAAGGCCGATTTCATGGCCGCACTGAAGGATCAGGACGAGCTTTACGTCGCCGACCTGTTCGGCGGCAGCCAGCCCGAATATCGCGTAGCCGTGCGCGTGATCACCCAGATGGCCTGGCACAGCCTGTTCGTCCGCACCTTGCTGGTGCGCCCGACAGCAGACGAGTTGGCCGGCTTCGCGCCGGAATACACCATCATCAACCTGCCCAGCTTCAAGGCCAATCCTGAGCGCCACGGTTGCCGCAGCGATACGGTGATCTCGGTCAACTTCACCGAAAAGCTGATCCTGATCGGCAACACCGAATATTCGGGCGAGATGAAGAAGGGCGTGTTCGGCCTGCTGAACTACCTGCTTCCGGCGCAGGGCGTGATGCCGATGCACTGCTCGGCCAACATTGGCTCGGACGGCACCAGCGCGATCTTCTTCGGCCTTTCGGGCACCGGCAAGACTACGCTTTCGGCTGACGCCAGCCGCACGCTGATCGGCGATGACGAGCATGGCTGGTCGGACCAGGCCGTGTTCAACTTCGAAGGCGGCTGCTACGCCAAGATGATCAACCTCTCGGCCGAGGGTGAGCCCGAAATCTACGCCACCACCAAGATGTTCGGCACGATCCTCGAGAACGTGGCGATGGACGAAGCCACGCGTGAGCTCGACTTCACCGACGCCAGCAAGACCGAGAACACCCGCGGCGCCTATCCGATCGAGTTCATCCCGAACACCAGCGATGAAAACCTCGGCCCCCCGCCGTCAAACATCATCTTCCTCACTGCCGATGCCTTCGGCGTTCTGCCTCCGATCGCGCGGTTGACGCCCGAGCAGGCGATGTACCACTTCCTTTCGGGCTACACCGCCAAGGTCGCCGGTACCGAAATCGGCGTGACCGAGCCTGAGGCAACCTTCTCGACCTGCTTCGGCGCTGCCTTCATGCCGCGCCACCCCAGCGTCTATGGCAACCTGCTGAAAGAGCGCATCGCCAAGGGCGGCGCGCAGTGCTGGCTGGTCAACACCGGCTGGTCGGGTGGCAAGGCAACGATGCCCGGCATCAAGCGCATGCCGATCAAGGCCACCCGTGCGCTGCTCAACGCCGCGCTTGATGGCACCTTGCTCAATGCCGAGTTCCGCAAGGACCCGAACTTCGGCATCGAAGTGCCGGTGGCGGTTGACGGTGTGGACAGCAAGTTGCTCGATCCACGCGGTGCTTGGGCTGATGCCGCCGAATACGACGTGGCTGCGCAGGAACTGGTCCGCAAGTTCGCTGACAACTTTGCGCAATTTGTCGACTATGTTGACGAAGGCGTGATGAAGGCTGCGCTCGTCGCCGCCTGATCGTTCGCCACCGAGGATACGCGCCGTGTAACATTACGTTACCGGTGCGATAATTGTCGTTGAACTGATTTGTTTCTGCGCCATGATTGCGGCTTCATTATCTGGAGTCGCATTCATGAGCCTTTTTGACAGCATCCTCGGCCAGGTTGGCGGGAACCTCGATATCAGCAGCATTGCTGGCAAGTTCGGCATCGATCCTTCGATGGCTGAAATGGCGGTCAAGGCGCTCGGCCAGAGCCATGCCGAACCCGGCGATACGATTGAAGCCGCGGCAGCCAAGACCGGCATGGACTCAGGCATGCTCGGCCAGATCGCCTCGCACCTTGGCGGCGAAGGCGGGCTTGGCCAGCTTTCCGGCTTGCTGCAGGGCAATTCGGCGCTTTCGGGCCTTACCGGCATGCTCGACAAGGACGGTGACGGCAGCCCGCTCAACGATATTGCCGGAATGGCTGGCGGCCTGTTCGGCAAGAACTAAGCTTCCGGTCCACAACCGGACCAAAAAAGGGGGCCATGGTGCAGCTGCATCATGGCCCCCTTTTTGATGCTGGACGATTTTGGCTGCTGGTGCGGGCCACCTGAGCTGGAAACAGGCCCGTCCATGCTGAGCTTGTCGAAGCACTGTCCTTGTTCTTCGTGCGCCACGCACAACTGCCCAAAGAAAAAGCAGTCCTTCGACAAGCTCAGGATGGGCGGTTTTGGGGCAAGGTCATTCGCATTTCCCGATCCTTGCCCTACCCCGCGATATACCGTCCGACATTCAGCGCCAGCACATCGAGCGGCACGTTGCCGCCGCCGACAACCGCCTGATCGAAATCGCGCAGATCGTACTTGGCACCCAAGGCAGCTTGGGCGCGCTTGCGTTGGGCGTTGATCTCGCTGTGGCCCATCTTGTAGCCGCAGGCTTGCCCCGGCCATGAGCAATAGCGGTCAATCTCCGGCGCGAGCTCGGCGAGGCCCGAGCCATTGGCATCGGCAAACCACTGCTGCGCCTGCGCGCGGCTCCAGCGCATGGCGTGCATGCCGGTATCGACCACCAGACGGCAGCAACGGAAAGACAGGCCCTGCAGATAGCCCAGCCGGGCGACTGGATCGTCGTCATAGGCGCCCAGTTCGTCAGCCAGCTGCTGGGCATAGAGCGCCCAGCCTTCGGAATAGGCGTTGAAGGCGAGGATCGAGCGGATCAGTGGCAGGCGGTTGGCATATTCGCCCTGCCAGACATGGCCCGGAATGCCTTCGTGGAACACCAGATCGGGAACCGAGAATTTACTGTGGCGGCTGACCTCGCCCAGATTGACCCAGACCTTGCCCGGGATCGATCCGTCGATCGAGCCTGCCCCGCCATAGGCATTCGGCGCGCCGGGCTCTTCGGCGGCCGGCATCCGCCTGATTTCCAGCTTGCCCGGAACCAGCGTGCGGAAGGCATCGGGCAGGCGCGTGCGGATGTAGGCAATCTTGTCTTCCATCAGCTTGACGACTTGGGCGCGCCCTTCGTCATTATTGGGGAACGCAAAGCGCGGGTCCTGCCCGAGCGCCTTCATCCGCGCACCGACCGTGCCACTGGTGTAGCCCAGCTTCTGCAGGATCGGCTCCATCCGGCTTTGCAGTTCGGCGAGCTGGTCCTTGCCCATCTGGTGGATCTCGGCGGGCGTGCGCCGCGTCGTGGTGCTGGCGCGCAGACCCCAGGCGTACCACTCGTCGCCGTGCGGGCGCGACCACATGCCGGCCTCGGAGCTCGCCTTGGCGCGCTGGCGTTTCAGCTCGGCCAGCTGGCGCTGCAGGGCAGGGACGATGGTTTTGGAAACAGTCGCCCCGGCACGCTTGCCCCAGTCGCCGGGGATCGTCTGGGTGCGGCCGACCAGCGATTGCACCATGCCGCTCTTTTCCGAACCGGCATCGGCAATGGTCAGTTCCATCTGGCGAATGGCTTTGTCGAGCAGGAAATCTGGCGGGATCAGGCCTTGCGCGGTGGCCTTGCGCATGCGTGCCAGTTCGCCATCAAGCTGCCGGGGCATCTGGCCGAGGCGCGCAAGATAGGCCTCGGCATCTTCGGCGCTCTTCACCGGATGGTCGCCATCGAGAAAGCGCGGCGTATCGAGATAGGCACCGACGTTCTGGATCACCACATAGGGCGTGTTGCGCCAACCACCGACAGCGACATCGCCATAGGGCAGGGCATAGCCATCGAGCGCGGTCTTGAAGGCGCTCTTGACCACAGCGAGGCTGGTCTGGGTTGCAGGATCAAGCCCGGCCTCGGGAACGGCATTGACCTCACGCAGGGCTTTCCTGAGCAGCGCTGCCTTGGCGGCAACGCCCGCGGGCGAGCGATCCTCCAGCCTGCCGCGCAGCCTGGCATGGGCGCCGGTATCAACCCCGAGCGAGGTTGCACTTTCGGGACTCGCCTGAAGCAATTGCCATGCAATCCTGTCGAGCAGGTCCTTGGCATCGGGCGCGGCGAAGGCGCTTCCCGGCAGAGCGAGCGAGGCAGCCCCGGCGGAGATCCCGGCGATGGCTTGGCGGCGAGTGGGCGACCATGGTGTCATGAGGCCATGCTGGAAAGCGATGGCGCTTGAGTCAAACCCCTTTCTGCGAATGGCTTATGAGGTTATGCGAGAAGCATGCTTGATTTTGCTCTCTCGCTGATGTCGCTGTCCGTCCTCGCGCTCATCGGCGGCGCGATTTACCTGCTCCGCCGGGGCGGGGCGAAGAAGCAGGCGCTGCTGATGTTGCTGCTCGCGGTGATCCTGGCCGTGAACGTGGGGATATGGACCCTGCCAGACAGCAAGGGCGCTGCGCCGGTGGATTTGGCGAAGTAGAGTTTGCCCGCAGGGGGCTTCGACAAGCTCAGCCTGAGCGGGATTTGTTAGCTTGGCCCAACTTCAGAGCCCGCTCATCCTGAGCCTGTCGAAGGATGCTGACGCACCCCTCGGAACCTCACCTGATCGGGCAATCCGGCGACAGGCGGAAGTCCAGATAGTTGTCCACCGAGCGCATCATGTCATCCATTTCGTTCTCGAAGAAATGGTTGGCGCGCGGGATTTCGTCGTGGTGGATGGTGATGTGCTTCTGCGTGCGCAGCTTGTCGACCAGCTTCTGCACCGAGATCGGCGTCACCACCGTATCGGCCACGCCCTGAACCATGATGCCCGAAGCCGGGCAGGGGGCGAGGAAGCTGAAGTCATACATGTTGGCCGGCGGAGCAATCGAGATGAAGCCGCGGATTTCCGGGCGGCGCATCAGCAACTGCATGCCGATCAGCGCGCCGAAGCTGTAGCCCGCGATCCAGGTGGTGCTCGCCTCGGGATGGATCGACTGCACCCAGTCGAGCGCTGCCGCCGCATCGGAAAGCTCGCCAATGCCGTTGTCGAAGCTGCCCTGCGAACGGCCAACGCCGCGGAAGTTGAAGCGCAGCACGGCAAAGCCGCGCGCGACGAAGGTCTTGTACAGCGCCTGCGTGATGCGGTCATTCATCGTGCCGCCGGCCTGCGGGTGCGGGTGGAGGATCATCGCAACCGGTGCGCGCGGGCGAGAGGCTGGCTGGAAGCGGCCTTCGAGACGGCCTTCTGGGCCGGGGAAGATGACTGCGGGCATTGGCGCGGTACCTGTGCTGCTGGCCCCTCTGCGCGACATGCCGTAAAATAGCACGCCAGACTGCCAGAGGGACTATGATAGGGAAGCGGGCGCTATATAGAAACGAATGCCCAAAAAGCAACGATTACACGCGAGGCCATCAGATTTGATCTACCTAGACCATCAGGCAACCACACCGCTCGCTCCAGAAGCGCGCGAGGCGATGCTGCATTGGTTGTCTGGCCCGGAAAGCATGGGCTTCGCCAACCCGCACTCGATGCACAAGGCGGGCCGGGCTGCGGCGGCGGCGGTTGAGGTGGCGCGTGAGCAAGTCGCCAGCCTGCTGCCCAAGGGTGGCCGCGTGATTTTCACCAGCGGCGCGACCGAGGCGATCAACCAAGCGATCCGCGCCGTGCCGCGTGCAGAAACGCATCCGGGCATCGCCTTTTCCGCGCTGGAGCATAGCGCCGTGGTCAACTCCGCGATCGCCAGTGGCGCGATGTGTCAGGAATTGCCCGTCAGCGCTGAGGGGCTCGTCGATCCCGAAGTCAGCATTAACGAGGGTACCGGCCTAGTCGCCGTGATGCAGGTCAACAACGAGATCGGCACCATCCAGCCCGTCGCTCGGCTGGCGGAGCGCGCGCACGAAATGGGCGCGCTGTTCCTCTGCGATGCGGTGCAGGGCGCGGGCAAGCTGGCCCCGCCCGAGGGCGCAGACCTGATCGCGATTACCGCGCACAAGCTCTACGGCCCCAAAGGTATCGGCGCGCTGTGGGTGCGTGACGGGGTGAAGGTTCTGCCACTGATCCACGGCGGCGGGCAGGAGAGCGGCCTGCGCTCCGGAACGCTTTCGCCTGCGCTCTGCGCCGGTTTCGGCGCGGCGGCGGCGCTGGCCAAGGCGCGGATGGACGCCGATTTCCAGCACCTCTACGGCCTCGCCAGCCTTGCCCGCTCGATCCTAAGCCGCTGGACGCTCAACGGCAGCGAGACTGCGCGCTGGCCGGGCAATCTCAGCCTGCGCCTCGAAGGGCTCAATTTCCCCCGCCTGATGAGCGATTGCCGCGAGGTTGCCTTCTCGGCGGGCTCCGCCTGCGGCAGCGGCACCGGCGCGCCCAGCCGGGTGCTCACCGCCATCGGGCTGGAGCCGGTTCAGGCGCGCGCTTCGATCCGCTTGGGTTTCGGACGCTACACGACTAGAGAAGATGTCGAACAGGCCTGCCGCGCTATCGAGGCTGCGGCATTGGCCCAAGGTGCGTAAGGTTCAGGGAGCGTAGCACGTGGTCAAGGTCACCTTCATTACCGAACGCGGCGAGCGGGTAGAGGCTGAGGCCAAGCCCGGCGCACGGCTGCTCGAAGTCGGGCAGGCGGCAGGCATGCCGCTCGAAGGAACCTGCGAGGGCCAAATGGCCTGCTCCACCTGCCACGTCGTCGTCGCGCCCGACTGGTTCGCCAAGCTGGAAGCCGCGAGCGATGATGAGGAAGACATGCTGGACCTGGCCGCCGGGGTGGCGCGGACCAGCAGGCTCTCGTGTCAGATCGTGCTGAGCGAGGCACTCGACGGGATCGAGGTGCGGATTCCGGGGGAGAGTAGGGATATGCAGCGGCGGTAGGTTAGAGCGAAGGCAGATCCATTTTCCTACATCCCCGCGTTTTGCTAAACTGCCCGGCATGCCCGCCAACCCCTCCTCGCGCTTGCTTCATGCCGCCCACTTCGTGCGCCAATTTGTCGAATTTCTACAAGTTTCTCCGTATTTTCAAATCCGTTTTGAGTGGCGAAAACTGCCTCTAAGCATCTGCAAAAAATCGATATCCTTGGTTGGACTTGAGGTTGACAAGGTGTCAACTGTGTCAACCTCGATTTGCGGTCCCGGTTCCTCCCCGAAACGGGGAGGGGGACCACGAAGTGGTGGAGGGGTACGTGCGGGTGATCCTGACATTGCTGGCCAGAGGGGGCGGGATCACTTGCCTGTGCCCCTCCACCCCGCCGCTGCGCGTCGCGGTCCCGCTGTGGCCCAAGGGCCACGCCTTCGGCTCCCCCTGCAGGGAGGAATAGGTTGTGCAAAGCCCGTCCCCCCGCATGGCAACCCGTCCCTTCCTTCGCTAGTGCATTCCCGCAATGACAGTTGAAACCACCGAACCCGATCCGTTTGACGCTATCGTCGATGCCCCGTTCGATTCCGCGCTTTCCGAGCGTTACCTCGTCTATGCGCTGTCGACGATTACCGCGCGCTCGCTGCCTGATCTGCGCGATGGGTTGAAGCCGGTCCACCGCCGCCTGCTCTGGGCGATGCGGCAGTTGAAGCTGAACCCGAACGATGCCTTCAAGAAGTCGGCGCGCGTCGTCGGCGATGTGATCGGCAAGTATCACCCGCATGGCGACCAGTCGGTTTACGATGCCATGGTGCGCCTCGCGCAGGATTTCTCCTTACGTTATCCGCTGGTCGAAGGGCAGGGGAACTTTGGCAATATCGATGGCGATAACGCCGCCGCCTATCGTTACACCGAAGCGCGGCTGACCAAGACGGCGATCCAGCTGATGGCCGGGCTGGACGAAGGCACGGTCACTTACGTCCCCACCTATAATGGCGAGGACGAGGAGCCGGAGATTTTCCCCGGGCTGTTTCCCAATCTGCTCGCCAATGGCGCGACCGGCATTGCCGTGGGCATGGCAACAAGCATCCCCAGCCATAACGTTCACGAGATCATCGATTCCACCCTGCTGCTGATCGACAATCCCCATGCCGAGCACTCGGCAATCATGGAGATTTTCAAGGGCCCTGACCTGCCCACCGGCGGCGTGATCGTTGATAGTGCCGAGGCTATCAGCCACGCCTATGAAACCGGCAAGGGTGCCTTCCGCGTGCGCGGGCGGTTCCATGCGGCGGAGGCCAAGGACGAGGCCGACCGCGAGGCCGGGATCGAGCGGCTGGGCAATGGCCAGTGGCAGCTGGTGCTCAGCGAAATCCCCTACATGGTGCCCAAGGGCAAGCTGATCGAACAGGTCGCCGCGCTGATCGCCGACAAGAAGCTGCCGATCCTGGAGGACATCCGCGACGAGAGCGACGAGAAGATCCGCCTCGTTTTCGTGCCCAAGAACCGCAACGTCGATCCGGAAATGCTCAAGGCCTCGCTCTATAAACTGAGCGATGTCGAGAGCCGATTTTCGCTCAACCTCAACGTGCTCGATGACAGCCGCACCCCCGGCGTGCTCAGCCTGCGGCTGATGCTGCAGGAATGGATCAAGAGCCAGATCAACATCCTGATCCGCCGCAGCGAGCACCGGCTGCAGAAGATCGCTGACCGGCTGGAACTGCTCGAAGGCTATATCATCGCCTTCCTCAACCTTGACCGGGTGATCGCCATCATCCGCGCCGAGGACGAGCCCAAGCCGGTGCTGATGGCCGAATTCCAGCTGACCGACCGGCAGGCCGAAGCGATCCTCAATATGCGGCTCCGTTCCTTGCGCAAGCTTGAGGAAATGGAGCTGCGGCGCGAGCACGATACGCTGTTGGCCGAGAAGGACGAGCTGGAAAAGCTGCTCGAAAGCCCGGCCCGCCAGCGCACCCGGCTGAAGCGCGATCTGGCAAACCTGCGCAAGGACTATGCCGAGGATACCCTGCTCGGCCGCCGCCGCACAACGATTGCCGAAGCCGCGCCGACGGTGGAATTCTCGATGGACGCGATGATCGAGAAGGCACCGGTGACGGTGATCCTTTCGACAAAGGGCTGGATCAGGGGCGCTTCGGGGCATGAGGCGCTCGACAAGGAATTCAAGTTCAAGGAAGGCGATGGCCCGGCCTTTGCCCTCCATTGCCAGACCACCGACAAGCTGCTGATCGCCTGTGACAATGGCCGGTTCTACACGCTGGGGGCCGACAAGCTGCCCTCCGCGCGCGGCTTTGGCGAACCGATCCGCACGATCATCGATATCGAGGCCGAGGCGCAGATCGTCTCGCTGATCGTCTACAAGCCCAAGGCGCAGCTGCTGCTGGCAAGCAACGCCGGGCGGGGCTTTGCGGCGGAGGCGGACGAACTGCTGGCCGAAACCCGAAAAGGTCGCGGCGTGATGAACACCAAGCCCGGCGTGAAGCTCGCCGTGGTCCGCGAAATCCCGGCCGAACACGATCACATCGCGGTGGTGGGTGACAATCGCAAGCTGGTGATCTTCAGCCTTGAGGAACTTCCCGTGATGGCCAAGGGCCAGGGCGTAACCCTGCAACGGTACCGCGACGGTGGGCTGGCCGATGCGATCACGCTGAAGCTGGAAGAGGGCCTCAGCTGGAAGATGGGCGGCGATTCAGGCCGCGTGCGGACCGAGAGCGACATGCGGCTGTGGAAGGTGGCGCGCGGGGCGGCGGGTAGGTTGCCGCCGCAGGGATTTCCTAGGGATAATAGGTTTTAGGTGTGGTTCTATAGCTCTATAGATTTCAACTCGTCCGATCCAAGACGGTGTGTGACCACTGTACATTGTTGAGGATGCGGATAGCATCGTCAAATTCATGAGCTTGGATTTTCAAATTGCGGTTGAGGGAATGTGATGAGAATTCTGACCCTAGTTCGTATCGCTGCAATTATGGTGTGCGCCACGTGGTTCCAACCGGTTGTTGCCGAAGAGCGTAAGTCGGTTGAGTCGGCGCTTGAAAAGATTGGCACTCAAGCAATCCGAATGGCAAATTCTGACCTTTGCTACCCTAACACTAGCGAAGAATATGAAGCGCTTGGCAAGAATGGGGTCATCAGAATTCAAGCTTCTAGTGCTATTTCTACAGAATTGCCGCTCAGGTCAGTTTACCTTGAAGTGAAGGGGCTTCGCATTCCACTTCGCCGCATTGTAGTTCAGGATAAGGTAGAGGATAGAAATCCCAATACATTTGGAACTCGGTATTGGCGTCAGGTTTCCTTCTACATCGTGCCATTAAACATTTTGAGGACAGGGCCAAGGTTGATGGTTGATTTCACGGGCCAACGAACTGGCTTTTCCGTGACCACCTATTCTGTTGGTGGAGGTGGCCCAGCTTTTGCGCGACTCGATGAGTACAATACGCCTAGCGAAGTAGATACTGATGCTTTAGCCAAGCTCCTTACGCGAGAATATCCAGATGGCTTTAATTAAAATATCAATACGTTAATACTGCATTGAGTAATTGCTGCACCCGCTGGTCGTCAGGAAAGCCCTCCGCCACCCAGCGGTCCTCAACGGCGAACAGGATTCGCGCTACTTCCGGGCCGACAGACACCCCGCGCGCGACGATCTGGCCGCCCTTCAGCGGGAAGGCTGGGATCTCCCAGCCGATGATCGGCGCGGTGCTCTGGCCGGTGAGCAGCAGCCGGTCGAGCGCCTGGGTGAGGCCGAGGCGGTAGGCGAGGGCGCGGGCGTCGCTCTGGCTGGCATCGCGCCGAGCCGCGCTCATCAGGCGCTTCTTCTGGGCGGTGGACAGCCGGAACCGCGCCGCGACCAACGAGGCGAGGTCGGCGTCGGCGGGCAGCAGTGCAGCGAGGCGGCGCAGGGCATCGGGCTCAGCCTGCTGACGCGCCTCTTCCGCCACCAGCGCGGTGAGCCCGGCGCAATCGGCCTCGGGCAGGACAATCGCCAGCACGCCAAGTTCGGCCATGCGGGAAACGGTCGGCGCGGGGTCGGGCAGGACAAGGAGGTTCATCATCTCCATCCCGATCCGCTCGCGCGACAGGCCCTTCAGCGTGGCCGCCAGCTCGGCGCAGGCGTTCTCGGACGTGGCATCGGCGGGCAGCGAGCCGAAGCGGGCCTGAAAGCGGAAGTAGCGCAGGATGCGCAGGTGATCCTCACGAATCCGCTCCCGCGCATCGCCGATGAACCGCACGCAGCGGACTTGAAGATCATCCCACCCGCCGAAATAGTCGGCAATCTCCAACGTTGCAGGGTCGGCATAAAGCGCATTGATCGTGAAATCACGCCGCGCGGCGTCCTCCTGCCAATCCTGTGCGAAAGCCACCGTCGCGCGGCGGCCATCGGTGCTGACATCGTGGCGCAGGGTGGTGATCTCGACCGGGCCGAAGGGGATCACGGCGGTAACCGTGCCATGCTCGATGCCGGTGGGCACATTGCGGATGCCCGCGTCATTCAGCCGCTGGATCACCTCTTGCGGCAGTAATGGTGTGGCAATGTCGACGTCTTTCACCGCGATCCCCAGCAGGGTATCGCGCACCGCCCCGCCGACATAGCGCGCGTTGCCTGCACCCAGCGCAGCAACCAGCGCGGCGATGTCTTCGCGCTTGGTCCAATCTGCAGCGGGCAGGAACTCACCCATGCCAGTTCAGCCGTTTCGACAGGTTGACGATGATCGCCGCCGTCACGCCCCAAGTGTGATGCTCGGCCCAAGGTATCTCGTAATAGGGACGCATGCCGCCCTCCCATTCCACCCAGCGTTCGAGGTGATTGTCGGGATGCAGCATATGCGAAGCCGGGGCTTCAAACCACTGGGCGACTTCGGTGGGGTTGGGGATGATCTCCAGATCGGCGGGAATGGTGGCGAGCACCGGGGTGATCTCGAAGCCCGAATGGGCGCGGTACACATCGCCCTTGCCGACGATCCGAACGCGCTCGGGTGGGATGCCTAGCTCTTCCCAAGCCTCACGAACCGCCGCTTCCTCGGGGCTTTCGCCGGGATCGGTCTTGCCGCCGGGGAAGGCGATTTGCCCCGGATGGGCGCGCATGTTGGAGGGGCGGTGGAGCAGGAGCATTCCCGGCTCCTCGCGCTCGGTCACGGCGATGAGCACCGCGGCGGGGCGAAACTCTTCGACCACCACGGCGCTCCAGTCCTCGAACAGCTTGGGCGCAGGTGAACCGTCATAGCCCTGGTTGTAGAGCCGGGTGAGGTGATCGTGGACAGTGCTCATGCCGGCACCAGCGAGAAGCTCTCGCCCATACTGCTGACGGACAGGCTGGCGCCTTCGAGCGCGATCTCCACCAGCTGGGCATAGGTGCTGCGATTGAGCCGAGCCTCGCAGCCATAGCGAACGGCGAGGTAAAAGGCGGGAACATCGGGATTGCCGCGCGCGATGATCGGGTGGTCTGGCCCGGCGATCACCGTGTCATCGGTATTCAGCCGGAAGGCGAGCGCGTTGCCCTGTTCGACCACATCGACCGCGACGAACGGGGCATCGTCGACCGCAATCGTCAGCATCTCCTGCGGGGTGACCAGCCAGTGCTGCCCGGCCTCATCGCGGCGCAGCAGGCTGGCAAAGGCGCGGACCATGGCGGGGCGGGTGATCTCTCCACCCTGATGGAACCACTTGCCATCGGCCGCGATCCGCATCTCGCTGTCACCGGTGCGCGTCGGTTGCCACTGATCGACCGGCGGCAGGCGTCGCGCCGCGATCAGATCGGCAATCTGTGCCAGCGATAGTCCGGCAAGGTTGGGCGGCGGTTCATAGGGCATCGAAAGGTCGATGCCAGATCAACCTAGCGGAGCCAAGGCCCTAGCATGCCCTTTTCCGGCAGCACCGCCGGATTGTCACAGCGCACCAACAGGCGGCGCTGTTCGAAGGGGCCGGGCAGGCTCCAGCCGGTTGTGTGCTCGTTGGTGAAGCCCCAGAAGCGGCCGTAGTATTCGGGATCGCCGATCATCACCTGCGGCAGCGGCGCGCGCGGATCGATTGCTGAGAGGCTCGCGGTCATCAGCGCCTTGCCATAGCCGGAACCTTGATGGTCAGGCAGGACAGCAACCGGACCGACCATGATCATCGGGTGCGCTTTGCCTTCAGGCGAATTGAGCGCCACCGGCCAGCACTGGATCGTCCCAACCAGCATGTCGTTTTCGTCAATCGCCGCGAAGGAGAGGCCGGGTAGCCACTCGGTTCCTTCGCGCACCTTATAGGCCGTGCGCGTCTTGCGCTCCGGCTCAAAGGCGCGGTCGAGCAGTTCTTCGACGAGCGTGGAATCGACCTGATCAAGGGGGATGATGTTAGACATGCGCGCGGGGCCGATAGGGGAGGGGGGGCAAGCATGCAATCGAAAGGTGGATAAGGCTGCCGTCCAACTTGCGTCAGGCGGGCTTGCAGCGCGATGCAGCGCGACATGGCAAAGCTGATTTTCCCCGGCGCTGGCGTAAAGATCGGCGTCGACGAGGCAGGCCGCGGGCCGCTCGCCGGGCCGGTGGTCGCAGCGGCGGTGATTCTGGGCGGGCAGCCGCCCAAGGGCCTAGACGATTCCAAGAAGCTCTCCGCCAAACGCCGCGCTGAGCTGGAAACCGGGATCAAGGCAAGCTGCCGCTGGTCGCTCGGCATTGCCAGCGTCGAAGAGATCGACCGGATCAACATTTTCGCCGCGACCATGCTGGCGATGACCCGCGCGGTGGAAGGGCTGGTCGCGCAGATCGAAGGCGCGATTGACGAGGTGCTGATCGATGGCAACCTTACCCCGGCTGGCCGCACCGAGGGATGGCGCTGGCCGGCCCGCGCCATTGTCGGGGGCGATGCGCTGGAGCCTTGCATTTCGGCAGCCTCGATCATCGCCAAGGAACATCGCGATTCCCTGATGCGCGCAGCGGCGGAAAAGCACCCGCATTATGGCTGGGAGCGCAACGCCGGCTATGGCACTGCTGAACACATGGCTGCGCTGCGAGCCCACGGTGCCACCCCGCTCCACCGCCGCAGTTTCGCGCCGGTTGCGCAACTGGAGATGTTTCGATGACCGGATTCACCGCAGCCGATGTGCCCGATCAGTCAGGCAAAACGATCATCGTCACTGGCTCCAATACCGGCATCGGTTTTGAGGCGGCAAAGGTGCTGGCCGCGCGCGGAGCCCGGGTGTTGCTAGCCTGCCGCAGCAGGGACAAGGCCGAGGCAGCTATGCGGCGGATCGGGACGGAAGTAAGCGGGGCTGACCTTGCCTTCCTGCCGCTCGATCAGGCGGACATCGCCAGCGTGCGTGCTGCGGCAGATCTGGCGGTCAAGGAATCCCGCATCGACGTGCTGCTAAACAATGCCGGGGTTATGATCCCGCCGCTGACCCGCACGGTGCAGGGATTTGAATTGCAGTTCGGGGTCAACCACCTCGGCACGTTCGCGCTGACCGGACTGCTGCTGCCCAAGCTGGCAGAGACGCCCGGATCGCGGGTGGTTATCACCTCCAGCATTGCCCACAAGCGCGGACGGATTGATTTCGATAATCTCGGTGCCGCCAAGGGCTATAACCGGATGAATTTCTATGCGCAGAGCAAGCTGGCGAATGCGCTGTTTATGCTGGAACTGGACAAGCGTCTGCGTGCTGCCGGTTCGCCGGTTTCGGTGATGGGGTGCCACCCCGGCGTCGCGGCGAGTGAGCTGATGCGGTACGTGCCGCTCGGCGGTCTGGTCGCCCCGCTGATGGGGCTGTTTCTCAACACGGCCGAGCAGGGCGCGTGGCCAGCGTTGCAGGCGTCGACTGATCCGGCCGCTCGGTCAGGCTCATACTGGGGATCGCAGGGCATGCGTGAAATGCGCGGGGCTTCGGGTCCGGCCATGCGCGAGAAGAATGCGCTCGATGCCAATGTGGCGCGGCGTTTGTGGGAAGTTTCGGTTTCCTTGACCGGCGTTGATCCGGCAATCTGATCGCTGGATCGGCCGCCGTATCGTCCAGCCGATTAACAGGGCAGATCTGTTTCACGCCTTTCAGATTCTTGCAGGTCCATGCCATGCTGGGGGCAATTGGGAGATTGGGACAATGTCGGAATTTGCAGCAAAGTATGGTCCGTGGGCACTGATCACCGGTGCGTCGGAAGGGACTGGGGCGGAATTTGCCCGGCAGCTCGCCAAGAAGGGGCTCAACCTGATCCTCGTTGCCCGCCGCGAAGGTCCGTTGGCCGCGCTGGCAGACGAAATCGGCAAAGCCTCCGCTGTCAAGGTAATCACTGCCACCATAGACCTAGCGAAGAAAGACGCTGCCACCCGAATTGTGGAAGCGGCCGCATCGTGTGAGGTGGGGCTGGTAATCGCCAATGCGGGCGCCGATACCAACGGGTCGCTGTTTCTCGATCGCGACATCGCCGGTTGGGAAGCGCTGGTAGCAATGAATGTTTCCACCACCATGCGGATGGTCCATCACTTCGGGCAAGGCATGCGTGCGCGAGGTCGCGGTGGCATGATTCTCGTCGGTTCGGGATCCTGCTATGGCGGTCTGAACGGCATGGGTGTCTATTGCGGGTCGAAGGCCTTCGTGATGAATCTCGCCGAAGGGCTGTGGGCAGAATTTCGACACTACGGCATTGACGTTCTCAACCTCATTCTCGGTCGCACCGATACACCGGCGCACCGCAAGATACTGGAGGAGAGCGGTCAGCCGGTCGATATGACGGGAATGGCGAGCCCGGTTGACGTTGCGCGGATCGGCTTGGAACAACTACCGCATGGGCCGATCTACAACTGGGGCCAGAGCAATGACGTGGCGGGCTATGCGCCCAATTCTCCCGATGCCCGGCGCGAGCGGATCCTGATGATCGAGAAGATGTCTTCAGCCTATGCAGGGAAGAAGTGATGAGCGACTTAGTCACCCAAATTGCCGACCGACAGGCGATCTCAGACCAGATCTATCGCTATTGCCGCGCAATGGACCGGATCGATCACGAGCTTGGCTATTCGATCTGGCACGAAGGCGGGACGGCTGATTACGGGTATAATTTTCAGGGCACCGGGCGCGGCTTCATCGATCATGTCTGCGCGCAGCACGCCGGCTTGCAGCAGCATTCGCACCAGATGTCGAACATCATCATCGAACTTGATGGCGATAAGGCGGGCAGCGAAAGCTATGTCACCGCCACCTTGCGCTTGGTTCGCGATGGCAAGACGCTGCAGATGACGGTGATCAGCCGCTACATCGATAGCTGGTCCAAGCGCGAAGGCCGCTGGGCGCTCGACCACCGGCAGGCGGTGATGGAAATGGATGAGATGCGCGAAGTCACGCCAATGAAAGACCATGACACCGCCCGGCGGGACCGGACCGATCCATCCTATACGGTCCTGAAAGGCTAACCATGGTTCGCGATGTCAAGATAACGCTCTCGTTCGATATGCGTGCCCCCGATTGGGCGGTGCCGACGAATGAGCTTTACGCTGCTGCAATAGAAATGGCGGCTTTCGGCGATGCCATCGGCGTCGACCGCATCGGCCTGATGGAGCATCACGGATCGGATGACGGCTATCTGCCGCAGCCCTTCACGCTGGCCTCTGCCATGGCAGCGCGGACCAGCAAGATTACCTTCATGCTGGGGGCGGTGATCCTGCCGCTGCACGATCCGGTGATCATCGCCGAGCAGATCGCGCTGGTCGATCTGATCTCGAACGGGCGGCTCAACGTAATCTTCGGCGCGGGCTATGTGCCCTTTGAATTCGCCATGTTCGGCAAGAGCCTGAAGGACCGAGGCCGCCTGCTGGACGAGCACATCGAACTGATCCTGCGCGCGCTGAATGGCGAGCGGTTCGAGATGAATGGCAAGCCGGTCTTCGTCCGCCCGCTGCCGGTCCAGCGGCCCGAGGACATTATTCTGGTCGGCGGCGGCGTGCCTGCTTCGGCCAAGCGTGCGGCGCGGTTCGGTGTCGGCTTTGGTCCGATGAAGGGTGAGCTGGTTGATATCTACCTTGAGGAATGCGCCAAACTCGGCCGCGCGCCGGGGCAATACAATCGCCCCAAGGCCGGCATGCCGCTCGCCATACACCTCTGCGAAGATCCCGAAGCCGGCTGGAAGGCGATCGAGCGCCATGCCGTTCACGTCATCACCGAATATGCCAAATGGGCTGAAGCCGAGGGCGATGCCTCAAGCTCGCCGTTCAAGGGGCTGACCGACCCTGCGGTGCTGCGTCAGGCTGGCTTGTTTGCCTGCTGGACGCCTGATCAGCTGATCGAACAGGCGCGCAAGATGGAAGACAAGACCTCGCTGGGGCTACAGCCGCTGCTAGGCGGATTGTCGCCCGAGGAAGGCTGGAAGAGCCTGCGTCTGCTGGAAAAAGCCATGCCTGCGATCAGGACCGCGCTCGCGGAATAGGACAAATCGGATGGCCGCCTTGCCAAACGAATCCCCATTTGTCAGAGATATGGCATGACAAAAGTAAAGCCTTGGCGTCTCCTGCTGTTCGGTGCGACTGGCGGCATTGGCAGTACCGTGCTTCGCCATGCTCTTGCCCGCGGCTGGAGCGTGGTTGGTGCGTCGCGGCAGGCAGGGGCAGGGCCGGATGGCGAAAGCCTGCGCCACGTCCGCTATGATCCGCTGAGCGGCGACCCGCAGGTCGATCTGGCAGGCGAAGCGCCGTTCGATGCCGTGTGCTGGGCGCATGGCGCCAATCTCGCCGACTCCCTGTTGGACTTTGACACGCAGCGGCATCGCGAACTGTATGATGCCAATGTCCTATCCGTGCTGGCCTCATGCTCGGCGCTGCTCGGGGCGGGGATGCTCAGCAAGACGGGTGCGCGGCTGACAATTGTCAGCTCGATCTGGCAGGAACGGGCGCGGCAGGACAAGCTTTCCTATACCGTCACCAAGGCGGCCGTCGGCGGGCTGGTGCGTTCGGCTGCGGTGGACCTTGGCAGCCTTGGCCATTTGGTCAACGGTGTGTTGCCCGGTGTGCTGGATACGCCGATGACTGCAGCCAACCTCACGCCTGCGCAACTTGAAGGCATCAAGGGCAAGACCGGGGCAAATCGCCTGACCGACCTCGATACCGTGGCGGAAACGATCCTGTTCCTCTGTTCGCCGGAAAACCGCTCGATCAGCGGGCAATCCGTCACCGTCGACCTTGGGATGAGCAATGCCTGTATTGTCTGAGCCTGTTGCTATCGAAATTGCCAGCTCGTCAGGCAGCTATAATATCGAGATCGGCGATGCCCTGCTTGACCGCGAGCTGGCGCAAACGGGTGAATGCCTGTTCATCGTTGATGCCTTCCTCGCTCCGCGTTTCGCCGCTTTGGGTATCGACGCGATAACACTGAAAGCGGTAGAAGAAACCAAGTCGCTCGATCACATGTCCGCACTGATCGAGGCGATCAAGCAGCGCGGCGCTACCCGCCAGACGACGCTGGTCGGTGTTGGCGGCGGGGTGGTGCAGGACTGCGTTACCTTCGCCGCATCGGTCTATATGCGCGGTGTGCCCTGGGTCTATGTGCCGACAACGTTACTTTCGATGGTCGACAGCTGCATTGGCGGGAAAAGCTCGATCAATGTCGGGCCGTTCAAGAATATCATCGGCACCTTCCACCCTCCCAAGTGTGTGGTGATCGATCCGCTGCTCGCCGAAACGCTCGATGCAGAAGCGCGCGCTGCGGGGCTGTGCGAGGCGGTGAAGATCTGCATCTGCCGGGGGCCGGAGGCGTTCGATGCCTACATCGCGCTCGATGCCAAACCGCAAGGCAGTACAGACAGCTTCGCAAGCATTGCCGAGCTGTGCCTCAGCGCCAAGAAATGGTTCATCGAGATCGACGAGTTCGACCGCAAGGAGCGGCTGGTGCTCAATTTCGGCCACACCTTTGGCCATGCGATGGAGGCGGCGAGCCACTTTGCTATCAGTCACGGTATCGCGGTTGGGCTGGGCATGTTGGCGGCGTTGCGGCTGGGTGAAGAGCTTGGTCTCACGCAGCGGTCTGATCCGCGCGTGCAGGCGTTTGAAGCCCACGTGCGCGGGCTGGTTGCGAGTGTGCAGGGTGTGGCTGAGGCCTTGCGTGGCTGTCAGATCGATGAGCTGATGCAGGCCTTTTCCGCCGACAAGAAGCACAGCCGCAGCGAACTGGCGGTGATCCTGATCAATAATCAAGGCGCGGTCGAGCGGATCATGCTGCCCAGGAATGAACATACTCTGGCGCAGATCGCGGGGACGTTTGCTGGATTGATCTCCGGGTTCTAAAGCCACCACACCTTCAGAAGAGAGGGTTAGGAGCGAGTTCATGAAAGCCGCCTATATCCAAAACGGGATTGTCCACACCGGCGAAATGCCTGATCCCGTACCCGGCAAGGGGCAGGCGCTGGTGCGCACGCATTCCTGCGGCATGTGTGCGAGTGAGCAACACTTTCTCCATGCCGGGCAGAACGTGATCGACCTGTCAAAGCGCATGGGCGGGCCCTATGCGGCGCTCGATTTCGCGCGGCCTTTCGTGCCCGGGCATGAATTCGTCGGCGAGGTTCTGGACTATGGTCCCGGCAGCACCCGCACGGTCAAGGTGGGTAGAAAGGTCACTTCGGTGCCGATCATGCGCGCTGGAGGTGCCCATGCGGTGATCGGCTTCAGTCACGATTGTCCCGGTGGCTATGGCGAGCTGATGCTGCTCGATGAAAACGTGATGTTCGCCTTGCTTGATCTGTTCGATGATGATCACGCCGCGATGATCGAGCCGCTGGCGGTCGGGTTAGAGCACGCCAGGCGCGGAAGGCCGGAAAAGGGCGATGTCGCACTGGTGCTCGGCTGCGGAGCCATCGGCCTTGGCGTAATCGCGGGTCTCAAACTGATGGGCATCGGGCCGATTGTTGCTGCCGACTTCCACCCCGCGCGGAGGGCTGAAGCTATCCGCATGGGTGCCGATGTGGCGGTTGACCCGCGCGAGACATCACCCCACGCACCGCTTCCCGATGTCGGCCGTCCGCCCAACCTGATTTACGAATGCGTCGGCCGCGCCGGGATGCTGCAGCAACTGGTTGAGGCAGCACCGTTTGACGGGCGTATCGTCATGGGCGGCTACTGCATGGAAGAGGAAAAGATGTTCGTCTTTGCCGCGCAGAACAAGCGGCTCAACGTCCAGTTTGCTGGCGGAGAAGAGCCGCAGGACATGGACCTCGCCATGCGCGCAATTGGTGATGGCCGGATCGACGTGGCCCCATGGCTCGGCGCGAGGATAGCCCCGGGCGGGGTCGCCGAGGCGATCGAGCAGATGTCTGGTCCTGATGCCGCAGTGCGGGTGGTGGTTGATCCAAGGCTCGCGTGAGCACTTCAGCCTTCCGGCGTCTTGTCCTCGTAGATCCATAGAACGATGGATTCGCGATCGAGCGAGTCAGTCGAAGATTGCTGTCCCGAGACCCGGATGCGGTTCATTTCGGCCATGAACGCGCCAAGATCGTCGGTTTCCACGTCAAAAATGCCGAGGTGGCGCTTGCCTGCTTCGGGAAAGGCGACTGGCGTTGAAACCAGTCGGCGGCCGTTGGAAACGCCGGGGATGGCGCACATGTCGCTCAGGTGATGGGCATCGTACCATGCTTCATATTCGGCATCGCGGCCTTCCTTGGTCGAAGACTGCACCAGCAGCACATATTTTGCCATGTCCTGTCATCCTTTTGCCGGGTTTTGCACCCTTTCACGGGCAGCCTAGGCAGGCGATTGGCGAGCCGTCCAGCGGCCAAACGCAATTACTGCCTTGGCGATGACAATTGCCTGTCCAAGGTCACTTGCAGCAATCCGCGCGGCCCTGCATGGTGCTTCGCCAGAGGACCAGCCGAGGAAGCAATGACCGTACAGACTTACCATGCCCCCAGAACCCGCGAAGAGGCGGTGGCGCTGCTTGCCGCTGACCCTGCCGCGCGGGTGCTCTCGGGCGGAACTGACCTGATCGTTCAGATGCGCGCAGGCCGAGCTGCGCCGAGTTCGATCGTTGATATCAAGAATATTTCCGCCATGCAGGCGGTGCTGGGCAACGATGGTCGCTACACGATTGGGGCGGCTATGCCCTGTACCGGATTGCTGCGCGATGAGGGCCTGTGCAAGGCTTGGCCCGGGGTTGTCGAAGCGGCGAACCTGATCGGATCGGTGCAGGTGCGCAACCGTGCGACAATGGGCGGGAACCTGTGCAATGCCTCTCCGGCGGCGGATTCGGTTCCGGCGCTGATTGCAGCCGGAGCCACAGTGCTGGTAGTTGGCCCGGCCGGCATGCGCGAAGTGCCGGTCGAGGACATTCCTGTCTCTCCCGGCAAGACCAGCCTTGCCGCCGGTGAATTCGTCGCCGAAATCCGCCTGCCGGTGCGGCCGCCGCGCTCGGCAGATGCTTACCTGCGATCTATCCCGCGCACCGAAATGGATATCGCCGTCGTTGGAGCCGGGGTTTCGCTGACGCTTGATGAGGCCGGCACCTGCACAGCGGCACGGGTCGCCTTGGGCGCAGTAGCTCCCACAGCTATTGTGGTACCCGAAGCAGGCGCTGCTCTGGTCGGGACCAAGCTGGATGACGCGGCCCTGGATGCCATGGCCGCCGCGGTTCGCGCGGCCTGCCGCCCAATAGATGACAAACGCGGCACAGCGGAATACCGCACGGCGATGGCCGGTGTGCTGGCAAAACGCACGGCGCTGATCGCCGCCGCACGTGCAAGAGGTGAAGCATGAGCAAGATTGCAGTATCGACCACTGTCAACGGTGACCCGGCAGAATTCCTCTGCGATGCGGGAGAGAGCCTGCTTGATGCCTTGCGCGGTAGCCTGGGACTGACAGGATCGAAGGAAGGCTGTGGCTCGGGCGACTGCGGGGCCTGCACGGTGATGCTGAACGGCCAGATGGTCTGCTCCTGCCTCGTGCTTGCGGTTGAGGCTGAAGGCAAGTCAATTGCCACCATTGAGGGCGTAGCCGAAGGATCGGTGCTCCACCCGGTGCAGCGCCAGTTCCTGGAGCATGGCGCACTGCAGTGCGGCTTTTGTACTCCCGGTTTCATCGTCGCGGCCAAGGCGCTGCTTGAGGTGAATCCCGATCCGGACGAGACCGAGATCCGTTACTGGCTGGCGGGCAACCTGTGCCGCTGCACCGGCTATGACAAGATTGTTCGCGCGGTGAGCGCTGCTGCGGCGGAGCTTCGGCAGGAAAGGAGCGCAGCATGAACGCCCCTGAGCCTAAAGGTAAGTTCCGTGTCGTTGGGACGCGCCCTGTCCGACCGGACGGAATCGACAAGGTAACCGGCAAGGCCATCTATGGCCCGGACTTCGTCACCGCTGGAATGATCCAGGGCGCTATCCTGCGCTCGCCCCATGCACACGCACGCATCCGCTCGATCGACACCAGCAAGGCTGAGGCTTTGCCGGGCGTGAAGGCGGTGGTAACCAGCGCCGATTTTCCGGGACAGAGCGCCAAGATTATTGCCGCCGGAGAAACGAGCAGCAGCCTCCAGAACATCGCTGCCACCTGCATGGCGAACGGAAAGGTGCTCTACATCGGCCATGCCGTGGCTGCGGTTGCCGCGACGACCAAGGCAATCGCCGAAGCAGCGCTGAAGCTGATCGTCGTCGATTACGAAGTCCTGCCACATGTCATCGAGGTGGAAGAAGCGCTCGCCGAAGGTGCGCCAATCCTGCACGAAGGCATGATTACCAAAGGCCTTGATCCTGCGCCTGACAGGCCATCGAACGCTTCGATGGTGTTCACGCTCGCCGGCGGCGATGTCGACGCGGCGCTTGCTGCCTCGGCTGTGACTGTATCAGGCCACTATCGCACAGCGCCGGTGCATCAGGGCTATATCGAGCCGCACGCCTGCGTTGCCAGCTGGAATGCTGACGGGCAGGGGCAGCTGTGGATTTCGAGCCAGGGGCATTTCGATCTCCGCAACCAGACTGCTTCAGTGCTGCACATGCCGAGCAGTGATCTGCGTACCTATCCGTTGGAAATCGGCGGCGGGTTCGGAGGCAAGACCGGGATCTACCTTGAACCGGTTGCCATGCTGCTCTCGCGCAAGGCGGGCCGCCCGGTGCGCCTGACGATGAGCCGTGAGGATGTATTCAACGCCAGCGGTCCGGCACCCGGCATTGTCGCTGACATCACTATCGGTGCGAGCGAAGATGGCACACTGACTGCACTCAAGCTTGAATTCTGGAACCAGGCTGGCGCATTCCCGGGCTCTACAATCCATTCGGGCGTGATGACCGCGCTTGGTGCATACCGCTTGCCAGCCTACTTCGCGCGCGGCTGGGACGTGGTTTCAAACTTCGCCGGAACCAAGGCTTACCGTGCGCCCGGAGCGCCGCAGGTTGCTTTCGTGGTCGAGAGCTGCCTTGATGATATTGCCCGCAAGCTTGGCATCGATGCGCTCGATCTGCGCCTCAAGAATGCTGCCCGTCCCGGCGATCCCGGACCGACGCGAGTGCCGCACGGGGCGATAGGCTATGTCGAATGCCTCGAAGCTGCCAAGGCGCACCCACATTGGTCGGCTCCGCTTGGCCCAAATCAGGGGCGCGGCGTGGCCGGGGCTTTCTGGGGCAACTACGGCGGGCAATCGACCGCAGCAGTCGCGCTTGCAGCCGACGGCTCGGTGCAGGTGACCACCGGCAGTCCGGATATTGGCGGTAGCCGCGCCTCGATGGCGATCATGGCAGCGGAAACACTTGGTGTGCCTTATGAAAGCGTCCGCGTGACCATCGCCGATACCGGCTCGATTGGTTATTCGATGGTCACCGGTGGAAGCCGCGTTACCTTTGCCACGGGCAAGGCGGTGATCGGCGCCGCGCAGAAGGTTATCGCGACCCTTGTCGAGCGGGCAGCCAGCCTGTTCGGGGTTGAGCCGGGGCAAGTGGAATGGCGAGACGGCGCGGCCCATTGTCTTGACGGTGAGCGGGCAGGCGAGAGCCTTTCGATCAGTGCGATTGCGGGCAAGGCCGGGCAGTTCTCGGGTCCGATCGTGGCCGAACTGGCAGTCAACCCGCTCGATTACCTGCCCGCCTTTGCCGTCCACATCTGCGATACCGAGGTGGATCCCGAGACCGGCAATGTCTCGATCATCCGGTATACCACGGTGCAGGATGTCGGCACGGCAATTCACCCGGACTATGTCGAGGGGCAGATGCAGGGCGGAGCAGTGCAGGGCATCGGCTGGGCACTGAACGAGGCCTATGTTTTCGATGGCAATGGCCGGATGGAGAACCCGGGTTTCCTCGATTACCGAATGCCCGTTGCGTCCGATTTGCCGATGATCGACACTGTGATGGTCGAAGTGCCCAACCCGGCGCATCCTTATGGAGTGAAGGGCGTCGGCGAAGCGCCCATTGTGCCGCCGCTCGCGGCTGTGGCCAATGCCGTGGCCCGCGCAACCGGCCTGCCAATGCGCCAGCTCCCGCTGTCACCCGATCGCGTATGGGCGGCGATTCAGGCCGCGAAGTAGGTACTCTTGAAGGTAATCCTGATCGAACCTTTCCCCGGCCGCTATTTTGGTGGCCGGGGTGAGTTCGAGATTGACGCGCCAAATCTGTTCGCGCTGGTTCGGGCACTTGATGCCATTGGGCCGGGCTTCGCCGAAGCTGCAGGTGAAGACGCCGCGATAGCTGTCGACGGTGTGATGCGCGCTGATTGGTCGGCGTCACTGGAAGGCGCGCAGGAAGTGCTGATCGTGCCGCGGATCGCTGGAGGCTAGGAGGCCGGGCGCCCCAATTTGTTCGCCATCATCGCAGCAATCTCTCGCCGGGCAACCTTGTTGGAATGCAGCAACGGTACCTCTTCGCGGGTGATCTCGGCCCAGCCGCGTGGCACCTTGTAGGGCGAAAGGCGTTTTCGCATTTCCGTCTCGATCACGGCAAAATCCAGCGTTGCGCCATCCCGCGGTACCACGGCGGCAACCAGCAATTGCCCGCGCTCGCGATCAGGCAGGCCAACCACAAAGGCCGAATGCACGCCTTCGAGTGCCTGCAGTTCCATCTCCACCTCTGCCGGTGAAACGTTGGATCCGGCCGTCTTGATCATATCCCCGCCGCGCCCGACAAAGTGAATGCGGGCTCCATCGACAAGGCACAGGTCGCCGGTCTTCAGATAGCCATCGGGTGTGAAATGGTCTGATCGCTCGATCTTGTGCAGCGCCGGCGCCACGGGATAGCCGCGCAATTGCATCTCGCCGATCTCGCCATCACCAACCGGTTGGTTGTTCTCGTCAGCGATCCGCACTTCATAGCCATCGGCAAAATGGTCCATCGGTGCGCAAACGGGGTAGCCAGGTGCGCGAAACTCGTCTCCGTAGGAATAGGGGCCCAGCGTCTCGCTCATACCCAGTCCCCACCAAGGCTTGGGGCTTTGCGCCAGCTTGGCCAGATCGTCTTCGGCAAGAACCGATCCCATCGCGGCCTGACTGTTATTCAGTGTCCGCGCGCTGCAGACCGAGGTCGCCCCGGCTTCCAGGCCCGGCAGCAGGAACATCATCAGGCCGCCGACCCAGAACATCGGCAGCGGCACCTGGACTTGCTTGCCGCGATGCTGGCCGAGCATGGATCGCAGATAATGCGTGCGGAACAGCACTGGCCCGTGGTTGTGCCGAACACCTTTGGGCAGGGCCATCGAGCCCGAAGTGTAGATCTCCAACAGCTGATCAGCGGTGTGAACCTCTGCTTCAACTGCCAACAGCATATCATCGGAAATCGAATCGGCATGGTCCGTAAGGTAATCGAGCCCGCTGAAACTGGCTGGCAGGCCGCTGCCCGAAGAGATTATCCAGCGCAAATAGGGCGCCTCGGCCAGCCGCAGCGCACCTGGTTTCCCATAGGTCAGATCGGGAAGCGCTTCACAAAGCCGGTTAGGCAGATCGTGTCCCAGCACGTCGCGCTGGACGATCAGGCCGCCAATATCTGACTGTCTCAGCACGCGAACGAGCTCTCCAGCGCGGATCATCGTGCTGATCGGCACAGCTACGGCACCGATCCGGGCGATCGCGCAGAGCATCAGGGCAAACCCGGGCCCATTGTTGAAAATGAATCCGACACGCGCGCCTTTTCCGACCCCCCGCGCGAGCAAGCCCTTGGCAATGCTGGAAGATTTCCGCTCCAGATCGGCAAAGCTCAGCTCCGATGACCCCAATTCAGTGCTGGCTTCTCCATCGGCAAGGCGAATGGCAATATCGTCGCCAAAGGCATTGGCGGCGGAGCGGATCAGTTGAGGCAGGGTTTGGGCTGATTGGGGGTTGGGCATTCCAGGTGCTATTCCTCAGGCGGCAAGTGGCGCATCGACGTCTGGAATGCTTATGGCAGCAAATATGTCCGTTGCCGAGCCTCTTGCTGCAACTATCGGGAGGGCGTTAGCAGGGGAGTTGTAGTAGTGGGGTAAGGCCTGCTAGGGGGGGGTATGTCCTCCTGCGACCTCTGTGTTGTCCGTAATCGCGCCATCTGCTCCTCGCTCGACAGCAAGGAACTGGAGGCGCTTAATTCCATTGGCCGTCGTCGCACGCTTTCCGCAGGTGACTCGCTGATGTGGGAGGGCGAGGATTCGGTCCTCGTCGCCAATGTCATCGAAGGCGTGCTGAAGCTGTCCGCAGGTACCGAAGACGGCCGTGAACAGATCGTCGGAGTGGTTTACCCGTCGGAATTTATCGGCAGGCCATTCGGTACAACCAATGGTCACGGCGTTACCGCGCTGACCGATGCCCGAATTTGCGTGTTCAACCGCCGCGATTTCGATGCTTTCGCGCGCGAACACCCCAAGCTTGAGCACAAGCTGCTTGAGCGGACTCTCGGTGAGTTGGATCGCACACGCCGCTGGATGCTGCTGCTGGGCCGCAAATCCGCCAGCGAAAAGGTCGCGAGCTTCCTGCTCGAAATGGCGGAACGTCTGGTCGAACCCGGCTGCCATATTTCCCTGACCCCGTCGGTCCGCACACTGACCCTGCCTTTCTCGCGCCAGCAGATCGCCGACGTGCTTGGGCTGACGATTGAAACGGTCAGCCGCCAATTCACCCGACTGAAAGATGAGGGCGTGATCGCCCTGCCATCGCGCCGCGAAGTGAGCATCCTTGACCCTGAAGGCCTTGCTGCCGAAGCTGGCTGAGGCAACTTGGGAAATTCGTCAAAGGAGCGATGTTGGAGCTGTCAGTCTGATCGCAACTCATCTCCGCTTGTTGCGGGGCATGGTGACTGCCTCTAGCGTTCAGCCTTGCTCGCCACCAGACGGCGCATTTGCTCTGACAGTTCCCAATATATTGAACCAATCGCGCAGCATGCGAAGCAAGTTCATGACGCTTGCTCAGCAAAGGCATGTACATCGCTGCCCTGCATCTTCGCTGCAGCCAATGGCGAATGGTTCATCGCCGTTCCGATCAAGAGCAGTGCCGGACCGGTTCCCGCACAAGCCAGCATTGCCAGGGGCAACAAATCGAGACGCGTGCTCAGCGTTTGCTCGCTTGGGAGGCTGGCATTTTCGACAATGGCAACCGGGGTGTTTGCAGGCAGGCCGTGCGCCAGCAATGCGCGGGCAACCTCTCCGGCGGCGGCTTTGCCCATGTAGATCGCGAGGGTGGCCATCGGGTCCGCAAGTGAATGCCAATCAAGGTCGAGCGCCTCGCCCGCGCAGGCGTGGGCCGTGACGAAAACCAGTTTGCGGGCGAACCCTCTGAGGGTCAACGAAGTGCCAAGGCTTGCTGCGGCGGCGCTGGCGGCGGTAATGCCCGGGCAGATCCGCGCCCGAACTCCAGCCGCCCGGCAGGCATTCAGCTCTTCCATCGAGCGCCCGAAGATCGACGGGTCGCCGCCCTTCAACCGGACCACCCGCTCGCCCGCTAGTGCCGCCTCGACGATCAGACGGTCGATAGTCGCCTGATCCTTGGAGTGCCTGCCGGATCGCTTGCCGACATGGACGAGACGCGCGCCGGATGCAGCAAGATCGAGAACACCGGGGCCAACCAGCGCATCGTGAAATACAACGCTGGCAGACCGGATCAGCCTCTCGGCCTTGCGGGTGAGCAACTCGGGGTCGCCGGGGCCGGCACCAACCAGCCAGACCGTTCCTGCGGGAAAATCGTCCCGATCACCCTGAGCTTGTCGAAGGGTCATTCTGCATTCTCCAGTACAGGGGCACGTAAGGCTTCGATCAGGCGGGCGATGGCCGGGCGGCAAGATCCGCAATTGGTTCCGGCACAAGTCGCCTTGCCGATCGCTTCGACGCTGGTCGCGCCTTGTGTCGCAGCTTCGGCGATCTGCTTATCGCCAATGCCGTGGCAGACACAGACCATGGCGCCGCGATCAGGGGTGGGGGTGGATGGCCGTCCGGCGAGGAGCTCGGCGGGGTTATCTGCCAATTCGCCAAGCTGGGTAGCGGCCCAGTCGCGCGGCGGCAGTTTTCCGGTGCGGGTGATGTAAAGCGCAGCGACGAGCAAGCCCAGTTCATCGCGCACGGCGATCCGGCGCATGCCGCGCGCATGATCGGCCACCTCGAAACGTTTACCGGCAGGCAGCAGGCCTTCGGCATCAATATCACCAATGCCAGCCAGTTCATAAATCCAGCCAGCGCTTACCCGCGCGCGGCTCCACCACAGCAGATCGCCCGGCGTGACCGGCTCACTGGTTGCAAGGAAGGCGCGCCATTCGGGTGTCACCGGCTCGATCCGCGCAGGGGTGTTCTTGAAGCCGGGCTGGCCGGAAACGGGATCAACACTTTGCCCGGGAAGACGGTTGGCCCGGCCTTCACCGGCCATCATGTCGGTCCAGTGCATCGGCACGAAAATTTCACCGCGCCGATTACCCTCGGTGTAGGACACCCGGAAAACCGCGCTGCCCTGTGCGGTGAGCACGCGCGCCAGACTTCCATCGATAAGGCCAGCCGCCCAGGCATCGGCGGGATGAACCTCCAGTAGCGGTTCGCGCCGGTGCTGGCTGAGCTTGGGCGAAAGGCCGGTGCGGGTCATGGTGTGCCACTGGTCGCGATAGCGCCCGGTATTGAGACTTAGCGGATAGGCCGCATTGAACTGGGGCACGGGAGCGGCAACGGCGATCAGCCTTGCCTTGCCGGTCGGCGTGGGGAAGCCCGTGCCAAGGGGATGATTACCGCCCCAGCGGAACGGCTCCATCGCCTCATAGTCCCGATCGGTAATCCCGGCATAGCGTGACAGATCGAGCTTGCGGCCATGGCGGACGGCAAGGCGCGTCATCGCGGCATATTCGCGGAAGATAGCGGCGGGGCAGGTGAAATCGAAATGCTCGTCCCAGCTCATCCGGGCGGCAACGTGGCAGATGATCTGCCAGTCAGCGCGCGCCTCACCGGGAGGGGCAAACAGCGCGCGCTGGCGGCTGATCATGCGTTCGGAATTGGTGACGGTGCCGTCCTTTTCACCCCAGCCGAGCGCAGGCAGGCGCACATGGGCGAAGCGGCCGGTGTCGGTATCGGCGATGACATCGGAAACGACCACAGTTGGGCAGCGCGCCAGCGCCTCACGGACGAAAGCGGCGTCGGGCATCGATACTGCGGGATTGGTCGCCATCACCCAGATGAACTTGATGCGCCCGTCATGCACCGCGCGGAACATGTCGACGGCTTTCAGTCCCGGTCCGGCGCAGAGGTTCGGTGCCTGCCAGAAGGCGGCGACATCGGCGCGCTCGGTCTCGCTGAAACCAAGGTGGCAAGCCAGCATATTGGCCAGCCCGCCCACCTCGCGCCCGCCCATCGCGTTGGGCTGGCCGGTGATGCTGAAGGGCCCCATGCCGGGCAGGTTGATCCGCCCCAGCGCGAGGTGGAGGTTGATGATCGCATTGCCCTTGTCAGTGCCGCCGACTGACTGGTTGGCCCCTTGGCTGAACAGGGTGATCGTACGGGGATGGGCGGCGATCAGGTCAGCCAGCGCGGAGAAGATTGGTTCCGGAACCTGCGGATCGCGAACATCAAGATTGCTCCAGAACCACTCAGGCACTTCCAGACCGCTATCATCTGCCAGCCCGCGCGCGCGCATTTCCCCCAGCAGGGCGTTGAACAGCGCGACATCACCATCGGGAGCGATGGCAACATGCAGGTCTGCCTGCTCTGCGGTCTCGGTGCGGCGTGGATCAATTACCACCAGCTTTGTGCCGCGGGTCGATCGCGCCTTTTCGATGCGCTGCCAGATCACCGGGTGGCACCAGGCGGTGTTCGATCCGACCAGCAGGATCAGGTCTGCTTCGTCGAGATCGTCATAGGTGCAGGGGACAATATCCTCCCCGAAAGCGCGGTTATGAGCGGCGACGGCGCTGGCCATGCACAGGCGGCTGTTGGTATCGATATTGCCGCTGCCGACGAAGCCTTTCATCAGCTTGTTGGCGACGTAGTAATCCTCAGTGAGCAGCTGGCCTGAGACATAGAAGGCAACGCTGTCCGGCCCATGCTGTTCGATGCATTCGCGCATCCGGCCTGCAACCAGATCGAGCGCCTCGTCCCAGCCTGCCTGCCGTTCTCCGATCATCGGCGTGAGCAGACGGCCTTCCAGCCCGACCGTTTCACCAAGGTGCGTGCCCTTGGAGCAGAGCTTGCCGCGGTTGGCCGGGTGATCCGCATCGCCCCTGATCTCGACCGAGCGCGGGCCGGTCACCTTGGCCGCAATGCCGCAGCCGACACCGCAATAAGCGCAGGTTGTGCGGATGGCTCTCATTGTCTCAGGCCGCCTTCGCACCAACCACCGCTTCGCGCAGCAGATAGATGCGGCCTGCATCGACCTTCAGTGGAATGGTCGGCACACAGCCTTCATCGTCACCCAGCGCGAGGCCAGTCTTGAGGCTGATGTTCCAGCTGTGCAGCGGGCAGGTCACGACATTGTCGTGCACGATCCCCTGACTGAGCGGCCCGGCCTTGTGCGGGCACTTGTTGACCAGCGCGTAGAACTGGCCCGCGAGCGTGTGGAACACGGCAATCTCCTCCCCGCCCTGCACCGGCAGGGTACGGGCATTGCCGGGGCTGATCTGGTCCACGGGGCCGATATCGAGCCAGTCTCCGATCATTTCGCGAACTCCATCCGGGTTGTGTCAGCAGGCAGGGGGCGGATCTCGGCGAGGTGCTGGTGCAGCTCGGCATGTTTGCCGGCCGCGCGTTCGGCCCAGGGATCGTCCTGCATGAATGTTTGTGAATACCGGAACCGCGCAGCGAGGCGCTTCACGTTTTCAGGATCATCGAACATCCCGGCCTTGATGTGATCGAGCCCGACCCGTTCAATCCACGGCGCGGTGCGCTCAAGATAGTGCGCCTGTTCGCGGTAGAGCTGGATGAAAGCAGCGCAGTGCTCCATCGTCTCTTCCTCGGTGGCAACCTTGCACAGCAGGTCGGTCGCCCGCACCTTGATGCCGCCATTGCCGCCGACGTGCAGTTCATAGCCCGAATCGACACAGACCACGCCGAAGTCCTTGATCGTCGCCTCAGCGCAATTGCGCGGGCAGCCGGATACCGCGATCTTGAACTTGTGCGGCATCCATGAGCCCCAGGTCATCCGCTCGATCTTGACGCCGAGCCCGGTCGAATCCTGCGTGCCGAAGCGGCACCATTCGCTGCCGACGCAGGTTTTTACCGTGCGCAGTGACTTGCCGTAAGCGTGGCCGGAAACCATGCCCGCAGCGTTGAGATCGGCCCAGACGGCAGGCAGGTCTTCCTTCTTGATGCCGAAGATATCGAGCCGCTGACCGCCGGTCACCTTGACCATCGGTGCGTTGAACTTCTCCACCACATCGGCGATCGCGCGCAGCTCGGTGGGGTTGGTGAGGCCGCCCCACATGCGCGGGACCACCGAATAGGTGCCGTCCTTCTGGATATTGGCGTGCATCCGCTCGTTGACGAAGCGGCTCTGCTGATCATCCTCGTAGTCACCGGGTAGCGCGCAGAGCAGGTAATAGTTGAGCGCCGGGCGGCACGAGGCGCAGCCATCGGGGGTGGTCCAGTGCAGTTCCTGCATCACCTGCGGGATCGCCCTCAGGTTCTTCTCGATGATCAGACGGCGCACGTCGTCATGGGTGAACTTGGTGCACTTGCAGACCGCCTTGGGCCCGCTCTCGACATCACCACCGAGCGTCAGGCCGAGCAGGCTTTCGACGAGGCCGGTGCATGATCCGCAGCTTGCGCTCGCCTTGCAGGCAGACCGCACGGCTTCAAGGCTGTGCGCTCCGCCGAGGATGCAGCCGACCACTTTGCCCTTGGACACACCGTTGCAGCCGCAGATTTCTGCGTCGTCCGAGAGCGCTGCAACGGCCGAATTAGGGTCCAGCGAGGAACCGCCCGAGGCAAAGGCCTGACCAAAGATCAGCGCCTCGCGAATGTCGGAGATGTCCTCTCCCTTTTTCAGCAGGTCAAAATACCACGACCCGTCCGTCGTATCGCCATAGAGCACCGCGCCGACGAGCCGGTTTTCCTTGACGACAACCCGCTTGTAAACGCCGCGTGCGGCATCGCGCATGACGATGTCTTCCGCGCCATCGCCGCCCGAGAAATCACCCGCCGAGAACAGATCTATGCCGGAAACCTTGAGCTTGGTTGAGGTAACCGAGCCCTCATAGCCCGAAGGATCACCGCAGGCATTGTCGGCCAGCGCGCGGCACATGTCCCACAGCGGCGCGACAAGGCCGTAACAGGCCCCGCGATGCTGCACGCATTCACCCACCGCCATGATTGCCGGGTCTGACGTGACCATGTGATCATCGACCTTGATGCCGCGTTCGACATCGATTCCGGCGCTCTTGGCCAGCGCCGTGGCGGGGCGGATGCCGACAGCCATGACGACGATGTCAGCGGGAAATTCCCGCCCATCCTTGAGCCGGACGGCAGCGACGTGACCATCCTTCTCGACGACGCATTCGGTATCGCCGCCGGTGACGATGGTCTGGCCGCGCCGCTCGAGTTCGCTCTTGAGCAGATAACCCGCCGCCTCATCGAGCTGGCGCTCCATCAGGGTTGGCATGATGTGAATGACGGTGACGTTCATGCCGCGCAAGGACAGGCCGTGCGCTGCCTCCAGCCCGAGCAGACCGCCGCCGATCACGACAGCGCTTCCGCCTTTGTCAGCCGCCGCAAGCATCTTGTCGACGTCATCGAGATCACGGAAGGTGACAACGCCGGGAAGATTGTGACCGGGAACCGGAATGATGAACGGGTCGCTCCCCGTGGCGATCAGCAATTGGTCATAGGCTTCGACATGGCCTGACTTGGTCACAACCGTCTGCGTGGTGCGGTCGATCTGGGCAACCGGGTCGCCGGAAATCAGGGTGATGCCGTTGTCAGTGTACCAGGCGGCATCGTTGATCACGATATCGTCGAAGGCCTTCTCGCCCGCCAGCACCGGCGAAAGCATGATGCGGTTGTAATTCACCCGCGGCTCGGCACCGAAGATGGTAATTGCGAAGCGCGCGGGATCGCGGGCGAGGATTTCCTCCACCGCGCGGCACCCGGCCATGCCGTTGCCAATCACCACTAGGCGTTCGCGCAGGTCTGCGCTGCTTGCCTTGTCCTTGAATCTCACTGGCGCATTCACTGGGCCATTCTCCTTTTAGGCGCGCCAAACGCAGAAAAGCCGCCACGAACCGGTCCTGAAGGGAGCGGTACGGGCGGCCTCGTTGCCACGCGTCTTGCGATGATTGCTGAAGGGATCGTTTTTCCGCCCGACCTTGGGCGGCGCATTCCTTCAATGGGTGAAGACTATGTGATTCGGGGTGCCAGACGCAAGCGGTTTTTTGCAGTGCAGCAAAACACCCCGAACAATTCAGTAGGCAAATTCCAGCTGCAGCCAGAGCTTCTTGGTCGAAGCGCCAAATTTGTCCGCCTTGTAGTCGGCATATTTGGCCAGCAGGTTCAATCGCTTGATCTTGAAGCCGATGCTGGCATCCCATTCGTTGCCATAGTGCATGCCTCCCTTGTCGCTGTCGAACTGGTGATAGGTGACGGCGGCGTTGAGCCCGGGCAAGGCTTTGACCTTGGGGAACTTGATCGCCGCGCCGCCGTAATAGTCCTGGATGCCGCCTGCCGGAGTGGTCAGGAACAGGTCTGCCCAGCCGTCAAACTTGTGCAGGGTTGCCATCGGTGTCTGCACCGCGTGCAGGCCATCCGAACCCAGCTTTTCGTAGCCAGCGGTAAGTGTCAGGTCTTTCCAACCGAGCCCTGCCTCACCGGCGATGTAGTCTGCCGCGAACTTGAACGGGGTGGTGCCATAGCTGGACTGGCTGGCATAGCTCGCCGCAAGGTTCAGCTTGGTTTTCGGCGCCAGCGTCAGGCTCGACGTCGCCCGCGCGCCATAGGTTTGCGAGCTGTTGGCGAAGAAGAAGGCTTCGTTGTAATCGAGCAGATAGGCAAAGCCTTTCACATTCACCTGCCCCAGCTTGGCGCCAGCGCCGAGCATGATGAAATCGCCGCCATAGGCCTGCCGCGGCCCGGCATCGAAACCAAAGATCGTCCGCTGGCTTATCGAATAGGTGCCATCGAGGCTAATTGGACCCACCGTGGCCTCGGCACGTACGGCATCGAACGTCTGCTCGTCCTGCCGCCAGCCGACGCTGCCAACCCAGCGCTGGTCGTCAAGATTGATCCGCTGGCGCCCGACGGTGAGCGTGAAGGGCTTTGACTTGTACTGCAGTTGCAGCCGGTTGAGCCCGACCGTCATCGGATCGGCAACCACTGAATAGGCCGTGCGGCGCTGGTTGCTGGTAATGGCGAAGGGAAAGGCGTTGTAGTGGTCGATCACGGCGAGCACGCCTTCACCCTCGGCAAGCAGGGATAGGCCGCTGGAGTGCTTCAGCTCGCCGCCCGCGCGTAGCCGCATGGTCAGGGCATCGGCGTCAGTCGTCGGCTGGTCGACATGTTCGTAGCGCAGGCGCCCTTCGATGATGGGGTCAAAGCTGAAGCCACCGCCGATCTTGATCGGATCGCCGGGCTGCGGCTTGGGCGGGGCGGCGATGGCCGGTTGGGCGATCAAGGCGGCGAAGGCGGTGGCGCAAAGCAGGGTGCGCAGGTTCATGGGTTTCCTCCTGATGGGATTGCCCTCTCGCGGCATCCTCTCCCCAGTGCCGCCACCGTTGTCCGGTGGTCAGCGGGGCGGGTCCCTCAAAGGCCCGCCCCTCCCGTGGTCGGCCTAGATGCGGGCCTGGGCAGCCGCGCCCCAGGTCGTGCGCCAGCGGCGCTTGACGGCGGTGAGGCCGATCAGTGCAACCACGGCAAGACCGGCGAAGATCAGGAAGCCGATCGAGGTGCTGCCGGTTGCTTTCTTGATCATGCCGAGCGAGCTGGCGAGGTAGAAGCCGCCGACTCCGCCACCAAAGCCGACAAGGCCGGTCATCACGCCGATTTCCTTGCGGAAGCGCTGCGGTACGAGCTGGAAAACTGCGCCATTGCCGACACCCAGTGTGCCGAGTGCGGCGACAAACAGCACTAGTGCTAGCGGCAGAGTAGCAGGGCCGGTGCTGATCAAGGCGAGCAGGACAGCTGCCATGGCATAGACCGCATAGAGCGTCTTGATCCCGCCAAAGCGGTCAGCCATCGCACCGCCAATCGGGCGCAGTAGCGATCCGGCGAAAACGCAGGCAGCAGTGCAATAACCGGCGATCACCGGGGTAACCTTGAAGGTGTCGACCCAGTAGGTCGGCAGCGAAGTGGAAAGGCCGACGAAGCCGCCGAAGGTAACGAAGTAGAACAGCATGAACCACCACGAATCCTGCTCGCCCAGCACTTTGCCATAGGCGGAGAACTTCATCGGCTCGGGCTGGTCTGGGCTGTCCTTCGCGGCGACGACAAAATAGACAAAAACCAGCGCCAGCGGGATCAGCGCGAAGCCGAATACGTTGGTCCAGCCATAGGCCTTGGCCAGCAGTGCGGCGAAGAGCGAGGCAAAGACCGTCCCTGAATTACCCATCCCGGCGATGCCCATGGCCTTGCCTTGGTGCTCGCCCGAATACCAGCGCCCGGCCATCGGCAGGGCAATGGCAAAGCTCGCCCCGGCAAAGCCGAGAACTACGCCCAGCGCCAGCGTGCCGGCGTAGGTGTCGATGCCAAACTTCCAGGCGAAGGCGAGGCCGGCCATGACGATCAGCTGGTTGCCAATCGCAGTCACTTTCTGGCCGATCCGGTCAGACAGCAGCCCGTTGACGATACGCAGCACCGCCCCGGCCAGAGTCGGGATGGCAACCATCATGCCCTTTTGCGCCGGGTCGAGGCCCAGTTCTTTCGAAATGATCGGCGCCAGCGGCCCGAGCATGACCCAGACCATGAAGGAGACGTCGAAATAGAGAAAGGCAGCGATCAGCGTCGGCGCGTGGCCGCTTTGCCAAAAACTCTTTCCGGGTGATGTGCTCAAGCTATCCGTGCTCACGGCTAAGGTTGCCATTGGTTTTTCCTCCTTGGACTTGACGTGACGAAATGTGAACCGATCCTCACGCGTACGGGCGACGTGCCCGTGCGTGAGAGGTGGTTCGGGCGATGCGGGATGAAGGTGCGCTGGAGGTGGCGGCTGGCTTTGCCAGCCTCACCGGGCCGCGCGAAGAGAACCAGGATTTCGGCGGGGTTCACTTGGGCTCTGCGCTCGAGCGGGCGCGCCACGGAATGCTTGTTGCCGTGGCCGATGGCGTGAGTGGCGGAAAGGCGGGGCGCGTCGCGGCAGAACTCGCTGTGCGCGCGCTGATCGAGGGGTTCTATTCCGTGCCGGATACGCTGGGTCCGGCCAGAGCGATGCAGGCACCGCTGGTTGCCTACAACCGCTGGCTCAACGCGCAGGGTCGCGGTGATGCGATGACCAACTGCGCTACCACCTTCACCGCTTTCGCGCTGCGTGGCCGCCGGGGGCATCTGGTCCACGTGGGCGACAGCCGCGCCTGGCGCTATTCCGGCGGACGGCTTTCGTGCCTGACCACCGATCATGTTCGACCGGAGCCCGATCTCAACCACGTGCTGATCCGCGCCATCGGTATCGAACCCGAACTGCGGCTCGATCATGCGACGATCGAACTGGCCGAGCATGACCGTTTGCTGCTGACCAGCGACGGCATTCACGGCGTGCTCTCCGCGCCGAAAATCGCCGCAATCCTCGCTGAAAGCGCCAGCGCCGAAGCCACCGCCGAGCGCCTCGCCGAAGCTGCTCTCGCGGCGGGCGGGCGCGATAATGCCACAGCTCTGGTGATCGACATCGTGCGCCTGCCTGCACCTGACTATGACGGCATCCTCGCCGGACTTTCCGGCATCGCGACAATCGATCCGCCCAAACCCGGCCAGTCGATCGACGGTTTTGCCATTGAGCGGGTGCTGAGCGAAGGCCGCTACGCCGTTTTGCTGGTCGCCACCGATGGTGAAGACGGCAGCAAGGTCGTACTCAAGTTCCCGCGCGCCGATGCCCTGAGTGACCGCGCGATGCGGCTGGCCTTTGCCCGCGAAGTTCTGGTAGCCCAGCGCATCTCCAGCCCCTTCGTGCTCGCCGCCCACCCGGTGCGGCCAGACCGGCAAACCGCACTCTATGGCGTCCAGCCACTGCTCGAGGGTGAGACCATGGCCGAGCGGCTGAAGCGCCCGCTGCCCTCGCTGCAAACCGGTATCGAGCAGGCTGTTCGCCTGACCCGAGCGGTTGCTGCGCTGCACCGGCTGGAGGTGATACATCGCGATATCAAGCCGGACAACGTCATGCTGACCTCTGACGGCGAGCTCAAGCTGATCGACCTTGGCGTCGCCCGACTGCCGCGGGTTGAGGACTTCCACGGCGACGAAATCCCCGGCACGCCGGGCTACATGGCGCCCGAACAGTTTTCCGGCAATCTGGGCGACGAATTGACCGACCAGTTCGCGCTCGGCGTTACGCTCTATCGCTGGTTTACCGGCAAGTGGCCCTACGGCGAGCAGGAAGCTTTCCAGCGACCGCGCTTCGGCCAAGCCGTTCCGGCATCCCGGGTTCGCCCCGAGATACCAAGCTGGCTGGATCTCGCCCTGATGACCGCAATCCAGCCCGATCCCGACAAGCGCTTCGGCGATGTCATCGGCCTGCTGCGCGCACTTGAAGGAGGTGCCAAAGTCGCCCTGCCGAGCACGCGCGGAAAGCCGCTGATCGAGCGCAACCCTCTGCGCTTCTGGCAGGTCGTCAGCGCGCTGCTGGCGGCGGCGCTGGCCGTCTCCCTGCTGCTTCGCTGAACCAATCTGCCCCATGGGGTGAGCTCCGGTTGAGCGCACACAAAAAAGCCGCCACGACTTGGTCCGCTGGGACCAGATCGGGCGGCATCGTTGCCACGCAATGTCAAAATTTCGTCGGGGGATCGCTGCTGCCCGTCCTTGGACCGCACCCTTCCGACTCGCCTAACGGTATGCGAAGTGTTGCACTTGCGTAAAGCTATTTTTGCAATGCAGCATAAATCGCGATCAAGTCAGGCTGGCGAGGTAACCTTCCAGATTGGCCGGATCAAAGGTCTTCCCGTCAAAAAAGCGATTGCTTTCCAGCGTCATGCGCCCCTGCTGCGTGCCGACAACAGTGGTCTGCCCGACACTGCCTTCAACCTTGGAACTGGCGCCGGGTAGCGGCTCGTTTGTGCCTGCCAAAGCGCTGCGATAAATGTCTGGGCGGAAAACACGGGCGGCCTTGGCGGCATCGGATGCATCAAATCCGGTGCCATCCCAGCGCGCCATCTGGGTGTATAGCCATTCGGCCTGGCTGACCCACGGGAAGTTTGCTGCCTCGCGGTATTGGAACATGAAATCGGGGTAGTGCACCGGCTTGCCATTGCGTTCGAGCAGCAGTCGGTCAGCGATTGCGCCGCGGATGATATTGGCCGAGCCATCAAGGTATTCGCTACGCGCCAGAATCGCGGCATTTGCATCCCAGTTTGCCGGATCGACAAAGTGCCGGCCGGTGGCAACAAGCGCGCGGATCAGCGCCTCGACCTGATCGCGCCGCTCTTCCATCACGGGCTCACGGAAAGCCAGAACCTTCTCCACACCGCGTCGCCAGATCTGCGCCGTGGCGAGGACGATCCGCCCGGCTCCGCGCTCGACGGCCACCGAGTTCCATGGCTCGCCAACGCAAATACCGTCGACTTCACCGGCTTCCAGCGCATCGGCGCAGAACGGCGGGGCAATGGTAATAATTTCAACATCATGGTCCGGCCTGATGCCGCTGGCGGCAAGCCAGTAACGCAACATGTAGTTGTGGCTTGAATAGCGGTGCACCACGCCGAACCTGAGGCGCTTGCCCTTGACCGCGCTCTGCTTTGCAAATGCGGATAACGTGGTGCCGACGATGCGCGGATCACCCAGCCGGCCGGAGGGACAGACTAGGTCCGCAAGGTCGGGTCGCAGGGTAATGGCATTGCCATTCAGCCCGAGCACGAAGGGTGCCGAAAGCGGCTGCGCCGGTCTGCCGCGCCCCAAGGTTGTGGCGATGGCCAGTGGGGCCAGCATATGCGCGGCATGGCTGTGACCATATAGCAGCCTGTCGAGCACAGTTGCCCAGCTCATGTCTTTCACCAGACGGAGCGAAACGCCCTCTGCCTCGGCAAAACCATGTTCTTGGGCAAGAATCGGCAAGCATGCATCGACAAGAGGCAGAAATCCGATGGTAAGCTCATTGGCCATCAGGCACCTCCCAGAAGCTTGTGCGCGGTGATCAGGGCTTCGGCGATTTCGGCGATGCGGCGGCCTTGATTCATCGCAGTCTTGCGCAGTTCGGCATAGGCCTGGGGCTCGGTGAATCCGCGGCTGTCCATCAGGATGCGCTTCGCCTTGTCTACTGCGTCATGCTCCGCAAGCTTGCCCTTTGCTTCATCCAGATCTGCTTGAAGACGGGCAAAGGCATTGAACCGGCGGACGGCGAGATCGAGCAGAGGGCGGATGCGGTGAGGGGCAAGGCCATCGACAACATAGGCTGAAACCCCCGCATCAACTGATGCGGCAATTGATTCTTCGTCAGATTCATCGACAAACATGGCGATCGGTCGCGCCAGGGCACGGCTGACGGCGAAGTATTCCTCAAGCATATCGCGCGAGGGATTGCCGAGGTCCATCAACACGATATCGGGCGCAATCTCGCCAATCCGCGCCACCATTCCGCGCCTCTCGGTCACGACATATATTTCGCAATCGTCAAGCACGGCCAAGCCTTCGCGGATTACCGCGGCCCGGCTGGCACTCTCATCGACGATGGCAATTCGCATCCCCCATTGTGCGCCGCAGCAAAGCCGCTTGGCAATGGGCTTTGATCGCCTCGCTGTGTTCCAGAGTCATAAATAGTGATTCTGTTGAAAATCGAGAGCGAGTTTGGTCGTACCCAGCCAACGGGAAAGCTGCTCTTCCGGCGCAAGTCACTTTGTCCCGAACCGGTGTAGGGCTGCCTCGACGGTCCACGGGGCGAGCAGCCAGTGCACCTACTTTTCGTCGAGTTGGGAATTTTCCTGTTATGGCGATTTAAGCCCCTGTTATGGCATTTTACAGGGAATTGCATCTCGCGGCTCGAGAGTGGCTGCGCGACGGGTCACAGAAAGGGTCAGAGAGGGAGGCAATATCTGCGCCCTGATCCGGTTTGAACCACTGAAGCCCGCGCACACCGCGCCGTTGCGCGGAGCCCCTGTTATCAGAGACTGGTGACCGGAATCGCTGGCGGAGCGGGAGGGATTTAGAGAATTCACTTTAAGCATATGGAATTACGTAAGAATGGTACAAACCGTTGCGTTAAATGCCTCCATAGATGCCCCCAGTCTGCGCTTCCGGCTATCTGGCTTCTAACTTCGGGCAGACTTTGTGGCTCGATGCTCCATCGTCCGGTTGCATTGACACTATGCCAACCTGCGCCTTGCTAGACTTCTATCTCATCTTCCCACCAACTGCATTTTGTCCTGATCTTTGACTCCAGCCGGCGTGCAATGGCTCTTCAGACCTCATCCGCACATCTGGATTGAAATCTCTCCTGCAGCCTTGTGGACCGCTTTGCCCAATGTTTCGCATTTCATAGGTGAGAGGCGCGATTGTGGTGCGGTGACGACAATGACGGCGAGCGGTTCTCTGCTCTTGTCGCGCACGGCTGATGCTATGCTTACCGTCTCGTCATTGCGGTGGCTTTCGCGCATGGCAAAGCCAGCCTTGCGCACCTCTTCCAGCATTTCCTCATCGCTTGCCGTTGGCGGGCGTCCGATGATGGCAGCTTGCCGACCCACGGGAAGGAAGGGCATGTAGGCCAGAGAACTGGCACTGATGGGTGCAGGCACCTCCATGCCGACGCGCGGTACAGCTCGCAACATGGCATCGCTTTCGGCAACGTCGGCAACGATGAAGCGTGCGGCATCATTCAGGACCAACGAGACGGTTTCACCCGTTTCATCCCGCAGGGCTTCAAGAACGGGCCGGGCAATTGTGATGATATCACTGTCCGCGCATGCAATATCGGCCAGCAGGCGCAACCTGTGCGTGACGGACCACTTGGTCCTGCGCTCGCCTTCGGGTTTGATCCACCCCTCTTCGGCGAGCGTCACCAACATCCGCTGCACCATGGCTTTGTCTTCCGCCAGGAACCGCGCGAGTTCGCTGACCCCAACTGGCTGATTGCGCGCCACGGCGTCCAGAACTGCCAGTACCTTGCCTGCGGTTGTACTTGCCTTGACAGCCAAGACGGAACTCCATATCGTATCAAAATGATGAATTATGTATCAAATATAGATACAAATAGAATTGCCGTCAATGGCAATTCCACTCGAGAGGTGCGACAATGACTGCTTCTGTCACCAATCCCGCAGACCGGTTCAATCTGCCCATCCCATTCGGCTGGTTCGCAGTGGGGCGCGGCGAAGACGTCAAGGTCGGTGATGTTGTGCCATTTCAGCTGTGCAACGAGGAATTTGTGCTGTGGCGAGGGGAGGATGGCGCGGTGCGTGGGCTGGACGCGATATGTCCGCATCTCGGGGCGCATCTCGGGCATAACAGCACGGTAATCGGCAACGAGATCCGCTGCCCTTTCCATCATTGGCAGTTCAAGGGCGACGGTGCGGTTGCATCAATTCCCTATCAGGACGTTCTGCCGCCAAAGCTGACCAAACCTTGCCGCGAACGATCGCTGCCCATCCACGAGGATCTGGGCGTGATCTTTGCCTGGTGGCATCCACAGAGGGCAGCTCCGCTGTTTGCGCTCAATCCGGTGCCCGAGATTACCGAGGAAGGCTGGGTCCCGGTGTTCTTCAAGGAATGGGTGTTCGACGTCCATATTCAGGAAATCACTGAAAACAGCGCCGACGTTGCCCATTTCCCGGCGCTTCACGGCATCAAGGCGCCGCCAGTGCCAGAAATGAAGATCGACGGCTATTTCCGCTATACCTCTGCCACCAGCAAGCTGCCCACAGCGCGTGGAGAGATTGATGGCAAGATCGATGTGCGCGCAATCGGCCCGGGTCTATCCTTCACCCGCTTCTGGGGGATCACTGACCTGCTGCTGTTGCAGATGCAGACACCGCTGGACGGCGCGCGTACGCACATGCGCCATGTCTATTTTCACCCGGCTGAAGTGGCGGAAGACAAAGTCAACGTCACCCAGAAGCTGATGTCCAATACCTGGAAGCAGCTGGAGCAGGACGCTTTGGTCTGGCCGTTCAAGCGGCATCTGGAAAAGCCGCTGCTGGTGAAGAACGACGGGCCGATCCTCGCCTACCGTGAATTCTATTCGCGTTTCTACGCCTGAGCGCCCCGAGCGGGGCAGATTGCCCGGCTCCCGCCTGATCTGCCCTCCACTCCTCCAGTTCTGGACCAGCCATGCCCTATCCCAAAGACCTGTCGGTCATCGATCTGCTCATCAATATCCCCACCGACGAGCACAATGCTGCCGGCTACCAGGCGGTGGCAGCGATGCAGCGAGAGTTGCCCGGACAATCAACCGCGATGCCGGCGGGTTACATGTTCAAGCACGTACCTTCGTTGGGCACGGACCCTTCGCTCTATGTCGAAAAAATCGTCGCGCAGATGGACCGCTTCAACATTGCCAAGGCGATGGTGTCGGTGGCCGAGGCGGAGCGAAACCCTGACGTTCGCGGGAAATATCGCGACCGCTTTTTCCTGCAGGTTTCGATCAATCCCAATCACGGGATGGACGAGGTGCGCCGCATCCGCCGGCTCAAGGAAGAATGGGATATCAGGGCGGTGACCTATTTCCCGGCCGCCTCGCTGCCGCAGGTTGCCTTGCATGAGCGCGAATTGTTTCCGATCTACGCCACCTGCATCGACCTCGACATTCCTTTCGTCGCCAATGTCGGCGTGCCGGGGCCGCGCATGTTGCTGCGCACGCAAAAGGTGGAATGGCTGGACGAGGTGTGCTGGTTCTTTCCCGAACTGAAGTTCGTCATGCGCCACTGCGGTGAGCCGTGGGAGGAACTGGCAGTCAAGCTGATGCTGAAATACCCCAACCTCTATTATTCGACGAGCGCCTTTGCGCCGAAATACTACCCGAAGGCGATCATCGACTATGCCAACTCGCGCGGTGCCGACAAAATCATGTACGCAGGATATTTCCCGGCAGGGCTGACGCTGGAACGCATTTTCACCGAGATGGAAGATGTGCCGTTCAACGACAATGTCTGGGCAGGCTTCCTTGGCGATAATGCCCGACGCGTATTCAAGCTCGACTGAGCGCAGGGATAGGTGGTGAAAGGATGGGCGGTATGACCTCTGACGGCGAAAGGATTGCAGACAGCCGGGCCGAATGGCTACAGTCCTTCTTCCGTCCGCGCAGCGTGGTCATGATTGGCGCTTCGGAGCGTTCGGCGTGGAGCGCCATGGTGTTCCGGCGCTTCGCGACTTACGAATATTGCGGCAAGCTCTTTGGTGTGAACCCGGCCGCGACTCCCGCACATGGCCTGCCGGTCTATTCAAGCTGCAAAGACATACCCGAGCCCGTCGACATGGCCTATGTCATGGTCCGTGCTTCGCTGGTGGCTGAAGCCCTTGCCGATGCGGCGGCGGCTGGCATCCGTAACGCCGTGGTGCTGAGTTCCGGATTTGGGGAAGCCGGTGAAGAAGGTGCCGCTCTCCAGCGCGAACTCTTGGAAAAGTGCGAAGCGATGGGCATGCGCATCCTGGGGCCAAACTCAATGGGCTTTGCCAATTTGGCAGAGCACCTGCTCGCAACCTCTATCCCCGCGCGTCTGCCGCTGTGCGTCGGCGAAGTTGGTATTGTCGCGCAGTCGGGCTCGATCACGACAGACATTGCGCGCCTGTGCCATCAGCAGAATGTCGGCATGAGCTTCCTGTGCGCGCCGGGCAATGCTGCCATGATCGATATGGCCGATGCCATCGAATACATGATCGACGACCCGGTGACCAAGATCATCCTCGTCTACGCTGAGTCCTCGATTTCGGCAGGACGTTTCACGGCGCTGGCGGCGCGGGCGCTGCTGGCGCGCAAGCCGATCATCATCTTCAAGGTTGGCCGCAGTGAAATGTCGGCCGCCGTGGCACGGGCACATACCGGTTCGGTTGTCGGCAATGATCGCGTGTTCAATGCCGTGTGCCGCCAGTACGGCGTGCTTCGCGTGAACAGCGTCGAAGAAATGGTTATGACTGCGGGCCTGATCGCGGCAAGCGGTCCGCTCGATCCCGGCAAAGGCATTGCCTTCATCTCGGTTTCCGGCGGCGCAGCGGCGATGTATGCTGATCTTGCCGAAGAGAACGGCGTGCCGATGCCGCAGTTCTCGCCGGAGACAGTGTCTGCCCTGCAAGAGGTGCTGCCCGGCTTTGCCACGGTCAGCAATCCGTTCGATATCACCGGAGGTGCGCTGTCTCAGCCGGATATCTGGGCGAGGGCCATCCCGCTGGTCCTTGGCGATCCGGCGATCGGCTTTGCCGTAACCCTGATGGGGGTTCCGACCGCTCCTGACGAGACGCTGGCCCAGCGTGCCAGTTATGAGAAGATCGCCGAAGGCTACCGTCTAGCCGGCAAGGAAGCGGTGATCGTCGGGCAAGTGTTTCAGCCGATCAGTCCGTTCACCCAAGGCTTCGCCGCAGAAACGGGATGCGCCCATGTGTTCTGCGGGCTGGAAATGGCGGTCAAGGCGCTGGGTCACCTTACGCGCTGGTCGGAGGCCGTGCACAGGGGGCCGCCACTCTTGCTGGAACGGCCGCCACTTGTTGCACTCGCCCGAAATCCAGAAGACGAACGCGCCGTGCTGGCCTATCTGGCCACACGCGGTGTGCCTGTGGTGCCGACAAGGCTTGCTGTCGATGGGGCAGAGGCTGTGGCGGCGGCGGCGGGGCTGGGCTGCCCGGCGGTGCTGAAGATCGCCTCGCCCGACATTGCGCACAAGAGCGAGATCGGTGGGGTGAAGCTCAATCTTGAAGGTGAAGAGGCTGTTGCTGAAGCCTGGCGCTCCATCATGGCCAGCGCCAGGCATCAGGCCCCGCGCGCCCGGATCGATGGCGTGCTGGTCGCGCCGATGCGGAGTGGCGGGCTGGAGATGTTCGTCGGCGTGGCGCGCGATCCCGATTGGGGCCATGTCATCGCGGTTGGCATGGGCGGGGTGTGGATCGAACTGCTGAAAGACACCGCGCTGCGTCCGTTGCCGGTGTCCCGGTCGGATGTTCTCTCAATGCTGGGCGAATTGCGCGCCGCGCCCCTGCTCAAGGGTTACCGCGGGGCCGCGCCGGTGGACCTGGACAAGCTTGCCGAAGTGATCGTTGCTATCGGCAATGCCGCGCTGGCACTGGGGGACCAACTCGCCTCGCTCGAGGTCAATCCGCTGCTGGTTGCTGGTGACAGGATCGAAGCACTCGATGGCCTGGCGGTCTACGGCTGAGCGCGCATAGCCTAGACGCTAAGAATCGGAGAGCTTGTAATCCTTGTCCTTCGCTTTGGCATTCTTGATGGTCAGTTCGGTCAGCATCGGTGCCCCCAAATCTGAAAAGCAGTGCCCCCGAAAATGCCCCCGGCAAGAGGTGGCTGTATACGGAAGGTTTGAAACTAATAGGAAACAGTTGCGGCTGAAAAATGACCAACAATCAATTAAAATGGGATCTTATGGGAAGCTTGCGAATGGCATTGTGGCGGTGCTGTCAGTCTAATCGCAAAATGTATTCCAAATATTTGCCGCGCGCTATAAACATAATTAGGGGCTGCATTCGTCAATCATGGCAAGAATAAGTGCGTTTTCGGGTATTCTTGATATCTGATGGTACCTACAACATATTGCGGCTTAATAGGGTATCCGCTCTCCATTCCAGGCGAACAGGCCACCTGAATCACGTGCCGACAATTTGTCGATTACAGACAAGATATGGGCAGCGCTTTGCTCCGGTTGGAAAATTTTTCCTTCCGGGATATTTCTGATGAAACTATTCGAAAGCGGAGTTTGCGCTGTGCCTGGATGAATTGCCGCAACAATCCCGAGGGGGTTGCGCGCCGATAGTTCGATAGCGAAATTTCGGATCAGCATGTTAAGGGCCGCCTTGGAAGCGCGATAACTGTGCCACCCACCGAGCTGATTATCTGCAATTGAGCCCACCCGCGCTGAAAGAGTAGCAAATACGCAGCGGCTATTCCTCCGCATCAAAGGTAGAATGTGTTTGGCGATAATGGCAGGCCCGATAGTGTTGATCGCAAACAATTTGGCCATCGCCTCTGCGTCAATGGCCCGCCAGCTCTTCTCAGGAGCAATCCAGTCCTCACGGTGAAGTATGCCGGTTGCGACGATAACCAAATCGAGTGGTCCGGCTTCTCCAATCTCCTGCGAGGCACCGGTGATCGAAGCTTCATCTTCAAGGTCAAAGCAGAATGGGACAGTCCGGGGGCTCCATGTGCGAGGTAAACTGCGAGCCCCAGCATGGATGTAGTCATAGCGGCCAGAGCTTTCTAATTGTGCGACAAGCGCCGCACCGATGCCGCCGCTGGCCCCGAATATGGCGGCGCGCAGATCAGTCATTCGCCGCGACATTCCGCCCAGGCCGCCATGGCGCGGGCGCGGGCCATTTCGTGGCTGATGATTGGCAGCGGATAGCTGGGCGGAGTCACGCCTTTTCCATGCGGCGCGTGGATCTCGTCATCGCGAAGGTGGGCGATTTCGGGGACGAAGCGGCGGATATAGTCTGCCATGTCGAACTTGGGGCTCTGCACCAGCGGGGCCATCATCCGTGAAAAGACCGGGGCATCGACCCCCGATCCGGCAACATATTGCCAGTTCATCGCATTGGCGCCGAGATCGGCATCGAGCAGGCAGTCCCAGAACCATCGCTCGCCGCGCCGCCAGTCGATCAGGAGATGCTTCACCAGAAACGAGGCAGTGATCATCCGGACACGGTTATGCATCCAGCCGGTTTGCCACAGCTCGCGCATCCCGGCATCAACAACCGGAAAGCCGGTTTGGCCGCGAGCCCAAGCGCGAAAATCGGCCTCGGCATCAGGGCCGGTGCGCCAAGGGAAGCGATCAAACAGCGCGCGGCCATTGGTAAGCGCATAGCGCGGGAACTGGTCGACGAGGTTCAAGCCATGTTCGCGCCAGGCAATCTCGCTGAGAAAGGATCGCGCCTTGGCCCCGGCGGTCGCCTCGGCGTGATGCCACAACGTGGCTGGGGAGATCTCGCCAAAATGGATGTGTGGCGAGAGGCGGGAGGTGCCAGTCTGCGAGGGAAAATTGCGGACTTCCTCATAGTCTGCAAGGATTGGCAGAAAGGCGCGCAAAGCAGCACGAGCACCGCGCTCGCCGGGGGTCCAGACATCGAAGCCGCCGGACCAGTCCGGACTGTGTGGCAAAAGGCCCCAGCTATCCAGATCGTCTGAGGCAACGGCCTGCTCAGGGGAAGCAATCGGCTCCGGACGGGGCAGGGGGAGCGGTGGCGGCATGTGCTCGCACAGCTTCCTGAACCACGGAGTGAACACCCGGTATCTCTCGCCAGAACCGTTCAGGATCGAGCTGGGTTTAGCCAGCAAATTGCCGCCGTGCAGGACCATATTCAGGCGCTTTACGGCTTCGGTCTCGGCAGATTGCCACCAGGGCTCATAATGGAGGTGGGCGTGCACGCTGGTAGCACCGATTTCTGATGCCAGCCGCTCCAATTCCTCGGCAGAGCTACCGCGGCGCAGGATCAGCGGCACACCCAAGTCAGCAAGGTCGCGGCGCAGTGCAGTGAGGCTATGGTGCAGCCACCAACGTTGAGCGCCGCCGATACGGTGCCCTGAAGGACTTTCGTCGTCGAGGATATAGACGCCGAACGCCTGCCCATCACGCATAGCGGCAGTGAGGGCGCGGTGGTCGCGAGTGCGGAGGTCCTGTCGGAACCAAACCAGCTGTCTTCGCAATTGTCTCTCCTTAAGAAATGCGGGCCTGGCTGGAGGGTGGCAGGAGAGACCAGGCCCGCATTTCAACGTCAGCAACTACGCTAGTCCGGTTGAGGATTGGGAGGCTAGCTGTGCTGCAATTGGGAATGGCGAAGAACGGTCAGGGTTGGAACCTGTCCATTGGGGCATGTTATCCGGCCAAGGGTCCTGACTCTAGTAACCGGCCTCGATCGCCAGCCGTATTGCATCTGCAATTGTCCGCACGCCTAGAGCAGTCAAAACGGCTGCGCGATGCATCTTGACGGTGCGTTCGCTGAGGCCAAGTTCATAGGCAATCTGCTTGTTGAGTTTGCCCGCAGCTATGTGCGACAGCACCTCACGCTGACGGCGGCTCAGCGCGGCGACCCGGTCATGGGCGGATTCACGCCGGACCTCATTGGCCCGTGCGATGTCTTCAGCGATCTCTACCTGCGAGCCGAGAAAGTACTCGAGTTCCCCATCCTCATCGAAGATCGGCGCAACCATCACTGCATTGCGAAACGGGGTGCCATTCTTCTTGTAATTGAGGATTTCCACCATGACCGGCTGACGGCGTCGAATGCCGCTTCGCAACATTTCGGTCAGCCACGGCTCTGTTCCCTCGCCCGAAAGAAACCGGCAGTTGTGCCCAATGATTTCCTCACGAGTGAAGCCGGTCAAAGAGACAAAAGCATCGTTGCACTCAACAATCGGATTGTCCGGCAATCGCGGATTGCTGATGACAGCGGCAATGGGGCTTGTCCCGATTAAGGCGGTCAACGTCATGATAGCGCAGTTCGTAGCTTAAGGGGGCAATCGCGGGAAGTGCCCTTTTGGTCATATTGGCTAGACGCGTCCTTCTGCGAAATCAGCGTCGATACCTGCAAGCTTCGCCAAGTTCTGGTGCTGCGTCTGCCGGGCTTCGAGGCGAGTGCCATGACCATTTTTATAGCTTTGCTGATCGGCGGTTTCGCTCTGGGGGCAGGTTACGCGCTGGTGCGCGGCCTTAAGGCTTTCTTCGATGACGGGGAGCAAATCCGGCAAAAGGGCAACGGGGCGCTGGAGGCATATGGAGTCAAGCAAAACAGGATGATGACCCAGCGAGTGATGCTTCAGGGCATCGCTATCCTGCTTGTCGCACTGATCGGGGTGCTGGCGAGCAAGGGCTAATGCGCTTCGGCGAATAGAGAGAAGGTTTCTGCGATGAATTATGTTGCCAACAATCTTGAATTTGATGCGGACGAAGGCAAAGTCTTCGTGCCTGACGACATACAGGACGCGATCCGCAACCTCATCCGGTGGGCGGGTGACGATCCGGACCGCGAAGGTCTTGCTGACACGCCCAAGCGTGTCGCGCGCGCTTGGCGCGAGTACTGCCAGGGTTACGACGCGGATCCGGGCCTGCATCTGTCGCGGACCTTCGAGGAAGTTGGCGGTTATGACGAGATCGTCATCCTTCGCGACATCCCGTTCCAGTCTCACTGCGAACATCACATGGCACCGATCACAGGAACGGCCTCAATCGCCTACCTGCCCACTGACAGGGTTGTTGGCATATCCAAGCTCGCCCGCGTGCTGCATGGCTATGCTGAACGTCTGCAGGTGCAGGAGCGCCTCACCGCGCAGGTGGCGCAGGCGATCTGGGACAACCTTAGGCCCCAAGGTGTCGCCGTTGTCATCGAAGCGCAGCACGGTTGCATGACCGGTCGCGGGGTCAAGACCCATGGCGTTGGCATGGTGACCAGCCGAATGCTCGGTTGTTTCCTGGATAATCCTGACAGCCGCAAGGAAGTGCTCTCGCTGATGCAGAAGTGCTGAAGCAGCATGAACATTGCCATTATCGGCGCCGGCATGGCCGGGCTTGCTTGCGCAGATGCCTTGCTGGAAGCTGGGCACAAAATTTCGCTGTTTGACAAAGGGCGCGGCCCTGGTGGCCGTATGTCGACCCGGCGCATGGCTACCCCGCTGGGAGAGGCCGCGTTCGATCATGGCGCGCAGTACTTTACCGCGCGTGATCCCCGCTTCCTCGAATTGGTGAAGGGGTGGAGCAAAACGGGCATCGTGGCTCCCTGGCCAGCCGCAGGCAGTGATGCGTGGGTCGGGTTGCCCGGCATGAATGCGGTCATCAGAAAAATGGCTGAAGCCCACGCGGTAGAATGGGGTTATCTCATTTCCGGTATGCATCGCAGAGGAGGTTCGTGGTGGCTGTTGCGGAGCGCGGGCGAAATTGGTCCATTTGATGCCGTAATCCTCGCCATCCCGGCGGAGCAAGCCGCGGCGATCCTCTCGCTCCACGACTTTGCCATGGCCCGAACCGCGCTGACGGCGCGATCGCAGCCGTGCTGGACCAGCATGTTCGTTTTCGATCGCTCTATTGACGACATTGAGCCTGTCATGCGGAACCGGGGCGACATCTTATGGGCAGCGCGCAACAGTGCCAAACCCGGACGCTCGGGCCCCGAGGCATGGATCGTTCAGGCCAATCCGGTATGGACTGCAGCCCGGATCGAGGCTCCGGAGGAACACATTTCGGAATGGCTCTGCGGTGCCCTGGCAAGTGCTGTGGGGCGCCCACTACTTAAACCGATTGCTGCAGCATCACATCGCTGGCGTTACGCACTTTCGGCGGGAACCGGAGACGGCGCCCTGTGGAATGACGGCATTGCGCTTGGCGTTTGCGGAGATTGGCTGCTCGGCCCGCGCGTTGAATGTGCGTGGCAATCCGGCCGGATGCTGGCTGAGCGCTGCGCAGGTGTTTTTCGCCAAACCGAGCAAGTTACCGCCAGTCGTCTGGAGCGGATCCACCGCCGCTAAGGCGGGATGTGCTGAGAAAATGGCTGTGCTGTCAGTCTAATCGCAACTCGTCTCCGATTGGCGCGGATTGGGCTTTGGATTCGATAACTTAGGTCATGAAATGCTGCCACTCAGCCAGTGCGGCCGAGCGGCGGAGTTTGTATGTCTGGCGATCGACGAGGTGGCGTTCCTGGTTGAAGCGGTTGTGGACATTGGCATGGACCGAGGCGAGCTTCTGCAACGACTTCATTTGTCGAAACCTGAGCATCGCCCGTTCTCGTCAGCGGAAGGGTAGGTGGCTATTTTCCACCCGGTTGTTGGCCCAGCGGCCGATCTCCTGCTTCTCGGAGTTGCCGAGCTCATTCATCGCCGCACGGTAAGAGCGCAGGCCGTCGGTGGTGATTGCCTCGGGTGAGCCATGCCGCTTAAGCTCCTCCTTCATGAAGTTGATGGCAGCAGCCTTGTCGCGGGTCTTGGTGACGTACCCTCGCGTGCAAGCGTCTCGCGCAAGTCCTGAATGGTCCCGCCTTCAGGATAGCTTTGCATGATGTGCCGGACTGTCGCAGCCTCCTCGGCAACTGGGACCAACTTCTCGTCGATTGCATCGTAGCCCAATGGCAGCGATCCCCCTATCCACCTGCCACGCGCCTTCGAGGCCGCCACTTTGTCGCGGATCCGCTCGGCGATGACCTCGCGCTCGAATTGGGCGAATGACAGAAGGACATTGAGAGTAAGCCGTCCCATCGAGTTGGTAGTGTTGAATGCCTGCGTGACGCTGACGAACGATGCGCCAGCAGTGTCGAGTATTTCGACGATCCGGGCAAAGTCGGTGAGGCTGCGGATCAAGCGGTCAACCTTGTAGACTACGACAACATCGACCTTGCCCGATTTTACATCGGCTAGAAGCTGTTTGAGACCGGGACGATCCATATTGCCTCCGGTGAACCCGCCATCATCATAGAGATCAGGATGCAGGGTCCAGCCTTCATGACGCTGCGAGAGGACGTAGGCCGCACAGGCCTCGCGCTGGGTATCATTTTGTGAGCGGCTAGCGCTTCTTCGATTTCGCGAAATGCAAAGCAGTTCCAATTTGGGGCATTAACCAAGCCGCTAATTTACCCGCGGGAAATGCGGTGAAACAGAAACTTAGCTAAAACCGCATCGCGCTATGTAAGCTGTCAGTAAGCTCAAATTTGGTTAACGCAAAATCCCGATTTGTTGACGATTTGGCCGATTTTTGCGATTTATAGGGCATCCAACGAGGCCTAAAAATAAGTCCAGTCGTAAAAATTATCTAAACAAAACACATCGCTGCATTCTTTGATTTGAAGATATCTGATTCTTCGAAAGGATTTTCTATGTTTAACGCATCCCTGAAGCCGTTCGTTCTTAATTCGACCGACATTGATTTCATTCTCGCCCAGGTGAAGTTCAAGCCTTTGTTTGACTCTGCAGGTAATGCGATCATCAATTGGAACGGCACTGGCACGGTTTATGATGTGAAGGGCAATGTGATCGTAGGCGGCACTCTTGCGGGTGACGCGGCGTCGCTCGCAGCTTTGGCGGCCAATGGCAGTTCGTATCAGACCGTCACCGACCTTTCGGGTCTGCGCGACGTCACCGGAATGAACAATAACCTCTCGCTCACTCACGCGGCCTGGGGTTCGGTTGACCAGATATTCCCGCGCATGGCTGCGGCGAACTACACCGACTATGCTCCTACGCTGCGAGGCAATGCCACCGGCGCCTATGCAGCCCATCAAGCCTACGGTGCAGCCTATGGCGGTGCAAACGGCTTCAACCAAGGCGGCACCGGTGCAAATGGCACGATCGCGACTCTGAACACCGACTACACGATTACGGTGGGCGGATCGCAAAAGGCCATCGATGGCACCGCGATCACGATGAAGAACGTGGTCGACTACACCCCGCGTATGATCAGCCTGACCACCACGACGGCAGGCGTCGTCTATGACACATGGAAAAACCATCAGAGCGATCCTGCACACGTCAATCACACCGCGAATGAAATCTATTATGGTGCCGATGGCGTTGCCACTGTTCTGGATTGGGGCGCGCTGCAGACGACTGCACTTGGCGGCGAAGGCCAGGTTGATACGCAGGCCCGCCTTGCAGGCTCAGCCGGTATCGGCGACCATTTCGTAGGCGGCATAAATCCCGGCGTTTCGCCCTCAAATGGCTTCTTCGTATTGTTCGGTCAGTTCTTTGATCACGGGCTCGATTTCATCGACAAGGGTGCGCAGGGCGCGACCATCAAAATCGCTTTGTCACAAAGTGATCCCCTCTATGGCATGGCTGGCCCTGATGGGCGTCCGGTCTATGAAATCACCATGAACCGGGCCAGTGTTCAGACTGTTGCAAACGGTTCGCCGCAGTATGCCGACCACACCTCGCCGTTCATCGATCAGAGCCAGACCTATGGCAGTCATGAGCAACTGACCACGCTGTTGCGCAATTGGGTTATGGATCCCGTCACCGGCAAGTACCACGCCGGCATGGAAATGCTTGACGGCCACACGCTTGCCACCACTTGGACCAAGGCAGACGGTACGGTCACCAACGCTACGCTGCCAACCCTGAATGAATTGGCGCAGGCTGTTATCGATACGGGCCGTGCTCCGCTGAGCTGGGAAGATGTGCTGAACCTGCGCAACCGCGACGCCACCACCGGCAAGCTGACCAGCGGCAACAGCGATTCACCGCTGCTGTTGGACATGAATCCGCACTTTGACACAACCCACCTGCATCAGGGCAATGCCACGCAAGATGCGGCGGTCGATGCCGCGATTACGACCTTGAACAATGATCTTAAGGCGCTGTTCGGTTCGGGCGTGAGCATTGGCTTTAACGGCAACGGTCAACTCGCCATTACTGGCATGCCATTGCCACCGGGTTCGCCGGCGCTTGTGGGAGCAAATGCGCTTTATCCGTGGGTCAATTTTTCGAACTTCTCGATCATGCAGACCAATGCGATCGTTCCGAGTGCAAACATCAGCGGCCCCGTGCACGATGCGGTTAGCACGATCCTGATGGCTTCGGTTGGCGATCACTACATCGCTGGCGATGGTCGTGTGAACGAGAACTTCGGCCTGACCTCGATCCACCATATCTTCCATGAGGAGCACAACTTCCAGGTCGGCAACTTCATGGATGCCCTGCATCGCGAAGCAATCTCGACCGGAAGCTTTGACAACCTGCACAGCTTCCAGGTTGATATGTCGGCAAATGGCGGGCGCACCGATGCGGTCACCGGTGACTATCTGACAGCCTCGGGCGCAATCGCCTGGGATCTGGACAAGATGTTCAACGCGACCAAGCTGATCGTGGAAATGGAATATCAGCACGCCGCGGTTGACCAGTATGCGCGCAACGTTTCGCCAAACATCCAGGAATTCGTCGGGTATTCGCCGGACAAGGATCCGTCAGTATCGCTCGAATATGCTCAGGCAGTGTTCCGCTTTGGCCACTCCCAGCTGCGCGAGACGATCGACACGATCGACCCCACTCACGGGCTTACCGGCAAGATCATGGGCTATGCCCTGCGCGATGCCTTCCTGAACCCGGATCAGTATGCCGCTGTTGGCCCGGCATCCATCCTGCTGGGCATGACGCACCAACAAATGAATGAGATCGACGAATTCGTTACCCCAGCCCTTAATCAGGGGTTGCTTGGTCAACCGCTTGACCTTGCGGCGATCAACATCGCTCGGGGCCGCGACATTGGTATCCCGACTCTGAACGATTTCCGTGGAGCCATCGGCCTTGCCAAGTACACCAGCTGGAACGACTTCGGCCAAAACATGGAGCATCCCAGCTCGCTGGTGAACTTCATTGCGGCTTACGCGTTTGATGGCAACATGGCCAAGGCGCAGGAAATCATGGATCTGGTCAATGGGAAGATTTCCACTGGCACCCTAACTGGGGCGACACAGGCGCAAGCTTTTGCTTTCCTTGAAGGCGATGCAGTTCACGCCGGAGCCAATCTGGCAGCAGGCACCGGGGCATTCAACCAGATCGATACCTGGCTTGGTGGCCTTGCTGAAGTGCATCAGCCGGGCGGTATTCTGGGCGAAACGTTCGACAAGGTTTTCGTGACCCAAATCGAATCTCTGATGGACGGAGACCGGTTCTACTATCTCTATCGCCTTGCCGGACAGCAGTTCGCCAGCGAAATTGGCGGTGGCCAGCTTAAGGACATTGTCGAGCGTAACACTGGCCTAACCCACCTTAACGGCAACATCTTTGGCTATGCCGACCAGTATGTTGATCTGAGTGCAACGCGCGACAAGACGGCGCTTACCCAGGCAGCTGGCGGGACGCAAAGCACGCTGACCCACACCTATGGGCAGGCAACCAGCCTGACCGACACGCACACCCTCGATTCAACCGGCACGATGCTGGCAATCAACTCGGGTGACACTGTCGGCAACGAGCACAAGTACGGAGATATTGCGGCTGTCGCTGCTGGAACAATGGGCGTCTATTCGAACGGTGGTGTTTCCAACGTGATGGACGGCACGGTCGTCACAATCGGTGGCACCAGCTATATCCGCGACACGCGCTTGGCTGATAGCAACCCGAACAGCCTCTACGCTGCCAATAGTGGCGTCAACCTTGACGGAACCCCCAATTCGGGCGCTGAATCCAATGAAGTGATCGTCGGCACCAAGGGCAATGACATGATCTACGCCCAGGGCGGTGATGACACTGTTTACGGTGATGGCGGCAATGACATCATCTACGGCGGTTATGGCATTGACCGGCTTTATGGCGGCGCGGGCAGCGACACGATCTATGGCGGCGATAATCCAGATCTCATCGACGGCGGAGCTGGCGATGACCGTCTCTTCGGCGAAAGTTCGGGAACCGACATTAACGGGGCCGACCAGATCGAGGGCGGTTCGGGCAATGACTATATCGATGGCGGCACCGGCATCGACAAGCTCAATGGCGGCACAGGCGATGACCATATCCTCGGCGGTCAAGACACCGATCCCTTTACCCACGGCGGTGACGGCAATGATCTGATCGAAGGCAACTCCGGCGGCGACATCCTCTATGGTGACAATGGCGATGACGTGCTGGTTGGCGGTGCCGATCAGGACCAGATCTTCGGCGGCAATGGCGATGACATCCTGCGCCCCGGTGATCCCACCGGCGCAATGACCATCGGCAGCGATGAAGTTCTGGGCGGTGACGGTGTGTCAGATCTCAATCCTGATGGCACCATCGGTTTTGATATCATCGACTACAGCGACAATCTGCCGCGCACGAATGGTGTCACTTTCGATCTGAGCACGCAGCTCAACCCTGCTCTCGCGGTCAATGGTTCGCCCATGCAGACGCCGTCATCCCAGATTGAAGGTGTGATCGGTTCGGTCAGCGGAGATACGCTCACCTCGGGCAGCACCCATGTCGACGCTGCCGGTACTACAGTTCTGGATAACAACTGGGTGATCGGCGGTTCGGGCGACGACGTGCTGGTCAATAGTTCGACCGGCAGCGGGAATGACGTGTTCATTGGCGGTTCGATGCGGCTCGATGCCCTGATCGGCAAGTATGCCTCTGGCAACTACACGAACAATAACGACAACCTAGGTCTTACGGCTGCTGACCAATTGCTGGATGCCCGCTATCAGGGTGCTTCGCATCGCGTCTTGTGGTCGGAGCAGCTCGATAACAGCGGCTTCCTCACCAAGGTGAATGCAACGCTTGCCGGTGCAAACTATGCCTCGCACTTCACCGAAATGCTGCGCTCCGAGCAGTTCAAGGACATGATGCTGGGTGATGGCGGTGCCAAGGGCAACGATACCGTCGTGTTCAACGGCAAACTTGCCGATTACACGCTGGTTGCTCTGGACGTGAATGGTCAGCGCACCACCAATCTGGCGTCGATCTATGCTGTCCGTATCACTGACCACGGTTCGGCCGATCGCACGACAACAGACGGCTCGGATCTCTTGATCGGCGTGGATAACTTCAGGTTCGCCGATGGAACACGTACCCTGGCGAGCCTGTATGGATCGGCACCGGTTATCGATCTGTCCCAGACCCTCGTGAACAACACCTATATCGAAACTTTCAATACGCAGACGCTGAATGGCACAGATGCCACCGGCACCCTGCCTTGGAATACGAACTGGGTGGAGGCTAACGACGGCACCAACACGGCAACGACTGGCCAAATCCGTATGGTCACAACCAACGGCGGCGTGCTTGAATTCCGCGATGCTCCTGTCGGTGCTACCCTGGCTACCGGCCCAACCATTACCCGCGCCGTTGACTTGTCTGCTGCCACCAACGGCACTGCCACGCTCAGCTTCAACTATGTTGAAAGTGGGTTTGACGCTGCGGCCAATGGCAAGCCCGGTGAAACGGTTACGGTCCAGTTCTCGCGAGACGGCACTGCAGCCAACTTCGTTACGGTTGATGTGATCAACAACGCCTCCAACACCGGTGTCGCTAACATCAACTTGACGGGGCCGTTCACATCGGACGCCGCTATCCGGTTCATCCTTAGCGGGACGAGCACCGGCACAGGCGACACTGTCCGCATCGACAACGTGACAGTTGCCTATGAGACGGTGCTTAACGATGGCAGCTTTAATAATGCTGTTACCTATACCGAGCCAGGCACTTCGCCGAACGGTACCGCGGGAGCCGTGGCGATTGCCAATAACCCGGGTATCACCTCGAACATCATTACAAACATGGCTTCGGCCAAGATTGATCTCACGAATGCCAAGGCTGGTGACGCACTTCGTCTTTCTGGCACCTTGCCGACCGGGATCACTGCGGCAACCGACACGTCAGTTGCAGGGCATGTTACCCTTAACCTGACGGGCACTGCATCGTTGGCCGATTATCAGAAAGCGATTGCCTTGGTGCAGTTCTACAGCACCTCGGATAATCCGGACACGACGGCCCGCAACATCGACGTTTCGGTGAATAACGGCATTGTCGATAGCAACATCGCGCACACTTCGGTCACGGTGATCCCGACCAACGATGCTCCAACTGCCAATGTGGAGTCGGTCATCCTGAACACCGCGTCGCTGGTCTCCCTTCCGGATTGGGCGTTCCTGATGAATGACACCGATCCAGAGGGCAACGCCCTGAGGATTTCGGCAGTTAGCAACAGCACCGATTTGAGAATTGCTCACGTTGGTTCGGTGACTAACATCACCGATAACGGAAATCCGAACGGCAGCTTCCAGTACACTGTCACCGATGGTTTCCTCACCAACAAGAGCGCCACGATTGACGTTACCCGTATCGCCAACAACACGTTTGTCGGCGGTGCTGGCAGCCAGATCCTGGTTGGCGGTGCAGCAAATGAAACCTTCAACGGTGGTGCTGGCAATGACGTGATCTTTGGCGGCGCGGGTGACGATATCATCACCCAGACCAGCACGGACGGTCGTGACATCGTTGATGGTGGAACCAACACTCCGGGCGGTGCTGCAGGCGTAGGCGATAGCTACATCCTGAATGGCGTTGCGGGTGCAGAAGCCTTCACGATCTATGCTATCACCGCAGGACAGAATGCAGGGCTTGCCGCATCGCTTGGCACAACCTTCCTGGCTTCTACCGAAATCGTTATTACCCGGACTGTCGCTGGCGTGACGACTGTTGTGGCTGAGCTCGATAATATCGAGGAAATCAGCATCAACTCTCTGAACACCACTGCCAATAACGGTAACAATGCAGCGGCGCCTGACGGTGGCACCAGCGGCGGTGATACGATCACCATCGTCGGTAACTTCACCTCCACCAGCCTGAACTACAGCACCATCACGGTGAACGGCGCAGCGAGCGATACGGTCAACATTTCCGACCTTACCTCGGCTCACCGTATCGTGTTCAACGGCGCTGACGGTGCAGGTACCGTGATCGGTGATCTTCGCCCGCAGGACGTGGTCAATGGCGGAACTGGCAGTGTGATCGACAGCGGCGTGGTCGCTCTAGCTCCCACCCAGTCCATCGGCGATTTCTCCAGCTTTTTGGCTCTGATCGATGGCAACGACAACTTCAGCTTGCTGCCTGCGCAGCGATTTGAAACTGCCATTTCTGTCGATCAATCTGGCCCGGTCAGCGATGCCCCAGCGCTATCGCCAACATCGGCAGACTATGCATCGCTGCCTGACCAAATCAGTGCAGGCCTGATGCATGACATTTTTGAACTGGAAGACCACTTCCGCCAGAATGTCATGCGCGATCTGCATGTTGCCTATGCCTGACGGGATTGCGGCCCGGGCTGAATTCAATCAGCCCGGGCCAATTCCCTGATCGCCTCAGCTCTGCGCAGGCCGCTGTTGATCCGGTATCCCATTCCGCGAACTGTCTTTATCACCTCAGCGCCCAGCTTCTTGCGAAGTCGCGCAATTCTCACTTCAATCGCATTGGGGCTGACGACTTCCGCATGATATGCAAGCGCACCCCGGATCTGTTCGGCACTGATCACTTGGTCAGGTTTCAACAGGAGCAATTGAAGAAGCTGAAATTCGTGCCGCGTCAAATCAAGGCGCTGACCGTCCAGCCAGATTGATTTCGAATTGAGATCAATCGCAAAACGGCCAACGTCAAATTGGCTGGTCGGCAGACCATGGGTTCGGCGCATGGCTACGCGCAAACGTGCAGCGATTTCCTCACTGCGAACGGGTTTGACCACGAAATCGTCAGCACCGGAGTCGAGACTTTCAACAGCCTCCCGCCAGCTACTTCGCGAAGTGACAACCATGATCGGTTGTTCGACCCCCAAAGATCGCAATCGAGAAACGACGGGAATACTTGTTGGTGCTTCGGAGCCGGTTTCAATAATTATACCGTTTGCTGACTGCGGCAAGCTGCCAGCCAGCGCGCCTTCGATATCGGCGCTGACTTGCACTGCAAATCCTGTGCGGGCTAACTTGGGTGACAGCCAGCCTCCAGATCCAGCAACAATTTCTAATATCAATATTTGCATGGGTCCGCCAAAACGCATTGCGGGTTGTTCAGATTAACAACTGGCGAGACCTGATAGTGCAGCTCCGGTATAATGCCTGCTTCAAGAACACTTATAAGTGTTTGCCTGTATTTTTAAGATTTTTGAAACTCATAAAAATCGGGGGAATCCGAGCAATCATAGTGGGTGGATATTGATAGTATAAATGGAATATAACCCTGTTTTATTTCAGAGATATATCGAATAGATCACCTTGAAATTTAACATGGGAATGGGCTATTCTTGCGGGCTGGTCGGGCCTTGCAGATGTTCCGGGCGCCCCGGATTTGGCGCGAAGCAAGCCTGAAGGTGTTCCCCGGGCAAGGGTCGCAATCAAGCCCGGGGAACAATCAATGCAGAATTCGGTCCGTGGAGAAGCGAACGGAATCCATGCATTGAAAAGGATTGGGTCAACTGTCTCTATTGATCGTCCCGGAAGGTGCGGTAGATCTGATCAATCATGGGCTTGAACAGATAGGCCATGAATGAGCGCGAAACCGTTGTGATATAGACTTCCGCCGGCATGCCCGGCGTAACGCCGTTGCCTGTCTGTTGTTTGAACTTGTTTGAGTCGACCGAGATGCTGATCCGGTAATAGCTCATACCGGTTCGCTCATCGCTGATCCGGTCAGGCGAAACAAAATTGACTACGCCTTCAATCGAGGGAGTTGTCTGGGCGTTGAAACCGGAAAAGCGCACTTTGGCAGGCTGGCCAACGCGGACTTGGTCAATGTCATTCGTGGCAACCCGTGCTTCAACCACCATGGCATCGCGGTCCGGAACAATTCGCAACAGCTCCTTACCTGCTGGCACAGCGCTGCCCGTTGTCGTGTAGGCAATCGCGTCGACAATGCCCGACTGCGGCGCACGGATCACGGTGCGTTCAAAACCATCGACAGCATTAGCCTGCCTGATCTTGCCTTCGGAAAGGGTGCTGACGACCTGATTGAGTTCGTTACCCGCACTGGCGCGCGCGCTCTGCTGCGTGGCGTTGATCTGCTGGCGGATTTCGCCGATCCGCGCACCGGCCTGGGCAACCCTTGCCTGCAACGTTCCGGCTTCACCAATCAATGATGCATTGGCTCGCTCCATTTCGTTCAAGCGGTTAATTGTGACCAGTTCTTCTTTGTACAGGCCACGCAAACCGTTAAGCTCGGGAGCGAGCAGGCTGAGCTGTCGGCTGTTAGCCAGAATCTGCTGGCGATATCCGCTAATTTCGGCTGAAACTTGGCGTTCTTGGTCCCGCAGCATGGCAACCTGTGCAGCTTGCTGCGCGCGCCTGACCTGGAACAACTGGCTCTCGCGACCGACGACGGCAAGGACATCCGCCGAAGTGCTGCGGGCAAGGTCATCCGGGAACTTCACACTTGGGGCGCCGGCAATCTCGCTTTCCAGGCGCGCTTTGATAGCCCTGAGCGAAATTACGTTTTCGCTGCTATAGGTCGCGCCGGCCTGAGAGACGTTGGCATCAAGCCGCATCAGCACGTCACCGGCTTTGACCCGCATTCCATCGCGGACCAACACCTGTTGCAAGACACCGCCAAAGGGATGCGTGATCGATTTGGATCGGGACTCGGCAGCGACCTCGCCGCGGGCGATCACTGCGCCTGAAATCTGTACGACAGTCGAGAGCGCTGCGCCGACCAGCACAAGGGCTCCGACTGACGCCAAGGCCAGCTGCGAGCGACGGGAAAGCCGCTCAGAAGCAGTCTCGGGCTTCCTTGGCGGAAAGAGTTCGGAAGCTGAAGAGGGATCCGCCATCTCGGGAGGAAAGGTCATATCCATGGGATTATCCGTTCGCAGTCTGGGGTTGCTTGGGCTGCGCGTTTGAGCGAGCCTTGACGTCGGCGATAACTTTGTCGCGCGGGCCGAAGTCAGCGATCTTTCCGTCGGCCATATGGATGAGGTGGCTTGCAACACTCAGCATTGAATTGCGGTGTGTAACGACAATTGCGGTCGCGCCCCGCTGGCGCAGCTGAACAAGGGCGCTGGCAAGAGCAGTCTCACCCTTTGGGTCGAGGTTGCTGTTGGGCTCATCAAGTACCACAATGCTCGGCTTGCCATAAAGTGCGCGGGCCAGGCCAATCCGTTGGCGCTGTCCGCCAGACAGCTGACCACCATCGTCACCGACCGGCGTATCATAGCCCTTAGGAAGCTCCAGAATCAGTTCGTGCACTCCTGCCGCAAGCGCAGCCTGAATGATGTCGACATCCTGGGCATCTCGATCAAAGCGGGCGATGTTTTCGGCAACGGTGCCTTCGAAAAGCTCTACCGATTGGGAAAGGTAACCAATCGACTGGCCCAGAACATCTGAATCCCACTGATCGATGCTGGCTCCGTCAAAGCGGATTGTGCCTGATTTTGCCGGCCATGCCCCAACCAAAGCCCGGGCCAAGGTCGATTTTCCGGCTCCGCTGGGGCCAATCAAGCCAATGATTGAGCCAGCAGGTGCGGCAAAGTTGATTTCGCTGATCGTCGACTTGTCGCTTCCCGGAGGGCCGGCGGACAGATCGCTGACCTCGATGTTGCCTTTTGGCTTGGGCAGGGCGGTATACTCACCGAGCTCGCCAAACCGGGAAAGCAACGCGTCAAGGCGTGTCCAGCTGGCGCGGGCGCGTGCGAAGGGCCGCCACTGCGCAATTGCCTGATCAACCGGTGCCAGCGCACGGCCCGACAGGATCGAGCTGGCAAAGATTACCCCGCCAGACGCTTCGCCGCTCAGCACCAGCAGTGCGCCGACTGTCAGCAGGGCAGACTGGATAAACATACGCATCGTCTTGCTCGAAATCGATAGCAAGGAGGTGCGCTCGGCAAATCGCCGCTGATGCTTGGCGAGTTGTTCGCCGACCAGAACGATGCGATCGGCAATGCGATCACGCATACCCAGCGACTGGAACACTTCAACGTGTTGGCGCTGGCGGGCAATCAGGCGCTGACGCTTCCGGGAAATTTCACCCAGACCGATCATCGAGCGGCGGCTGATAACCTCTGCCATTGCGGTCAACGCTGTCATGGCAACTGCTCCGGCCATCGCTGCCACGCCCAGCCAGACGTGCATCGCCGCCAGAACTCCCAGGAAAAACACCAGCCAGGGCAGGTCGAGCAGCGCTATCGGACCGGGGCCAGAAAGGAAGGTGCGGATCTGCTCGATGTCTTGCAGGGGACTTTCCTCGCGAGCGGCCGCTGGGTCGATCAAGGCCTGACGGTGCGCTGCCCGGGCCGTCGTCTTGCCGAGATTCTCCTCGAGATCGGCGGCAACGTCAGACAGCATGTTGCTGCGCAACATTTCGAAGATCGCCTGAAAGACATAGATCATCACCGTTATGGCAAAGAGGCCAAACAGCGTTGGCAAACTGCCCGACGGAATCGCGCGGTCATAGACCATCATCATGTAGATCGAGCCATTGAGCACGAACAGGTTAATGATCGCGCCAATGAAGGCGATGGAAATTAGGCCACGCTTCGATCGCTTGATTGCGGTGAGTAGCGGCGAATGGCTGGCTTCGGCGCCGCTCTTATCCCGCGTAAAGCTGGGAAATTTCATATTCAATGCTTTTGCTCCCGTTCGGGGGTAATTGCGCTTCCCTTTGGATTAGGGCTGCTCGGGTTGGGTTGGGCGCTGCTAACCGGCGCCAGCTCTTTGTGGTCCGCCGGATCGGCGGCTGGCTCTTCCGGGACGGCTGGCTCGGAGGAGAGGTTAAGAAATTTCGCCTGAGCCTGGCCCATGGTCGCCAGAACCTGGAAGCCAGCCAGATAGGAATCCCGTTCCGCCCTTGCGAGCTGCGACTGGGCATCGCGCAGTTCCTGTTCGGCATTCAGCATATCGAGAACCGTGCGGCTGCCGTAACTGTTTTCCATGCGTACGCCGGAAAGGGCCTGGCGGCTGGAGTCCACCGCCATATCGCTTGCCTGAACCATAGCGATCGCAGCTTGCCAGTTGGCAAAGGCGGCGCGGGTTGCCGATTCCACTGATCTTTCCAGATCAATCGCGCTTTGCTCGGATTGAATGTTTCGCGATGACGCGCGCCGGACACTGGCGGTCTTGCGTCCGCCTTGGAACAGGCTGAGCCTGAGCGATATTCCGGCAGAGGCCGCGAAGTTTTCGCGCAGGCCTGCGGCGTTCATAACCGGCGTGCCGGCATAATTGCTGTTCAGCGTGGCATAGACGCGTGGGAGTAGTTCGCCGCGGGCTGCCTCAAGTTCGAGGCTGCTGGCATCGGCGATTGTTCGAGCTGCCTGCAAGCGTGGATTGTTATTCAAGGCTGAAACGATTGCATCTTCGACATCGGCAGGCATGTCTCGCAGGGCTGGTGGGGAAACCAGCTCACCCGCCTTCATGCCGGTGACGCGCCGGTATTCAGACTCGCTTGCCACCAATGCCGCTTCAGCCCGGGCAAGCTGTCCCTTAGCTATCGCGAGCCGCGCCAATGCCTGGGAAAGGTCAGTCCGTGTGAGGTTGTGGGCGGCAAGGCGTTTGCTGACACCCCAAAATGTGGTGGTCAGCGTTTCCACATTCTCGCGGTTAAGGAGGACAATCTTGCGATCCCTGATGACGTCCAGATAGGCAGCGACTGCGGTGCTGAACACGTTGGTTTCGACATCAGCGGCCAGTGCGCGGCTGGCTGTGCTCCGCGCTTCTGCGGCTTTCACATTGTTTCGAACCGACCCGCCTTGGTATATCGGCAGATTGACCGATGTCTGAAGCTGCAGCCCCGAAGCGCCGCGGTCGCCGCCAGCAAGAGTTTCGGCATAAGAAACACTGCTATCGATCGATGGAAGGGCATCGGCCTTCGAAATCGCAACGGCTGCATCCGCAGAGTCCGTTTGAGCAGCCGCACTTATTATCTGAGCGTCATGATGGTAGGCTGCACTAAGAGCTTCTTCAAGTGTAGTTGCGCGTGAAACACTTATTGAAGACGCAATAGTCAAGGCAATAGCCGTTGTTTTTAGATATAGACGTATTGTGTTAGAACCAATTTTTTGCACGAATATATCTCTCTGCATAATGCGAGCCTTTAAGGTGCAGAAGGATGATTTTTATACTGTTAACATTTTTTTTAATTGGTGCCATTTTGGTTTTTTTGGCGGCTGTATCCGGAGCATTGGCGCTGTTCAATCGGGGCCGATCTTGAGCAACTTGCATATGTGGCGGACTGGCCGCTGGCACTTGGAGGCCTCGACCTGCAACAGATGCTCCTGGCTGAGGGGCAGGGGGTAATGAAAGGCCTGCCCCGCTCTGCAATTTCCGGCCATTCGCCTGTGAAAGCGATGGAAACACAAGCCAATAGCAAGCCTAAGTCACTTAAGAGCGCCTTTTGCATCTGACGCGATCATTCCCCTGTTGTCATCGGAACATGGGGCGGCGGCGCTGCAACTGAGTTGTGAAGACCGCCATCTGATTGCGCATTTCGGGTCATCAGCGGTATTGAAGAGGCTTATTCAGTCGAGGGCACAGAATTTGAAGCGATGTCCGAAATTCGATGCCATTATTGCAGCAAATTTTGGTTACCTTCGCCAAGGCCGGCAAAGGCAGCCGACGGTGTCCACTCTGCGAGAAAAGCGCGCGTTCACAGGTGAATGACAGGATAGAGTGTTTCGGCAATCTCAAAAAATTCTAATCTGGCCAAGCCTGAGCGAGTTTGTCGCGTGCGGGGCATTGGTTGACATTTCTCCCTCGAGTAGCTTGGAAATTAATCAGGTTGCGCGAAACAGGAGCCTTCCGGGCGAATTGCCTTTCGTAACTTTGATTGGGACCATGTCTGAAACCGCTTTCCCTTTGCTTACTCCAGATGCGCTCGCGGCAATGGCGCTGTTGGGCTCACCGATTTACATGTACAATTTTGAGAGTGAGCACGTTGAATGGTCCAATGATGCGGCGCTCCGATTCTGGAATGCTGAATCTGCCGATGAACTGACGAGCCGGGAACTCACGCCCTACAGCGACTCCACTCGGCTGAGACTGGCCGATTACCAAGAGAGATTTCGGCAGGGCGAAATCGTAACCGAGAGCTGGACGTTTTATCCAAAGGGGGCTGCAACTCCGACCATCTCACGATGCCGGGGGGTCAGCCTTAGTGGCTGTGCCGAGGCGATGATGGTTGAGATTCAGGTCTTGTCGCGGACCGAATTGCCACTCGCCGAACTCAGATCCATCGAGGCACTGCGGCACACTAGTCTAATGGTCTCAATGTTCTCCGAAACCGGCGAAGTTTTGATGCGCAATCCAGCTGCACAGGCCTGCTTTGCCGAACTGGAGCGGTCCAAAGCTCCCGAGGCCGACATGTTTGCGGCAATGTTCGCCGATCCTCAAGATTGTCGGCAACTGCTCGATAATGCCACAGCAACCGGAAATACGACAGCCCGAAGCGCGACAATGGCAATTGAGGGATTGCCTGTGCACGCGGTGCAATTGTCACTTCTGACAGATCCTGCAGACGGGCAGACGGCCTTGCTCGTTACCCAGCAGGATATGACACAACTCGCACAGATTTCGCGCCAGCTTGCCGCTAGCGAAGCTGCGTTGAACGCAGTTCTGAGCCTGAGTGTTGGGCCCGCGCTGGTTATCGCAACACAAGGCAACAAGGTTCTGAAGGCGAATTTTGCCGCACAGGCGCTACTTGGACCGTCTCTCCTGTCGCAGGCGAGGGCGGATGGCTTTTTTGCTATTCCAACTGCCTACGAAGCTTTTCGCAGTGCAGTATTGGAGAGCGGCGCTGGTACGCTGCAGATGCAGATGAATTCTGGCGATGGCGGGTGCTTCTGGGCGGCCGTATCCGGTGCGCGCATTACCTATGAGAAGCAGGACGCGCTTGTTGTTCTCGCGACGGATATCAATCAGCTTTACCAATCAAAGACGGAACTCGAGGCCGCCCTCGATATCGAGCGGCGGACAACCGAAATGCAGCGCCGCTTTCTGGCGATTGCCGCACACGATTTGCGGACTCCGTTGGCTGTGATCGATAATACGGCACAGATGCTCGAGCGGAGCGCGCCGTCAGGGTCAACCGATCAATCCCGGGCATGGGCGAGCCGTATTCGCGCAACTGTCCGGCGCATGCTGCATCTTCTCGAGAACACGATTGAGTCTACCCGAAAAAGTCTTGGCACGCTGGGCTATTCTCCGACACAAGGGCAAATAGGCACGGTAATCACGCTCGTAGCGCGTTCATTCCAAGAGGCTAATCGGGGGCTTGAAGTCTCACTTGATTTGCCGCCGCTTCCGCCGATCAGCTTTGACCGCCATCTCATTGAACAGGCATTATCCAACCTGCTGACCAATGCCGTGAAATACGCTGACGGCGATCCCCGCATTGAAATACGGGCAATCGCGAGAAGCGAGGATATCCAGATTATCATCCGTGACCATGGTATCGGGATTCCCGGACCAGAGCGCGAAGGCGTCTTCGAAGATTATGTCCGCGCTGCAAATGTTGGCGACCGGCCTGGTACTGGTTTGGGGCTCTCGATTGTGCGCCAAATTGCCGGCTTACATGGCGGCAGCGTCGACATTGTCGATGCTGGCGGCAAAGGGGTGGCGATCAGGCTAACTTTGCCGCGCGAACTGGCGATACAGGCCTAGCTCGCAGGGCGAACAGCCTAATTATTGTTGCACGAAAACGCGGAATCTCAGGGCCTTACGACCGAGAGATACTGCCGCATTGAATCCATGGCCTTTTGTTCCAGCTCGAGAAGGTCTCGCCTTCTGTCGCTCGGGTCCCGCCAGCGCTTGACGAGGCCCGCGTCGACCAGTGCACGCACATAGCGCAGGGCCGTGCTTAGCGGCAGATGCGTTGCTGCACAGGCGCTGGATACCGGGACTGGCACGCCTTCCAACTTGGCAGAAGTGAGGTCGAGAAGAAGGTCCCAAGTTGGGTCGGAAAACATCTCGCGATCGAGAAATTCACCGCGCCGTTCGCGCTTGCGGACCAGGGTCCTGACCATTTCAAGCAGTTCCTGGTCACTGAATTCACGGGATGTCCCTGATTCAGCCAAGGCTTGAGGTGGCGCATGCAGATCTCCAGTCGCAGGCGAAGATCTGAAATTGAAGGCCATCTGGTTCCAGGTGCGAGATGCCCGCCTCAGGACAGCAGCAAGGCCTTCTTTGGTTACTGGCTTTTGCAGAAAGTCGCGTGCGTTGAACCGCATGGCTTCGACCACGGATTCGAAGGAGCCATAACCAGTAATGACGATCGACAGGATCGGTCGCACCTTAGAAAAGCGCGAGTCGAGTTCATCCAGAAACGACAGGCCATCTATCATTGGCATGTTCAGATCGGTAATCACGATGCCGATGCGTGGGTCTTCGGTGATCATCTTCAGCGCAACATAGGCTTCGCTCGCCACAACGCAGCTGTAGCCTAGAGTCTCTGCAATCTCGCCATATTCTTCTAGCGCGTCGGTATCGTCATCGACGATAAGCACGGTGCAGCTGCTTGGCGCTGCCTCGAGAATGAACTCGTTCATGTTCGACATGGAAATGCAAAATGTCCCCGGGAGTGTCTTTTTATCTTGCCCTGCGTAACCACGGAATTGCGCCATTCCAAAACCAAATTTGGTGCAGGAAGTGCATTGATATAGGTATAATGCTGCAGAATTGGCACTAGTTTTGGTGTCAAAGCTGCGGTGAGGTGATAGATTTGCTATCTAATCAACATGTTCTGTCGTGGCGCTATCCGTTATGAATGCAGGACTTTTCGTTAGATTGGTATGGCCGCTTTGAAAGCAAATGCAGAAATGAGGCAGTTCCGGCACGATCTGCGGCAGCCGGTAAATGTCTTGCGATTGACGGCGGCCAATCTTCGTTCAAGGCTTGCGCCCGGACTTGACGAGGAGGCATCTGCCTATTTGCTCGCCAAACTGGACCGTATCGAGAAGCAGGCAGACCGTCTCAGCTTGCTGATCGATTCCTTGCCGGATTGCTCCGAATAGAACTGCAAACCAGAGTTTGCGTTGTCTGACCCCAAAGGATTTTGGACTCACTCATGTATGGAATGATCCACCGCGGAATAAGGGAAATGGTCGTTGAGCTAAAAGGCGCAGAAGCCTGGAGCGAGATCGAACAGTCCTGTGCTATCGGTCCCGTCGAATTGATCAGCGCTGTCGTTTACGATGATGCAATGACGCTGGCGATAGTCGGGGCGGCCTCTCAAGTGCTGGAAATGGATGTGCCAACATGCCTGAAGCATTTTGGCCGCTATTGGATCCGCTTTGCCGAGCGAGGATCATATGGCGCGCTGATGAATTTTACCGGTCAGAATTTGACCACTTTCATCGCCAATCTTGATCGCATGCACGCGTCGGTTGCGCTCGCACTGCCGCAGGCGAATACGCCATCCTTTTCGGTTGTCGGATCGGATGGTCCAGAGATCCGGGTGCGTTACTGGTCAAGCCGAGAGGGACTTGAACCCTTTGTGGTCGGATTGCTTGAGGGACTGCTGGATCGTTTCGGAGAAATCGGCACAGTCACCCAGTGTGACGCCAAATCCAACGGGACGGATTTCGTCATTACTCTGGCCGACACATGATTGACCTTTCTGCTGAGCAAATTGGTGTCATTTTTCCGGCATTCATTCTCGTCGATGGACAGGCGATCGTGCGGGAACTTGGCCCTTCATTGCGTCGCATTTTCCCTGAATTGAATGCCGGCGACTTCCTGTTTGATCATTTTTCATCCCCAGCGTGGGAACGCGATCCATGCCTCGATAACTGGGTTGAAAGCGGCGCCCCCATCAAGCTGCATTCCCGCGACGAAAAATTCGTACTTGCCGGCGCTGTGCTGAAAAGTGGTGACCGATTTCTATTTGCGCTCAGCCATATGCCTGCGGCGCGTTCACTGTCCGAGCTGAACCTGAACATTGCTGACTTTGCTCACTCTGACCCGATTGTTGCCGCCTATCTCCAGATTGGTGTACTCAACGGGCTGCTTGAAGAGACCAAGGAAAATGCCTTCGATCTTGTGAAGGAAAGAGAGCGCAGCGTTGAGTTGGTCAGCCGGATCAAGGCATCAGCGGGCTTTCTGGCGCATGATTTCAATAACCTGAATTCGATCATAGAGCTGAACTGCCTGAATGCCTTGAAGGCTGGCCATTTGCCAGACGATCAGGAGCACCGCATTCGGATCATTTTGGATTCAGTTAGCCGTAGTATTGAAATCACTAAGGCGCTGATGATCGTCGCGAAGCAGAAAAACGATTCCGGATCTGCCGAGGATATTGACGAGCTTATATGCGAAAGCTGGCCCTATTTCAGAATGATCGCTGGTCCACGTACAGCTCTGGTGAGTGATCTCTCGATCGGACCACTGCCGATCAAGGTTAGCCGCAATGGGCTGGTAAATTGCCTAACAAGTCTATTGATGAACGCGCGCGAGGCGATGGATGGCAATGCCGGAACCGTCTCGATCTCCACGCGATTAGATCGGGCGTCCGGGATGGTAGTCATTGAGGTTGCCGACACAGGTTTTGGTATGGACGCCAGCGTGCTTGAGGCTGCATTCGAGCCGTTTTTCTCGACCAAGGAAACCGGCAATGGTGTCGGACTGGCTTCGGTCATGGATTTCGCGCGTGAGATGGGGGGCGATTCAGACCTTGCCTCCGTGCCTGGTGAAGGGACGCAGGTTAGAATTAGGCTGCCTGCAAACTTGGGCATGGGGAATCGGGCTGACGAGGAAGCTGGCCCCGGTGTTGTCCGCCAAAGCCAGCGATCACTGACGGATGGGCTCAGCATTCTTCTAGTCGAAGATGAGCCCTATGCACTCGAAGCACTAGCCGAGCTTCTGGTTGATGAGGGTTATCGCGTGGTTCCAGCTGAATCCGCGGGCTCCGCCATGTCTTTGCTTGCTGCGGAAACCTTCGACCTGTTGCTGACCGATGTTATCATGCCCGGCACCGATGGTATGAAGCTCGCAACTGAGGCAATCCGTCTGCAGCCTGGTATTCGGGTTATGCTGATGAGTGGCTACATGCCCGAATATCTGGAGATGCGGCCGGAATGGCTGTTCATTCGCAAACCGCTCGACGTTGATGTGCTGCGTCTTCTTATTGGATCAGCGACGGACCTAGTATCCGAGGGCTAGGACGATAATTGATGATAATGCAATGAAGGAAGCCCATAGCCCGATTGCGATCAAGGGGATCAGGATGCAGCCTGCTCTTGTTGATTTAGAATGAATGCCTTCAAAACCGCTTTCGACGTGCTGAGACCCAGCCACATTCGGCTCTTTGTCGCTACCATCTGGGCATGATGCAGCGATTTTATGTCCAGTTCGACATTTCATGATGCGGAATGGCTTGGCGGTCATTTTTGCAGCCTGTGTGAATATGATGCAGCTTCGATCGGACTTAGTTCAAGGGCTGAAAAGTTGGCGAGACACCGCAACATGCACTGAGAAACCCGTTGGTTTTGATGCTGCCGTGACGCTGAATCGCGTCCATGTCTGATTGGCTCAATGTTGAGTGAAGGCGGAATCGCGCTTCGACGCCAAGAACGTACTGCAGAGATGCAATGACGATCCCGTAGCCTGCAAAATTGAACACGATTTGCTCGCGGGTCTCCAACGTATCTTCATAATCAGCGGAGAACCCGTCAGCGTCGATTTGCGTCACGGTGAACCGGTTGACTTGGCCGCTGGCGCGCTGACCGTTGACAGCGATCATGACGTGCCTTGTTTTGCTTTGATCAATGCCATGCAGGCTCGGATCATATCGATACTGTGAAGGCTGAACTTTGCCGTGCATCTGGAATCTGGTCCTCACTACTACCTTCAGAAGGGTGCGATTTGCCGAAGGGTTGAATTTACCCGCTTTCTGGGAGCGTGAACTCTGGGTCCCTTGGGCTGTGGGCGCCTGTTGAGGAGGCGCCCACAGCACTTCGGGGGGACGGAAAGTTTCAGATCAGGCGGCGCTGGCCATTCCGCTGGAGGTCTTGCTGAAGGTTTGGTTCAACGAAGTGCCAATACCGGCAATTGATGATATGAGCCCAACTGCAATTAGAGCGGCCAGCAAACCGTATTCAATTGCTGTCGCGCCATCGGTGTTACTTTTTAAAGAACGAAAAAACTTCATAATGCATCCCCAAGAAACTCGCCTCGTTTGCGGCTTCCATATTTGAGCCCGGGTTGCTTTAATGGTTATTAATGTCAACGCGTAGTTGACGATATAATAGTTTCAATACAACAGTTATACTGTGCATTTAATGCCAATAGCGCTGCAATTAATGCCAAAACGGCCGCAATGGCGTCGTGCGGCCTGTGTTTGGCCGCGGCTTCTGCAGCTTCTGCTGCGCGTCAAGGCTCGGCCCGCTGTCGTCGGCGCTAAGCAATCAGCGCAATGAGCCATCGATCATCGACTGACTTTGCCAGCATTCGGCTTTCAAAACACACTGGTGGTTGCGGATGACAGGTGAGTGGTGGTCATAAGTAATTATACCACTTTGCGAACGTTTGCAGATCGCATGGGTTCATTTAAAGCATTGATATATATATTAGTTTAATTCCGCCCGGTGTTTTTTGCGCGAATGCTGCACCATACGATCACGTATTTGGGCAAATGTCTCTGTTCTTGCTTTCAATTCGGCACATTTATGGTTCGAAAACCGATTTTAAGAACAATATGCGTTATCACATGACAAAAATCGGACCAGTAGCAATCGTCGATGCAGATGTACGCCGCAGAGCGCAGCTTAGTTATACGCTCTCGCAAAGTGGGATACACGCAGAACCATACGAGCATCTAAGCGAATTGCTGGCCGTAAAGCCAAGCTGCGATCTAATTTTGATTTATGACGACCAGGATGTGATTGGAAGTCTGACACGGCTGATGAGGCTGCAAGACTACCGCGTCCCACTCATTGCCTACAGCTCGTCATTAAGTCCGGACCGCATCGTCGCTGCTGTGCGCATCGGTGTAGCGGACTACCTTGCTTGGCCGTTGGACACAGCTTCTATTGTTGATGCATTCGCTCGCATAAAGGACGCGCCGCCGCCGGCGGATATCAGGCTGCCTATTGTCGATACTGACACAATGAGCGCACCACTCACGCGCAGGGAGCGCGAAGTTCTCGCCGCAGCGGCCGAGGGATTGCCGAACAAATTGATCGGCCAGAGGCTCAAGATCAGCTACCGGACAGTTGAAGTCCACCGGTACCGCGCCCTGAAAAAAATCGGCGCGAAGAATGTATCCGAGGCTGTCCGGTCAATGTTCGGGATTAGCTTTGTAGCTTGATAGCTGAGATATCAAAAGGCCGGCAATGCATTGAGCATTGCCGGCCTTTTTTGTGCCTGGTTCAGAGGATTTTAGTTCAGCTTCAGACTGAGGCCGAGACCGAAGTTGAACGAGGAAAGATAGCCGCTCGAAACCGCAAAGCGTGAGTACCCGACCATCGGAACCAGCGATATGGTCTTGGAGATGGGCTGAGTGCGCTGCACGGTGACCCCGGCATCCTTGCCAGCGAGACTGGCCCCGAGCGGGGTTCTTGACTCCGAAGAGCCGCCGTAGCTCAGCCAGATCGACGTCTTGCCAGCCTTTCCTACACCATCATTGAGCGTCAGGTTGCCAAGATGGGCAAAGAAGGCCTTGCTGTTGCTCGGTGTCGTTCTGGTCAGGGTGTAGCTGACCGAACCGCCCTTGAAATACTGGCGCAGGCCAGCGGAGTAGAATTCAACCTCGGTCCCTTGCCAGCGAGCGAAGCGGCCGCCCACGGTAACCGTTGTGTCCTTTGCAACCTTGAAGGTCAGATCCTGGGCGATGGTCACCCCGGGCTGGATCCCGTTATCTTCCGAGACGCCAATCGATGTGCGGGTGGTGAAGGCGGGGGACCATTTCTGATAGACAGTCGCATCAGCGCCCAGTTCGCTTGAGCGTCCACCGGGTGATCGGCGTTCTGATACTTGCGGGCCAACAATGAAGGTCGTGGTATCGGAAACGCGTTTGTATTCCATTGTGATCGATTTGACGGCGCCCTGGTTCTTGTCGAACTCCCGATCTTCCACAGTCACACCGGCGGTGGTTTCAGTCTTGGCAAGTGCGGGGGTCGAAAACTGCACGGCAGTGGCTGCAGAAAGCAGCAGATAGAATGACTTACGGTTCATGAAACACCTTCTGTATTGATAGCTTCAAGGGTCTGCCTGATGCGGTAGTGGCCGCAGGGCAGGTTCTTTTCGATTGTGATGCGCGGGTCGAAAGTTGAGTTTGCTGGCACGACCCGGCCAGGCAGGATGATGACCTGAATACCGATGGCGGTACCCGCGCCGATCCAGCAGCCCAACTTGTCTGACCCGCTGCTTACAAATTCACCGGCCTCCAGAACCCGGATCGGCTGGCGATCGAGGCGCTGGTTCGAGGTTCTGACCATGGCGCCGAGGTAGGCATCGTGATCGATCTTGGTATCGCCGACGAAGCACATCGGGCCGATACTCACGCGGTTTCCGATGATTGCGTGCTTTATCTCGGTTGCGAAACCAATCTTCACCTCGGTGCCGATGACGGCGGGCCCGCGGATAAGGGCCTGATTGCCGATCATGCAGTCATTTTCGATGAAGACTGGCCCACGAATGACAGCTCCGGCGCAAACTCTGGTCCCGGCTTCGATAAAGATCGGCCCGTTGCTGGTGTCGAGTGTGGCTCCGCTTTCGATAATTGCGGTCTCATCGATTGAGGAACCATGACCCAAGCAGATTTTTGCGAGCCGGTCATCCAGTGTCAGGATATCACGCCACCACATGGGCATACCTCTCAGGCTTGTCGCGGGTGGGCTCCTTGCCGGTAAACAGACCCGGGATGCCGTGGAGGATCCACACCGTGTAGGACATCACGACATAGATGATCGCGAGAGGGGCAAGGATGAACAGCCACGGCTTGCGGTGGTGGATTGCAGCCGCCAGACCGACGATCCAGATTACCGAGACCCAGAAGATAGGCAGGAGGTAAAGCGGAAGGGTTTCAAAGTCGCCGCGCATCATGACCGGGACGATCGCACGAGCCATGAAGCCAAAGGCGATGAACGATGACAGGAACACGGGAATGATGGTGAGCAGGCCATAGCGTGTCAGCAACAGGCCGCGGTGCAGGCGCATGCAGACCGCGTAACCAGCGATCCAACGGCGCCAGCGCTTCCATTCTGCCTTCAGCGAGTTGCATTCCTGCGAGTAGACGAAGCAGCGGCTGGACTGGCGAACCTTATAGCCCTGGCTGATCAGCGACCAGGTCAGATCGAGATCTTCAACCTTGGTCCGGTCCGAGAAGGGAACCCGGTTCAGCACTTCCCGGCGGAACAAGCCGCAAGCACCTGAGATAAGGAACGGAGCTCCTCCAACAATTTGCTGGAATGTGCGCTGCAGAGTGATTGTCACCAGTTTGGTGCTGGCGCGGATGTGGGGGAGCAGGCCTGCGCCTTCCAGATCGGACAGCGGCACACCGCCAACGGCATCGGCCCCGTCCTCAAGCTCTGCAATCATGTAGCCAAGGCCATCGCTGTCCGGCGGCAGAAACGTGTCTGCGTCCGAAAGGAAGACGTAGGGTGCCTCGGAATTCGACACACCGTTCATCAAGGCCCCGCCTTTGCCGGTGTTTTTCTGGTGTATGGCAAGAATGCGTGGTTCACGCGCTGCCAGTTCATCCAGCAGCTGCGCGGTATTGTCGGTCGAACCGTCGTTCACCACGATGATCTTGTTGAAGTATGGGTTCTGCAGCATCCGGCCCAAGGCCTCTACGATGCAGACCTCTTCGTTGAAGGCCGGCACGATGGCATCGATCAAACCGTATTTGCGGCTCGGCTCAATCCGCCGGCGCCGAAGTATCCAAGTTAGGGCAACCACCACTACGAGGAAGAAATAAAACGTCCGCATGCTTAATACCTCACATGATCATTTTGTATGGAATGAACCCCTCGGCCGGTCCGACGCCGACCTGGGTTCCTCGAAAATTTGCCGCGCTGCGGATTTGCTCTTCCTGCATGTAAACGCGTTCGCCCTGGCTCTTGTGACTGTGCAGGGCCTGCACTTTCTTCTCGATCTGGTTGCCGATGGCCTCAAAGACTGTCGGCGTAAAATTGGGGTAGGAGCTGGGCGTTTCGTAACCCAGAAGCTGGTCGACCGAGCGACAGGCGACCGTTGATGCTTCATGAACGGCCCGGTGGTCCTGGTGCCGGTCCTGATGGAACATCGTGTAGACCCGGAACGGATTGAGCTCGCGAACGTGCTCCTCGATCACGCTGATCAGATCAGTGACATTCAGCCAAAGTTTGGTGTCTTCGAAATCATAGACGTGGATGTCGGTGATCCCGATCTGTCCAAGGGCAACGCGTGTCTCTGTCGAGCGATCCTCGTCGTTGATTACGCCGCGCCTGCCTTTTGAGAAGATGAGCGCACGCACAGGAACGCCTTGAGCCCCCAACTTTGCAAGCGTGCCGCCGCAGCCCAGTTCAATGTCATCAGGATGAGCGCCAATAGCGAGAATCGCTCTGGACTGTCCTTTTGAACATTCGGATGATGCAACTTCCATTTCGAACCTCCGTCACAACGCCGTGACGAGATCGGAATAGACCGGTTGAGGTTGATGCCTCGGGAACGAACCACGTAGATGCCCCTAGTGAGTATCGTTAATGCGTTGGTTACTGAATCGGGCTGTTGCCTGAAAGGCTCGGCAGACCCTTTTGCTCGGGATGCTGAGTTACCTTAGGTTGCAATGGTTAACGCCGCATTCGATGGTTCGGTTGCGCGCCGCAAACCATTTTCTGGGCTGGTGAAGGTGGGGGAAGTGTTTACCGGTATGCAGGTTATGGACAAGCAACCGGTGCGCGATGGAATTGCTGCACGGTCAAGCTAGGCAAAAGTTGCCGCTCGCGTTGCTGCCAATCGCCTAGTCCAATTTCTGGTGAGTAGGTGCCAAAAGCTAAAAATTCTGCGGTGCACTTGCTGTTGGCTTAGGCCAAGTTGCCATCGCTGTGTCTTATTCGCAGTCAACCGAAAGTTGATCCTACCTTGCGCTGAAAAATTGCCCGCGACAGAATGCGCTATTTGGCCGGGTCGGGAGCGGCGCTCGAGCTGGGTATTGGCAGAACGATTGGGTAATTGGCCTCAAATTGAGCTGGATCTTCATAAGATGACGCTCCATCTGCCCAGGTGCATTTTGGTCCCGCTGTCAATTGGCAGGACTGGACATCACCGGTCACCCGGTCAATGCGTGCAACCGATCCGCCGTTGACGGCCACGAGAGTGTAGCGGCCGCCAGCAAAGCTGCCGCCGATTACTAGTCCCAGGCTGATTATCAGGGCCGACAGAACCTGCCGCATTGGCATAACTCCAAAAATTCTGACTGTAATCTAGGTGGTTATGCTTTACCGCCGCCGAAAATTCTTCGGAAAATTTGTACGTACAAACGTGCAGTGCTCGGTAAGCGAAAATTAGAATTTGAAGGTTCGGTCTGGAAAAATCTCTAGCTTGATGATGATCCCATTGTGGTTTCCTAGCATTCGAGCGTAATTCGAAAATCTGCGTAGTTCAGAAATTTTGCCATAGATTTTGCGGTGCTACCGGTTCTTGCGAAGCCCCTTGTTTGCATGACACGTGCTCCCGCTTGAGCGCGGCCTGGTAGGTCTGCAACTGGAGCGCTTCATCGACGCTGAGCTCGCGCTCGATGCCGTTCTGGGTCACCTTGAGCGCCTTGTCGAAGATGATGTCGAACGCCGTCATATCCGGCCACCGCTTCTTCGGGCGGCCATTTAGGTTACCCGATTGACCCTTCTGGAACCGGGTTGATGCGAGGCCTGTCATTCAGCAGCCTCCGCGACCCCGCGATGGACAAGAACCGCCTGCCTGCCGGTAAGCTGCTCCCAGCGCATGATGGCAACATCGACATAGGCAGGATCGATATCGACGACGCGGAACCGCCTTCCCACCCGCTCGACCGCGATCAGGCTGGTGCCCGAGCCGAGGAAGATGTCGTGGTCAAGTTCACCCAGCCGGGTAACATCACAGATCGCATCAGCGACCATGGCGACCGGCTTTACCGTCGGGTGCAGCGCCAGATCCTCGCGGCGGCTGCCGCGCATCGAGTTCACCGAGGCATAGTCCCAGACGTTGGTCCGGTTGCGTCCATGCTTGCCAAGTTCGACCGTGTTGGTGTGCGCAGCCCCCGGCACCCGGTAGACGAACACCATCTCGTGCTTTGAACGATAGAGCGAGCCCGTGGAACTTGGCATTGGCGCGCGGATCACTCGCACCTGGATGGGCAAGGCCCACGAGGTAATCATCGGTGCGCCATTCATTGCGAATGCCTCCAGATCGGAGGTCGTGCGCGGACGAAACACTTACGTCGGGCTCAATTTGCCCGATAGCTTCCCCTTCTAGGTGTGTCCTGCAATGTTGCTGGGGACTACGGCAAAAACTCATCAAACCGCGACTTCAAAATCGCATAGCATTCACATGAAGCTCGTTCCAAGGCGAGACGGTTGCCCACCTGCATTTTTCCTCGTTGATAATTGATCAGACCTGCAGATTGCATCGCCTGAGCTGCTATCGTTATCGATTTACGATTAACGGCCAAAAGATCGGAGAGGAATTCATGGGTATAGGGCAAATCCGGGCCATCGATTCTATCAGCCATCATGAGCAGCCAGCGGCTCATTCTTTCCTGCACAGAATGAAGCGCGTTGCAGGCCACTGCTTGTTGAACTTGTGAAAGAATGACACTTATGTATCTTGCAAATAAAATCTGAACATTCGTATTTTTAATAAATTCACTATGCAATACATCGATTCGACATCTTATGAATAGCCCTTCAAATTGAACAATGCAGCGGCTAAAAGATATGGGATTATGCATAGCTGCGCCTAGACCAAATGCGCCTTCGCGGCCTATATTTGCAGTCTCGATTGAATCCCCGTTCTCCAATAGGGTTAGAAGTGACAAGACGCAGTCTTCGGGGAAATACGCGTAGTGGATGGTGCTGCCTGCCTCACACACTGCACCACCACGCTTGAATAGGGCGAGTTCGAGATGGGGTTCGATTCGCGCAAGCGCTTCTGCCGGAAGTGCCATAAGTATCTGATTACGATGGCATATGTTTCTATTCTGTGCAGAAATTCCCATTTTCCCCAACTCCCAAATATTTTGGCTGATTGTAAGTCAGACTTTTTTTTATTTATGTGGTTTGGGCCACAGACACGTAATAATTACTAGGGCAGTGAGGTGTCGAGAAGGAGTTTTGTTCCCATAAAAATATTAACCATCTGATCTTTCGGAGGTATTTTTATGGCTCAAAATGCTAATAATGCGGCGAAAATCGTCGAGTTTGAAGAAGATACGGAATCGTCTATTGGCAGGCGTTCAAGCGAACGCGTCAGTCTGGTCTATCGGCCCGTTTTGCTCGAAGCAGACGGGTTTGCCGGGTTCTGCCTTGTCAGAAACCTCTCTCCTGATGGCATGATGGGTTCGGTCTACACGCAGTTTGCGGAAGGCCAGCAGATTACCGTCCAATTTCACCCGGATCGAGTGATCAAGGCGAGCATCGCATGGTCACAAGACGGCAATGTCGGGATCAAATTTGACGAGGAAATCGATGTTGCGGAACTGCTGCGCATGTTGGCGGACAAGCAAACCGGCGCAATGGTCAACCGGGCGCCGAGATTGCATATCGAATGCAATGGGGTTCTGGAACTGGATGGTCGCGCGATCCCCATCAGGCTGCGGGACATTTCGCAACGCGGGGTAAAGGTGCAGGCATCCTTCATCAGGCCGGGAGACCAGGTTGTGGTCCGCCTGCCCGGTCTGGATCCGCACAAGTCGCTCGTGAGATGGACGCAAGACGGTTTCGCCGGATTGAATTTCGTTTGCCCCTTGGCCTTCGAGGATCTGGCGATCTGGGCGATTGCGCGCCAGTCACACTAGGCCAATTTCGCCGGGTACGAGCGTGTGCGCGAAGGCTCGAAGCTGCCCATTGAACCCGAATTTTGTGCATTCCCGAAAAGTAGTCCCCAAATGACTTACGCAATTGGTCCCATTATAATTGTCGACGACGATGTAAGCCGCCGGGCGGCGATCAGCTTTGCTCTGACTCAAGCCAATGTCCACTGCGAGCCGCACGAGAGCTTGGATGAACTGTTCGCAAGCCGTTCAAAGAATGGAGTCCTGTTGGTTCACGATGGCAACGGTATGGTCGCAAGCGTCGTCAAGCATCTCAAATCGCGGGAGCAAAACCTTCCGGTTTTGGCCTACAGCACCTCAGTCGAGCCTGCGCGCATTGTCGAAGTGATACGCAATGGGGCTTTGGATTATCTGGTCTGGCCGTTTCAACTGGAGGACATTCTCCACGCGCTTGAATCCATCGATGTGGTTGAGTCCAAGGCCACCTCAATTCGTTCCTTTGGCAATGGTAGGGTGGAAGATTACCATCTTACGGCGCGTGAGCGCGAAGTGCTTGCCGCAGCCGCTGAGGGTTTGCGGAACACCGAAATTGGGCGGAAACTGGAAATCAGCGCCCGCACTGTAGAGGTGCACCGGGCGAATGCTTACAAAAAGATTGGTGCGAGGAACATATCCGAGGCATTGCGTTTGCTCTTTGGGGTCAAATTCGCCGCCTGACGAAGTTTGGGCCTGCCTCCCGCTCATTGCGGGCGAACAGTTGATGTCGCCGAGGCGCAAGAATCTATTGCTGCCGGGCATCATTTTGTGGATGGCTGGCCCCTCTTCGATTCCGCGAAATGCAAACCAGTTCCAATTTAGGGCATTAGCCAAGCCGCTAATTTACCCGCAGGAAATGCGGTGAAACAGCAATTTAGCTAAATCGTCATCGCAGCGCTGCGCAAGGCGCACCGCATGCTGGGTTCCGATAGTATCGGCAGGCCAGTTCTTCATTCCTCGCCGGCCTCCAGATATGATCGGCGCCTGGTCCGGCTGGCCTTTCTCGCTCCTGCTATCCAGGCCGATATCCTCGCCGGGCGCCAGCCGCGCCACTTCAACCTCGAGGCCCTGATCAGGGCCGACATACCTCCACGTTGGGATGACCAACGCGCCGCGCTGCGCTGGAACGGCTGATTGAAAACAGGCAAGCCGGACCGATTGCGATCCGTGCGGAGACTGGCTCCGCGACGGGCCGCAGAAAGGGCCTGAGACGGCGGCAACATTTGCGCCGTGATCCGGTTTGAGCCACGCAAGCCCGCGCACACCGCGGCGTTGCGCGGAGACCCTGATAACAGAGACTGGTGCTCGGGGTCGCTGGCGGAGCGGGAGGGATTCGATTTCAATCGTAATATGTATTGCAAAACAGATAGATAGAATGATTATGCAGGTTACAATGCCCCCTTTAATGCCCCCACCTACAAGTTTGGTTTGAGCGTTAATCGGTGGAACGGCGCTGATTACGCCGACATCTACTTGGATTTCTCAGCTTTTTGCGGACCGAATTACTTTCCTGCTCATAAACTGTCGCATCCGTCCGGCCGGCAGATGCAAACGGTGATCTCCCACCTCAGGTTCGAGCCCCTTCTTCGCTACCTTACGGACATCCTCAAGCCCAATGCCTTTCTCCCAGCCCTTTCGGGCGGCAGGTCTGGTTGCTGCGCGAATCCTTGATAGCGCCGGGTGATCCAATGGCAGACAGGCGAGTATGGTCTTGGCCGAAAGAACGATTGTGCTGGCATGCGAGATGGATCGGAAGGTCTTTGACTGGCTTGCTGCCAAACTTGGCCCTGTACGCCACCTAACGCCTCATGCGCGCTGGCGGACGGGCTGGGATGCGGAAGTTGATCTCGACGGTGAAGTGGTGCCGCTCTATATCCGCGGCCCGCGCGGTGACAATTATGTTTCGCCGATCAATATGCAGCAAGAAGCTGCAATCCATCGCGCGCTCCTGGCGGGCGGCATTCCGGCGCCAAAGGTTGTTGGGCTGATTGATGATCCGTGTTCGTTGGTGCTTGAGCGCATTCCCGGGCAGATCAACACGGCAAAGATCGGTGATGAGGCTGACCGCCGCCGGGTGCGGGAGGAGTTCATCGAAATCATCGCGCGGCTGCACCGCTTACCGCTCGAGAATTTTGCTCACGTGGGTCTGGAAGTGCCTGTCAGAGCTGATGCAGTCTCGCGCAATCTCTACGCCGCTTCAGAAGTGATTTTTGACCGGCTGATAGGGCGGCCCTGGCCGCTGATGCGTTTTGTCGCAGGCTGGCTTCGCCGCAATGTTCCGCAGGATCGGACGCGGGCCGCATTCATCAATGCCGATGCGGGGCAATTCATGTTTGAGGGTGGCCGGGTCACCGGACTGATCGACTTCGAAATGTCTGCATTCGGCGATCCAGCAGCAGAACTGGCGGGGATGCGACTGCGCGACACATCGGAGCCGTTGGGTGATCTGGCAGCGCTTTATGACCATTACGAGAAGGTGAGCGGTAACCGGATAACCAAGCGGCTGATCGAATATCACACGGCGGGCTACTGCGGGGTCAATGGCTTCATGCTGTGGCCGCTGGCATTCACATCGACGCCCGAGCAGGACTATGCCGCCTATCTAAACTTCGCCGTTGCTACATCCCGCTGGTGTGTAACGGCGATGGCGGCGCATGATGGTGTGGCATTGACTGAGCCGCGAATACCAGTGGCGAGCGCAATGGGATTTGAACAGGCGGGCCATCACCTCATTCGTCAGATTGCTGGTACGCCTGCAGTTGACGAAGCCAGTGCCTATGCGCGTGATTCGGCGGCGGCAGTGGCCCGTTACCAGCAGAACTGGCTGACACATGGCGCGGATGTGCTGGCTGCCGATCTGGATGATACCGAGGCGCTGATAGGCTGTCGCCCGTCCGGGCAGGCCGACATGATGGAGCGCCTTGAGGCGTTCGTGCTGCAAGCCGGTGCGGAACATGATGCCCGCCTGATCCAGCATTTCCATAATTGGCTGAGGCGGCAGGACTTTTTGCTCACCAGTTGCGGTATCGGCTCTTACAACGTCGGGCTCGATCTGCAGGTGATTCCGGAGCGCTAATTTCTGCAACGTGCGACCATCCATCCAGCAAACAGATTTCAAGTGCGCTTCTTATTGCGGCTTGCGGTCTAGGATCGGTTCCATCTTGGCCAAGGCGATATGATCTGGCGCGGGACCGGCTCCGGCAATAATCAGGCACTGGCGCAAGAACCGGCGGTGGAACAAGCGGGTGAGGGCGGCATCGTGTTCGGCACCGGCGGCTGCGATGAAGCGGGTTAGGTCGGCATCTGCTTCGGTCACATTGGCAGGATTGGTGCCAGTCAGCGCGGCGGTTTCCGCAATATCAGCCGCTTCGCACCAATGGCGGTAGTGGCCGCGATTTCTCAGATAATGCGGGATCGAGGCCAGCACATTGCGCTGCCAGTCTGGCAAAGCATCGCTTTCAGGCAGGCGGCCCAATTCGGCAATCAGCTTGCCAAGCGCGAGGTCTTCAAGCGGGGTGGCCTCAGACGATGGCAAGGCGATGTCGTCCAGTTCCAGACCGATGATTTCAGCCAGCGCTTCCATAGTGCGGCGGCCAATGACGGCGATCTGCACCATGCTCTCCACCCAGTCACCACCGCGGCCCATGTCATGCAGGCCGAAGTAAGGCCCGTAATAGGCCTCGCACAGGAAGGCGACGGTGTGGAAGGCGATGGAGTCATAATCGAGCGATTGGCCCGATGCCTGCTCGTAATGGAGGAAGAGCGCGGGTACATCTCCCATGTTCTCGATAGGGTGGCGGCCGCGATAGCAGGCCAGATCGCGCATCGGATCGCCGAGATGGCCAATCTCGACATCGAGAATGCAGGTGACTTCCGGTCCGTCTGAGAGGAACTGCCCGCAGTCCCCGGTGAGAAACGAGACGCGCGAACGACCTTGCGGATAGTTGCGGCGCAGCCAGCCTGCGAAAAAATGGATGAAGGGATCGCTGATGCCGTTCATCGCGGTCATCGCATGGAACAGCTCGAAATTCCCGAGTGCAATCGCCTTGTCATCTGCTGGCATCAAGGCACCCGTGGCAACGAACTTTTCCGGAGGAATGGCGTGCATCCGGGCAAGGATTTCCATGTAGCTGAGTGATGCCTGCCAGCGATCCTCGGTCATCTCCGAGCCCTGTTCTATGGCCTGCTGGATCAGCCCGGGATCACGACCGCCGCGCACCCATTCCATCACAATGGCGGCAGGCTCTGGGCAATAGCCAAGGATCGCCGGGATCGGCACGCCGTTTTCATGCAGAGTGCGCTGCATGTCCTTTTCGTAATCGAGCGGGTAGGGGTGGGTCAGCCAGGTGCGCTCACCCTTCAGCAGCATTTCCGTCGGCTTGCCGTTGCGCATCATTGTCGCTCGCCAGACCGGACGCCAGCGCCGTTCCTTGTGCAGCTCGATCTGTGTGCAGCCCAGTTCCGCCTCCAGATAGGCTGTCAGCTGCGCGACATCGGCTTCATGCGTATCAAGTTCGCGTGGGGTGGTTCCCTGAGGCTTGAACACGGCGATCTCCCAGTCTGGCAATGGACCGCTCGCGTTTTGCGATGCGGTGGCAATTGCCAGAACAGTGACGCGAGTCCGTCCCTTGCTTCACCTATCTTCCGGACTGCAGAAGGATTAGTCCCACAGAACGTGAATAGCATCGGGCCCGCGCATGTTCAGGCCGCGAATTTCCGGGTGCGGATAGGCGGGGTCAAAACGCAGGTTGGGTAGATCGAGCATCGCATCCAGCGCAACTTCCATTTCGGCCAAGGCCATGTGCATCCCCATGCACATGTGCGGGCCGAACCCGAAGCTGAGCAGCGGACGCATCGGTCGTTTGAGCCACAGGCGGTCCGGGTCTTCATAGGCTTCAGGATCGCGGTTGGCTGAAGCGATGGACAACAGCACGGCGGTGCCCTTGGGAATAGCAACGCCGCCCACTTCCATATCCCGCGCGGCGATGCGGGCGACGGCACCGGCAGTGGGATCGCGCCGCATGGTTTCGCTGATGGCCTTGGGGATCAGGGTGCGATCGGCGCGCACTTCTTCCAGCACGTCCGGGTTTTCCAGCAGCTGCACCATCATATTGGCAAAGCTGCGCGTGGTTGTTTCACCGGCTGCCAGCAACAGCATGCGGATGAACAGGGTGATTTCATCGTCGCTAAACTGGCGGCCTTCGTATTCAACCTGCATCATATGGCCCAGGATGTCGGCACGCATCTCGCCGCGCGCACGATAGGCCTTCACGATGGGCATGACGGTATCATACATCGATTGGCCAGCGACCATCGATTGCGGAACGGTGATCGCCGCCAGTTCAGGATCAGCCTGCGGTGCGGCGACGACCTGAATCGCCCAGCTGGCGAGATTGGAGAGCAGATCGGCATCGTGCGGGAAGCCGAAATAGGCGTAGATCGCGCGGATCGGGAAAGGCAGGGCCAGTTCGCGCACCAGATCGGCTTTGCCATTGGGGCGCAGCTTGTTGATGAATTCATCCATCACCACCGGACGGATCAGCGTATCGACCAGCTTGCGGATTTCCGTCCGCATGAATGGCTTGGCCAGTGTAGCGCGGAACTTGTCATGTTCTTCGCCGTCCATCGCGGTCAGCAGCATATTGTCGACCGCAGCGCCAAAGCCATCGCCGACGATATAGCTCAGCCAGTCCTTAGGGTTCATCAGGACCGAATGAATGTCCTTATAGCGCAACAGGGTGACCGTGGGGCGGCCGGTCATCATGTAATCGGCCATGGAAGGGATCCGGTTCTGCAGCAGCAGATCGCCATGCATCACCGGGCACTTGCCGCGGAGTTCTTCGAACATGGGATAGGGATTGTTGGGCGCCGAGCCCGCATAGCCGTTAGTGACCAGCGAGTAGTCGGCGACCATCTGGTCCAACGGATCGAGGGTGGTGCTGCTCATGTTTCAGGCTCCGTCCGGAATGTGTGTGTTATCGGTTATGGCTAACCTAGCCGCCTCGCGAACCTGCCTGAAGACATGTTCGTTTTACCCCCGTAAAGCGGCCAGCTGACGCTGCGGCGCTGGCTACCATACGAGTGGCAGCTCCAGCGGCTGGATCATACCGAGGTGAAATTCGACCTCCTTGCCGGGTGCCAAACGGAACTGCGGGATTTCCTTCAGGAACTGGCTGATCGCGAAATTGAGTTCGCGACGGGCAAGATGCAAACCGAGGCACAAGTGCGGGCCTGTTGCGAAACTGATGTGCTGCGGCTTGCGATCAAGGCGGATTTCGGCGGGAGCATCCCAAGCGGCGGGATCGCGCCCGGCGAGCGTGGTTGACATAATCACCTTGTCGCCCGGCATCATCGTAACGCCCTTGAACTCGACCTTGTTGGCAACCGTGCGGAAAGTAGAAACCGCCGCGTATCCGCGCAGCATTTCCTCAATGGCATCGGGGATCAGATCCGGGTTGGCGCGCAGCTTGGCCTGATCTTCGGGATGGGTGGCCAGGTGCCAGAACTGCAGGCCTAGGTTGGTGGATACCGTATCAAGTCCGCCGATAAACAGGTTGAAGGCAAAGCCGAGCACTTCGTTATCGCTCATCTTCACCCCATCGACTTCGGCGTTTATGCCAAAAGTCAGCAGGTCTTCACGGGGATTGCACTTGCGATCTTCGATCTGGCTGCGGAGATAGGAAACGACGTTTTTCGTCGCCGCGCCAATGGCTTCAAGATCGTGGCCGTGCAGCAGATCGGTTTCCCACGCCATGAATTGGCCGACCATGTCCTGCGGCAATCCGATTAGGTCAAGGATCACCTTGATGGGGAATTCAAAGGCAAATTCGCTCATGAACTCGCAAGATCCGCGATCCTTGAACTGGTTGATATAGTGGCTGGCATAGGCCGCAACCTTGTCTTCCAAACTGCGCACGGCCTTTGGTGTGAACAGGGGGAAGATCATCGCGCGGTAGCGGCCGTGGTTTGGCGGGTCCATTTCTGCGGGGACAAGGTGCCAATCCTCCCCCGTAAGCATGGCAAAGGGCGCAAAGCCCTTGTTGATGAAGTTCACATTGTCCTTGTAGATCTCGGACACATCCTCAAACCGGCGCACCACCCATGCTGGCTGAGCGCCCGGATAGGCATCGCGGGTGTAGAACACATCCGGGTGGCTGGCGTGCACCGGATCCACCAGATCGACATAGGGATTGCCGATGTGGGTCGAACCGAACTGGAACGGCCAATCCTCGATCATGCTATCCGAGACATGGGCCGGGATGGTGCGATCAATCATGAGCTCAAGCGACATGGAAGCTTCCTCTCACCAGAATTATGCGATCATAGGAAAATGGCGAAGTTGGGCATTCCGAGCACGACCTGATCGAGCAGGATGGAGCGGCGGGCCAGCTTGAACCCGTCCTTGGTCATACGCAGGCGGTCATTCCGCTCGGCGCTCAATTGCTTGTAATCCTTGGCTTCTGCGCGATTGCGGGTGAGGAACAGATAGCTCGATACCTCGTACTCATCTGGCACATCGGTTTCCCATACGGTGACGTTGGAAATGAAGCGCCGGACGCGGCTGGCCGGGTCTTCCGACCATGCGTTGGTCGTGGTGATCAGGCGCGTGATGCGGACCATCATCGAGTTATAGTCGTCATCGAAATGGCCCATCGTGCCGAATTCCTGATCGAACTGTTGCACGCGGCGGGTGATGCGAACCGGTGCCTTGTATTCCAGATCTTCTGCAAGCAGTTCGCCCCACGCCTTGATGTCGCGGTGATCGAGCAGCCGGGCCTCGCGGATCAGGAAGCCCATGATGGAGTTGTAAACGGTGGAACCATAGGGAACCTCATCGCGGCGCTGGTCTTCGCGGGTGTAGGTTACGGTTGCGACTGTGACGGACATGGTGGAGGTCCTTATTCAAATGGTGATGGAGTGGCTCAGGCTTGGGCGGTCATCAGCTTGTGATAGGCAAGCCACCACTCCCACTGCGCATCGTCCTTGCCGAAGCCTTCATAGACCTTGGCCTTGTTGGGCCAGTCATCCGGGCGGTTTTCGCCAAGGATGGCCTGATATTTCAGCGTTTCGGTGCGGCCGATCACGCCCTTGGCGCTCTCGGTCATGTGCGGCCAAGTGTCGCTGTCATCTTGTTCGATGATGCCTGAAGTGCCGGTGCCGTGGGTGGCGGCGGCGCGCATCATCACCTTTACGTTCTCTGGCGTACCCTTTTCGGCGAAATAATAGGTCGTCCATTCGAAATGGTGCGGGCCCTTAGGCATGATCGAATGGAGCACCAGCGCCGATCCCAGCGTGCCGTCGCGCAGCGGGCTGTAGATGAAAAGGATGTTCATGTTGGGGAACATGCCGCCCACCACCGGCGGGGCCTTGGCGAGCACGTGCAGCTGCTCGGCGCTCATGTTGCGCTTCAATTCGGGCAGCAACTCGGGCGTGATGCCGGGAGGCGGGAAGGCCTCAAGGCGTTCTTCTGGTGTCAGATCACCCTTGCCATGGGCCAGTGCCCAGCTGGTATCGGCGGCGATGCAGCGCAGTGAATGGCCGTTGCCTGAAAGGTTGATGCCATACATGGCAGGCGCGCTTTCGTGCTCGGTATCCGCCTCACCGCCCATCGCGCCGATATCGATCACCGATCCATGCAGGGTGAGCGTGTGGAAGCCGTCACAGGCGGATTGTTCGCCCGCGGTCTTCCAGTTGGCGTCAATCGTCAGGCGCTGCGGAGGGCCAAGCACTTCCAAGCCCTTGTCCGTGCGGCAGAACAGCATGTCGTAATAGAACTTCATGTCGCCTAGCCATTCGTCGAGGCTGGGGCCATCATGGTTCCAGGTGGCAAAAACCAAGCCGCCATAAAGCTGAACGCGCGCCTTTTTCAGGCCGAGTTGCTCCTTGGTCTTGATGTTGCCGTGCATCTGCTCCCGCTCGATCGGCGCGCCGATGAAGCTGCCGTCGGGGCGGAAAGCCCAGCCGTGATAGATGCACTTGTGGACGCGGGCATTGCCGCTGTCGGACAGGCAGACGTGCATGGCCCGGTGCGGGCAGACATTGAGCGAGACATGGACCTGCCCATCGGCGGTGCGCGCAATGATCACCTGATCCTCGCCCATCAGGCGGACAACATAGTCGCCGACATTGGGGATTTCGGTTTCATGGCCGATCATCAACCAAGCCTTGGCGAAAATCCGCTCTAGCTCGAGTTCGTAAAGATCGGCATCATTCAGCGCGGCGACCGAGACTTCGCGGTTCTCGATATCGATGAACTGCGAGATGGCTTCGTTGGCGTATTCGTTGCGTGAATTGAGACGCATGGCCTGTCTCCTCTCTTGAGTTTTTGGTTATCAGGGGGGGTCAGATAAAATCGGGCAGGGCGATGTTCGGTTCGACACCGAGCAGGGATTTGCCGAGAATTTCGTAACCGACATAAGGCAGGTTCGCGACGTGGCGCATGGCAAACGAAGCGTCGCGATAGAGCCGCTGGGTCGGGTTTGAGTCGGCGTAAGCGCTCGATCCGGCAAGGAACATCAGCTCTTCGATTGCCTCGTTGAGCAGGCTGACGGCCAGCGATCCTTCGCCCTTGCTAAGCGCCCGTTGTTGGGGTGTCAGGCGTTCGTGGGCCAAACCAGCGTTGTCAATCAGATCGCAATTCTTGAAAGTCAGCGCCTCGGCAGCGGAGATCTTGGCGGCGGCCTTGCCAAGCTCGCCCTGCATCATCACGGCTTCCGATTGGCGGGCATAGGACGTGTAGATTATCGGGCGCTTGTGTGAGGCCTCCATCACGCGTTCCATGATGGCCGTTGCGGCCCCTGCGACAACGGCATGGGCGGTGGCGCGCAGGAACGGCATGAAAGGCCAGTAATCGGATGGCTCGCCTACATGGCGCTTGCCGGGCGTGTGTCCGCCTATGCCGAGTTCAGCGACGTTGTAGAACTGCTCCCGCGGGATGAACGCATCTTTGGCGACGATGGTGTTTGAGCCGGTGCCCTTCATCCCCATCATGTGCCAAGTGGTATCGATAGTGTACTGTTCCCGCCGCAAATAGACGAAGCCGCCGCCGTGGTGGCCGGCCTTGTCAACCGTCGCCACGCCCAGTTGCGCCCAGCTGGCATGAGCCGAGCCGGAAGCATAGGGCCAGCGGCCATTGACGATATAGCCGCCATCAACCTCGACCATAGTGCCGGGCGGGTTGGCAATGCCGCAGATTACGGGATGTTCGCTGCTTGATCCGAAGATCGCTTCCTGCAGCGCGTCCGGCCCCAGACTGGCGACCCACGTCGTGCCGTGCAGAACGGTATAGACCCAGCCGACCGAGGGATCAGCCTTGGCCAGTTCGTAACCGACCAGTGACATGGCGCGGGCGCTGGTGCCAAGCCCGCCCCAGCGGCGCGGCGCTGCCATGGCCCAGAAGCCGGCATCGGTTAGCGCAGCAAAGACATCGGGATGAAGAACGCCATGCTCATCGCCATATGAGGCGTGTTGGCGAAGCAGCGGCTGCAATTCGCGGGCACGGCCGACCATCTCTTTTTCGGCCTGCAGATTGTATCCGCAAGACTGCTCAATCTCAGTCGCTTTCAGTTGCGTGGCCATAGCCCGTGATCCTCTCCAAGGTGCACTTTGCGAATCAACTAGATATACACAAAATGTCTAATATGTATTATTGAGCAGAATTCGGAGCCTCAGGAATTGATCCAGATCAAATTTGATCGGGCGCCGTGTTTTTGGCCGCTACCCTATCCTTCAGCAGGGTGCCGATGCGATTCTCTGGATTACCGGCGGTCAAGATAGATCAGACTACCGGGAGAATTTCGATGCTGGGCGCACAAGTGACAGAAGCTCCGGCCCATGTGCCCAAAGAGTTGGTGCTCGATTACCCGATCAAGATGGGCGGTCTGGTCGACGAAAACCCGTTTGAAACGACCATTCCGCACATTCATCGCACCATGCCGCCGATATTCTATTCGCTCGACGCCTATCCCGGCGGTACGCCTGCATGGATTGTCCGGCGGGTTGAAGATCTGGAAAAGATCTATTTCGACACTGACAATTTTTCCAACAAGGACTTCGCGCCTTTCGCCATGCTGGTGGGGGAGAGCTGGAGTTCGCTCCCGGCCGAGACCGATCCGCCGATGCACGGGCTTTACCGCAAGTTCGTCAACCCGCTGTTCACGCCCAAGGAAATCAACAAGCTGGACGCCAAGATCAGGCTCTATGCACAGGAATACTGCGCGGCGATCAAGGCCAAGGGATCATGCGAATTCGTCCACGATTTTGCCTTTGAATTCCCGATCAAGGTGTTCCTTGAACTGATGGGCCTGCCGCAAAGCATGGTCGCCACGTTCCTCGAATGGGAAATGGACCTGCTGCACACCAATGATCTGGGCAAGATCGCTGCGAGCACGCGCAAGGTGGTGACATACTTGCGCGAACAGATTGCCGACCGGAAGGCCAATCCCGGCAGCGATCTGATCAGCTATGGCGTTACCGCCGAAATTGAAGGGCGACCGCTCACTGACGATGAACTGGTTGGCTTTACCTTCAACCTGTTCATCGGCGGCATGGATACGGTTTCCACCAACATGGCCTGGCAGTTCCGCCATCTTGCCACGCATCCCGAAGATCAGGCTACTCTGCGCGCCAATCCTGAGCTGATCCTTGATGCGATCGAGGAAATGATGCGGGCCTATCCCGCGGTCACCACCTTCCGCACCTGCAAGCAGGCAGTGACGATCGACGGGGTTACATTCCAGCCGGGTGACAAGGTGGCGCTCGCTACCTGCCTCGCTGGGCATGATCCTGAAGCCTATGAAGATGCAGACGTGGTGAAACTCGGCCGCAAATCGCGCTATCTCAGTTTTGGCTTCGGGCCTCACTTGTGCGTCGGGATGCATCTGGCGCGGCGCGAGATGCGGATTGCGCTGGAGGAGTTCCTCAAGGCCATTCCGCCGTTCCGCATTCAGGATGGTTTTGTGGTAAAGACCCACACTGGCGGAATCCTTCAGCCTGACAAGTTGCCTTTGGTGTGGTGATGGAAATCGGTCAGCTTTTTGACGAGGCAAGATCGTTCAACAGCTATGAGGACAGGCCAATCGCGCCTGCGCTGCTGCACGAGCTTTACGATCATGTGAAATGGGGGCCAACGGCGGCCAATACCTGCCCGGCGCGGTTTGTCTTCGTCACTTCGGCAGAGGCAAAGGCGCAGCTGGGGGAATGCGTCAATGCCGGGAACGTTGCCAAGGTGGCGTCTGCGCCGGTTACGGTGATCGTAGCGGGCGATAGCCGTTTTTACGATGAAATGCCCAAGCTGTTCCCATCGCGCGATTATCAGTCAGTATTCGCTGGCAAGGATGCGCTGATTGCGGACATGCTGGCCCGAAATGTACCACTGCAAGGGGCCTATCTGATAATTGCCGCCCGCGCGCTAGGCATCGATTGCGGGCCGATGTCAGGCTTCGATATGGACAAGCTGAACGCCAGCTTCTTCCCCGACGGGCGCTGGCAGGCCAATTTTATCTGCGCTTTGGGTTATGGCTGCGAAGACAGCCTGTTTCCGCGCAATCCACGGCTCGATTTCGAGGACGCCTGCCGCATAATCTGATCTTTGGGGGGAACTGATGGCTGTTATCGATCCGAAATTCAGGGACAGTCTGGACGATTTTGAAAAGCGCCAGATTACCCTGCTGGGCCAGACCAAGCGTGTCTATGTTTCGGGTGCTGGCCCGGCTGTGATTGTCATGTCGGAAATCCCCGGCATCAGCCCTTACGTCGCCCGTTTTGCGCGCTGGGTGCGCGATGCCGGACTGACGGTCTATATGCCGTCGCTGTTCGGCGAAGATGGCGTTCTGCCCGGCAACGGCAAGGCGATGCTCACCCTTGCGCGCGCCTGCATCAGCAAGGAATTCAGGGCTTTCGCGAGCAATGCCTCCAGCCCCGTTACCCAGTGGCTTCGGGCACTGGCCGCGCTTGCACACAAGGAATGCGGCGGCAAAGGGGTGGGCGCGATCGGCATGTGTTTTACCGGCAACTTCGCGCTGTCGATGATGCTTGAAAAGGCGGTGATCGCGCCCGTTATGTCGCAGCCATCGATGCCGATGCACAATCCGGCGGGGCTGGCTATCGATCCTGAGGAACTGGCAGCGGTCAAGGCAAGGATGGAGGCCGAAGACCTGACTGTTCTTGCCTATCGCTTTGAGGGCGATAGCTTTTGCCGCGCAGAGCGGTTCGCGGCCTATGCCGATGCTTTGGGTGACCGGTTCATCGGCAAGGTTCTGCCGAATTCAGCCGCCAATCCTGATGCCCCGCTCAAAATGCCGCACAGCGTGGTTACGCTGCACCTGATTGATGAAGTTGGACAGCCAACGGTTCAGGCGCGCGACGAAATGCTTGATTTCTTCCGCGCGCGCCTGATCGCTGATTAATAGGCGCCAGGAGGCGAAATCATGTCGCCGCCCGCGATGTTGCGGCCATAGATTTCATAGCCGATTGTCGGGATGTTCTGGATGTGGCGCAGGCCCATCGAAACGTCCTTCCAGTAACGGCTGATTGGCTTGTCGAGCGAGAAGGCGGACGATCCAGCAAGGAACATCAGCGATTCCGAGGCCGAATGCACCAGCTTGATCATCTGGGCGCACTGGGCGCGGTGGCGAGCCTTTTCATCGAGTGTCAGTTCGCTGTCGGTCAGGCCGACACGGTCAAAGTCGCCGACCAGATGGAACAGGATCAGCTTGGCCGTATCAATCATCGCAGCAGCTTCGCCCAGATCACGCATATAGGCGCCAGACTGGGTGCGTGGGCCGATGAGGGTGGTAAGAACGGGCTTCTTGCCAGCCTCGTCACGGACGATTTCGAGCATGGCTTCGGCCGCGCCGATTAACTGGGCGATACCTGTCGTGCGAACCACGGGAACAACCGGCAGAAGGTCTGACGGGGCGCCAAAGTGGCGCTTTGTCCGGTCAATCTGGCCCGCGCGTTCGTCCATCAGCACCATCTGGCCTTCAGGAATGAACACGTCCTTGGCAATGCTGGTGTCGGAACCGGTGCCCTGCATTCCGGTTACATACCAGCTATCCTTAATCGTCAGGTCGCTGAAGGGAATGTAGCACATAGAGATGCCGGGAACGACCGGTCCCTCATAGCCCTCAAGCACCACGCCCTGCTGCGCCCATGTCGATTGACGCGATCCGGAGGTATAAGGCCATGCGCCATTGATGATCCAGCCGCCATCAACCTTGCGGGCCTTTCCGGGAGGATTGTACGCACCACAAACTGCTGCGGGGCCATTGCCGAAAACGGCTTCCTGCACGCTGTCAGGTGCAAGGCTCGTCACCCAGCTTGTGCCATTGATGATCTGCACAACCCAGCTTACAGCGGGATCGCCTTTGGCAATCTCGATCTGCATGCGGCAGAAATCGGTGAATGACAGACCAATACCGCCAAGGCGCTTGGGCAACAGGGCGCTGAGAATGCTGTTGTCATTCAGAGCCTTCTCCACCGCTTTTGTCGGGGAGCGCTGCGCTTCACCAGCGGCAGCCTCTGACATGAACAGCAGGCGCAGTTCCTTGGCTTTGGCAACCATGGCGTCCGCCGTGGCGCGGTCGGCAAAGGTGTTGAGGTCTTTTGGGTCGAGCTTTGCTGCAGTGGCCATTATGGTGTTCCTTTCCTGCTTAATTTCGTGAGGCAGCGATTGCCAACGCCCATTTCTGGATGTTGTCTGCCGTATCATTCCAGAGCTGTTTCCACTGATCGCTGGCGGGAATTAGCAAAGTGCTGAGCTGGTTTCTGACCAGCCCTTCGACGAAGCCATCCCGGTTCATGGGTTCGCCCAGTTGCGTGTCGAGATAGTCAAAAGTGGGCTCAAGCGCGTCGAGAACTGCTTGTTTGTAGCGGGCAAAGCGACTGCGGAAAAAGGCGAGGTGGAAGGCGGGCTCCACTTCAAACACCCGGCCGGGCGAATTTTCTTCGGTATATCGCGCATAGAATTGCATGACTGCTTTAAGGCGCTCAATCGGATCCTTAATGCCTTTGCCAGCGTCACGAATGCCGCTTTCAAAGCCGGTGCAGACGAACTCCGCGACGGCTGAAAGCACCTGATCCTTGTTCGAGAAATATCGATAGAGCGTGCCGCGTGAAACACCGCTGGCATCGATGATGTCGCTCATCGACAGGCGCTTAACCCCGCGCGCGGCAATCGCATCCAGCGCACCGCTCAGGATGCGGATCACGCTGGGCGAGAGCTCGACTTCGGCTGCAGTTTCTTCCTCGATCTGGGCGGCGGCAAGTCTCATGCGATACCCTTTTCCATGTCTTCGAGATTGTGCGGGATGCTGACGTAGCCCGGCAGGTTTTGCCCGCCATCGACATTGATCATTTCCCCGGTGACGAAGCGCGACATCTCCGAGGCAAGGAAAACGACCACAGGGCCGATGTCCTGTTCAGGGTCGCCAGCGCGTTTCAGCGGGTTGGTAGACGTTGCCATGTCGAGGAAACCGGGAACATCCTTCACCAACTGTGCAAAAACCTGACCCATGCCGGTGGGGGCAATGGCATTCACACGGATGTTGAACCGGCCCCATTCGACCGCAGCACTGCGGGTCAGGCCCAGCAGGCCCATCTTGTTGATGTTGTAATCCGAATGGAGCCAAGCACCGGTATCTGCATCAATCGAATAGAAGTTGATGACAGTGCCGCCGCCACGCTTCTTCATGTGCGGGAAGGCGGCGCGCATTGCCCACCAGGTGCCCCACACGCCCATGGCGAGCGTGTCGGCCAGCATTTCGTCGGTCTTGTGCTCAAGCAGGACGTTAGGCGATAGCTGCGATGCGTTGGTCACCAAGCTGTCCAGCCCACCGAATTCATCAACTGCGCGTTGGACCATGGCTTCGACCTGATCTTTGTTCCGCATGTCGGCGGCCATACCAACGGCTTGCGTGCCAAATTCGGCGCGAATTTCAGCCGCTACTTTTTCAGTCGCGGCGCCGTCTCGGCCGGTAATCAGCACCGAAGCGCCTTCTTTGGCCATGGCGCGTGAGATGCCATAGCCGAGCCCTTTGGCTCCGCCGGTGACAATCGCGACCTTTCCTTCGAGCAAGCGGCTCATAAAAATTCCCCCACTTTTGCGTCCATGTCCATGCGCTCTTCGCATCTGTCTTGTGTCAAAACATAGCCCCGCACGATCCCGCCGGTATCGACGAAGACATGCTTCGACCCCTGAGCATCGTCTTCAAGGCAGCGCCATTCGCCATTGGCATTGCGCGGCGGCGGCAGCAGGTTGATCGGCAGTAGCGTGGTTTTCACCTGCACCGAAAGCGGCGGAAAGCGGATCTCCGTCGGTGTGCCCAGCGCCGATGGGGCAATCCCGCGTGCCGCCGCCATGATGGGCGTAACATAAGCAGAGAGCCCGTGCTGGTATTCGGCACAATCGCCGATGGCGAAAATGTGAGGGTCGCTCGTCTGGCCAAATTCATTGACTTTGATGCCTAACCCGATGTCGAGGCCAGCCTCTGCAGCCAGTTTTACATTGGGTCGCAAGCCTACTGCGGAAAGCACGAGATCAGCTTCGATCTGCGCTCCATCGTCGAGCCTAGCGACATAACCGGGGCTGTCGCTCTTGTAATGGATCGCGGTGATCTTCCGGCCAAGGTGCCACTCCACACCCTCTGCCGACAGGGCATCACGAACTTTCTCTCCCACTTGCGGCGGCACCAACTGGGCCAGGGGGAGGGGCAGCATGTCGACGACTACCGGTTTGTATCCCGTCGTTATCAGATCATTGGCAAATTCGGTGCCGACCAGCCCGGAGCCCATGATGAGAACCCGTGCGCCCTCGGGAAGCTCCCGGCGGAACCGGTCATAGTGATCGAGCTGATTGACCGCGATGGCGCGGTGAGCGGCTTCGCCCTCGATTGGCGGGCGCACTGGCAGAGCCCCGGTCGCCAGCACGAGCGCGTCATAGGGTACAGGCCCGCCGGTCGTCAGTAGCGCCTTGCCCGTCCGGTCTATGGCCTCTGCTTGCCGACCAGTGCGGGCATCCAGTTTCAGCTGCAGGGCCATCTTCTCGGCATTCGAGGTGACGAGTGTATCGGCCACCTTACCCTTGGCCAGCGCCGTTGAAAGCGCGGGCTTGGAATAGAAATGCCCGTCCTCCAGCGTCACCAATGTCAGCTTGGCCTCGGGCGACAGCTTGCGCAGTTCGCGCAGTACGCCGAACCCGGCCAGCCCGCTGCCAACCACGACAATGGAGGGTGAAGGCGTGGCGGCCATCGGACTTAAAGGAAGACCGCGAGGTTGGACATGCCGAGCACGGATTGATCGACAATGATCTCACGCTTGGCAAGAACATAGCCACCGCCATCGACAGCGCGCCACACATCGCGGCGTTCTGCAGTCAGCTGCTCGTTGTGCGGATTGTCGCCGCGGCTGCGCTCAAGGTAGAGGTAGCTGACGACTTCGTATTCGCCCGCAGCATCACACTCGCCAACGCGCACGTTGGTGATGAAGCGGCGGCACCGTGATGGCGGATCTTCGGCCCAGGCGCTCTTCTGCAAACGGCCGGTACGCATCAGGATCGAGGTGTAATCGTCGTCAAAGTGGAACATGGTCCGCATTACGTCGCGATCCCGGTTCGCCCCGGTGCGGGTCATGCGGATCGGAGCCTGATAGACCAGATCGGGCGACAGCATGGCGATCCAGTCATCGAAGCGGCGCTCGTCGAGCGCTGCAGCTTCGTCATAAAGCGTTTCAAGCAGGCGATTGTAGATTTCCGAACCCAGCGGCACGCGCTTGCGCGATGAAAGCCCGCGCAGGATGGTGGTGGAATCGGGGGCGGCGGTTGATTTGGTAACCCAGGTCATGTCTCTCTCCTCTCAGCCTGACGGCGCGCTTTTCAGGCTTCGCTCATCAGCTTGTGATAGGCCATCCACCAGTTCCACTGGGTGTCGTCCTTGGTGAAGCCGGGATAGAGCAAGCCGCCGCCCTTCCAGCCTTCGGGCCGTTCGTGCCCGTGCAGGGCCTGATACTTCAGCGTCATGTGCTTGCTCACGCCGCCGCGTGCATTGCGCATGATGACGGGCCAGACATCGGCATCGTCCTGCTCGATCGTGCCAGAGGTGCCGGTCTGCTGAACCGAGTTCTGCAGCATGTCGCGCTTCATTTGCTCGGGGGCGTCCTTTTCGGCAAAGATGAAGTTGACGAATTCAACCTGATTGGGGCCTCTTGGCACATAGGTGTGCAGTGCCAAGGCGCCGGATGATCCGCCATCGGTGCGCGGGGCAAAAATGAAGGCAATCAAAATGTTGGGAAACATGCCACCAACCTGCGGCGGAATGGTTGCCAGCTGTTCAACCTGATCGGCCGACAGGTTCTTGAACAACTGCGGAATCATTTCCTTGGTAATCCCCGGAGGGGTCAGCAGGTTAAGCCGTTCTTCCACCGACTTGCCTTCGAAAGGTACGTCGGCAAACATCTTGAAGGTCTTTTCGGCCTCGAGGCAGCGCAGCGAATGGCCCTGCTCGCAGGAAACGTCGACGCCGTACATGCCGGGAGCTTGATCGTAGATCGATTCAGCTGTGCCGCCCATGACCCCGCCTTCCATGAGGCTGCGGTGCAGGGTGAGCGTGTGGAAACCGTCTGAGCCAGACTGTTCGCCCGGCACCTTCCAATTGCATGGCAGAACAAAGCGCTGCGGCGGCCCGAGCAGTTCCAGCCCGTTGTCGGTGCGGCAGAACAGCTGGTCCATGTAGTATTTGATGTCTCCCAGATATTCATCGAACGAGGGGCCATCGATATTCCACGTTGCGAAAATCAGCCCGCCATACAGGTGAACGCGCGCCTTCTTCAGACCCAGCGTCGCCTTGTCGACATTGTTGCCGTGCATTTTCTCACGCTCGACTGGAGCGCCGATGAAGTCGCCGTTCGGCTTGAAAGCCCAGCCATGATAGATGCACTGATGGATCGGCTTGTTGCCGGCCTCACCCAGACATACGCGCATCCCGCGATGCGGGCAGACGTTCAGCGTGACATTGACGCTGCCGTCGCGATCCCGGGCAATGATGACATTGTCTTCCGCCATATCGCGGACGATAAAATCGCCTGACTTGGGGATTTCGCTCTCATGCCCCAGCAACAGCCATGTTTTGGCGAAGATCCGCTCCATCTCATGGCTGTAGAGCTCTTCATCGGTCATCACTCGCAGTGACACCTCATTGGTGTCTCGCATGATGAGATCGTCGAGGGTGGTTCCGTCGCGCAGGACCAGACTTGCTTGCTGCAGCATGGTGATCTTCTCCTCAGGTAGTTTTTTCTCGTTGATTCGCGTTATACATATTGAATGAAATATGTTCAAGGTGTAAGTTGCAATCCAACAAATGGATGAGAGGAGTTTTCCATGTCTGGAGAGGGCAAGCTCAAGGTAGTGATCAATAAGCCGGCCTGCTGCGGCTATGGCGTCTGCGCGGAAATCTGCCCCGACGTTTACAAGCTTGATGAGAACGGCATCGTTTATGTCGAAAATGAGATCGTGCCTGATGGCATGGAAGATCTGGCACGCGAAGGCGCGGATGCCTGCCCGCAGGCTGCTATCAAGGTAGTGTCAGAGTAAGCTCAGTGTGCGCCTAAACTCAGTGTGCGTGGGCTATCAACCGATAGAGTTCGGCTGTTACCTGCCGCCAAGCCGTCTCGAATTCGACTGACCAGCGATCGCCTGCCAGTTCTGCCAGCGTTTCGACAAAGAGGTCGAGCAATTCAGCGTAGAGCGGCAGCGGGAAGTTGCCATAGCAGCGATGGGCGATGACCAGATTGTGGATCGAAGTATCGACCCAGCCTTCTTTGGCGGCAAGGGCGATCAGGCTTTCGAGAATCTCGTTCACCATCGCGCCGCATGAAACAGACGGCTGAAAGAACATGGCTTGCTGATCGGGGTGCCGGGCGAAAAAGCGCGCAAAGAAATGCGGCGTAATGTCTTCACCTGCTTCGGCCACTGCATAAAGGGACTGTTCGAGCACATCGCCCAACCGGTCAGTGTCGATTGCTGCAGCCAGTTCTGCCATTTCATTTCCTCCCAATCCAGCTGGCTGCCATTCCCGAAATCTGACGGCGCAGGCTTGATCGAGATCAAGCGGCTGCGGAGGATCTTTTGACTGAAGGCAAGTCACCATGCCCTGTCTTGCGGAAGGTCAAGGCCTGTCCATTCGCGCCGAGGCATCAGGCTACATTTGCGTGAGGGCACGATGCGACAAGAGCTGGAACCGCTGTTTACTCCGTTTAGCTGTGGTTCGTTGACCACGGCGAACCGCTTTGTCATGTCGCCTATGACGCGCAATTTCAGTCCGGATGGTGTGCCGATGCCGGGAGTAGCTGATTACTATGCCCGCCGGGCGCACATGGGGCTGGTGATAACCGAAGGTGTCGGCCCGGATCATCCGGCAGCATTGGGAGACGGAACAACCGGCGGCCCGGCACTACCCGTGCTGTATGGCGAAGCAGCATTGGCAAGCTGGCGGACGATTGTTGATGCCGTTCATGCGGCTGGCGGCAAAATCGCTCCGCAACTATGGCATATGGGACCAATCCGACAAGCCGGAACCGGCCCGCACCCAGAGGCTCGGTCGATCAGTCCGTCTGGCATCTGGGGGCCGCTCGACAAAGCCTTGGTGCCGCCGGACTATCTGGCATCGGCGAAAGAGCTGGGTGCTCCGGCCAGCGATTCCGAAATTTCTGACGTTATAGCAGGCTTCGCCCGGTCTGCGGCTCAGGCGCATGAACTGGGCTTCGATGCCATCGCACTGCATGGCGCGCACGGTTATCTGCTCGACAGCTTCCTGTGGGGAGAAACCAACCAGCGCAGCGATCAATGGGGCGGCGACCGGCTGCGGCGCACCCGTTTGGCACGCGAAGTGGTGCGGGCTGTGCGCCGGGTCATTCCTGCCGACAAGCCGATCATCTTCCGCTTCTCGCAGTGGAAACTGCAAGATTATGGCGCGAGGCTGGCGGAAACTCCCGAAGAGCTGAGCATGATTACCAGTGCTCTGGCCGATGCAGGTGTCGATATCTTTGATGTATCAACCCGCCATTTCGATGCGCCTGCCTTTGACGGATCAGACATGGGCCTGGCTGGCTGGATTCGGAAGCTGACGGGCAAACCGGTGATGACTGTAGGCGGCATCGGCTTTGACAAGGATCTGCAAAGCTCGTTCATGGAACCGACTGCGCCGATCGACAATCTGGGCGAGGTGGCCCGCCGTTTCGGCGCCGGGGAGTTCGATCTGGTGGCAATTGGTCGCGCGGCGCTGATGGATGCCGACTGGATCGGCAAGGCCCGCCGTGGAGAGGCCTTCAAGCCGTTCGATATGTCTGCCTATGGCAGACTGGACTGATCAGAAGCCTTCTGACGTGGCGTAGATGTGCATCCGGGCGGCGTTTGCATTACCGGTCTGCTCGCACATGAACAGCACGGCCTTGGCAATGTCATCAGGCACCATCGGCGGAATGAATTCATCCCAGCCCGGCTGCCCTTTGCTTTTCATGTCAGCAAAAATTTCCGTGGTTGTCGTGCCCGGTGCAATCAATCCGACTCGCACACCGCTGCCCGCCAGTTCGATCCGCAGCACATCGGTGAACCGTTCAAGCGCGGCCTTGAGCCCGCCATAGACGCCGGTTCCTGCCGCCGTAAGGCTGGCGCCGATGCTGGAGAGGTTGACGATCTGGCCGCTGCCGTTGGCCTTCATATGTCGGGCAAACAGCAGGCTGGTTCGCACGACTGCGGTGTAGTTGATCGCGATCAGCGGTTCCAGTTCAGCAAGATCGAAGGCATCGACGTGGCTGGTTCGCAGCACGCCAGCATTGTTGACCAGAATGTCGGTCTTGCCAAAGTGTGAGGCTGCGGCATCAAGTAAGGCTTGCGCCGCATCGGCCTCGCCGAGATCCAAGGCGAGAGGTATCGCCGCCGCACCCAAGGAGGCGGCAAGCTCTTCCAGCCGTTCACGCCGACGCGCGACAAGCATCACATTCGCCCCCGCCGCAGCCAGTCTGCGCGCTGTCGCCGCACCGATGCCCGAGGACGCCCCAGTGACGATTGCATTTTTTCCGGCAAGGCTGGTCATGGCGATACTTTCATTCAAGCAACACGGCATGAAACTGGCGTCTGGCGATTTGCCAACCACTGCCGGTGCGGGCAAATTGATCATCGTAAAAGCCGATACCGCGATGCGTCGGGCCGCCTTCATTCATCGGCGTGAGCAGGGCATCGACATAGGATCGGGCGAGCACTCCGCCATTCGCGCTGTGAATTTCGATGTTGCTGATCCGGTGCAGGGTAGGGCCGATGTCGGCGTGCGCTTGCTTCATGTACTCGGTGATGGCGGTGGCACCGTGCCACTTGCCAAAGCCGCCGTAATCAATCTCGCAATCGAAGGTGAACAGCGAATGGAACAGCAGCCAGTCGCGCTGGTCGATACCGGTGGCATAGGCAATGAGTACGGCCGAGATGGTACGCTCGTCCTGCGCGCTTAGACCTGATCCGACACGAACCGCCTGATTCATCCCCAGCTTCCTCTTTTCGTTGTTGGTGAAAGCCTAGATCGCGCTGGATGGACTTGGCCCGTCTTTGGATAGGGGCTTTGCAGCCATCCTACATTAGCCCAAGGGTTTGGGAGAACTTGGCGATATGCTGGTATCAAGTCTTTGCATGACGGGTTATGATGGACTGGCGCCCGGCCTTGAAGTGTGGCCGGCAGAGCCAGCCTATTGCAAGCCGGATGTCGCGCAGGCGTCATTCGCGCACAGTCTCGCCATGGCGCGCAAGGCAGATGAGCGCGGTTTTGACTGGGTCAGCCTGTCTGAACATCACTATGCGCCCTATATTATGACGCCCAATCCTTGCGTGATGGCAGGCGCGCTGGCGCAAGTGACCAGCCGCGCCAAGATTGCCCTGCTAGGTCCGCTAGTGCCGCTGTCGAATCCGGTCCGTCTTGCCGAAGAACTGGCAATGGTCGATATGCTGAGCGGCGGACGATTGATCGTGTTGTTCCTGCGCGGCACGCCGAATGAGCACCAGACCTACGATACCGATGCTGCGGCCACGCGCGAGATGACGCAGGAAGGCATTGACCTGATCGTAAAGGCATGGACGTCGAACGAGCCCTTCGCGTGGGATGGCGCGCAGTATCAGTTCAGCACCGTCTCGGTCTGGCCCAAGACTGTCCAGACGCCGCATCCGCCGATTTTCGGATCGGGCAACAGCGATGAATCGGTGCGCTTTGCCGCTGCCCGCCGCATGGGCATCGCCTTCTCCTTCGCTCCGCCCGAGGTGGTGCGCGAATGGGTGAAGCTCTACCATGCGGAGGCTGCCAATGCCGGATGGCAGCCGGGCCCGGAGCACGTCATTTATCGCGGCATAGCCTATGTGGCCGAAAGCGATGCCCAGGCGATGGACGACATGGGCGCTTTCTTTGGCCAGAAGATGGCCGAACAGGCGCAAATCCAGCAAAAGACCATGGGCGGCCCACCTGTGGTGCCGCTGGTGTTGGAACCTTATTTTGTCGGCGGTTCCGATACACTCAAGGGCAAGATGGAGGCGATCCGCGACTGCGGGGTAGGGGTGGTGGACCTCGCCTGGGGGATCGGTAATCCTGCCCAACGCGAGGCCGCTATGGAGTGTTTTGCTAATGGCGTACTCGACGCAGCACAGCGGATGTAATGGCACTTATCCGATGGGGTAAAACACCGACTTCTCGTGCTGATATTCGCGCAGCCAGTTCGGGCCATATTCGCGGCCAATGCCAGAACGCTTGTAACCGCCGATGGGGGCATAGCTCATCGTTCCGGTGCCGCCGTTCAGTGAAACGCTGCCCGCCCGAATGCGCATGGCCATGGCATAGCCGGTGGCCGCATCGGCGGTTTCGATTGCACCGTTGAGGCCGTAGCGCGAGTCATTGGCGATGATGATTGCCTCCTCGTCAGTATCAAAGCCGATGATGCAGCCGACAGGGCCAAAGATTTCGTCCTGCGCGATAGCCATGTCGTTGGTCACATCGTCGAACAGTGTCATCTCGGTGAAGAAACCACCTTCCAGACCAGCGGGCCTGCCGCCGCCGCAAAGCAGCGTTGCGCCTGCCGCTTTGCCGCTGGCGATGTAGCGCTCAACCTTGGTGCGCTGGCTCTCGCGGATCAGCGGCCCCATGGTGACGGTGGGGTCTGAGGCATCACCCACCTTGATCTGTGCAGCCACTGCCTTTGCCATCGCAGCGAAGGCAGGACGGATCGAATTATGCACCAGCAGGCGGGTAGGGATGGCGCAGCCTTGCCCGGCGTTGACCGAGAGAAAACCGACGGCCATCGCGGCCGCGCGCTGCACATCGGCATCATGGCGCACGATCATCGCCGACTTGCCGCCCAGTTCGAGGTGGACCTTCTTCAGTGTCGGTGCAGCCTGCGCCATGATCGCCGAGCCAACCCCTTCCGATCCGGTGAAGGTGACCATGTCGACGCGCTCGTCAGTGCACAGCAACTGACCCTCGGCAATGCTTCCTGTGACCACGTTGAGCACGCCTTTGGGCAGGCCGATCTCTTCGCAAATCTCGCCAAAGAGCAATGCCGAAAAGGGCGTGAACTGCGATGGCTTGAGCACCATGGTGCAGCCTGCCAGCAGAGCAGGGGCAATCTTGGCGAGGTTGAGCAGGAAAGGGAAGTTGTAGCCGGTGATCGCGCTGACGACACCGAACGGCTCACGCACGACGGTGGTTCCGCCGATTGCCTGCGGGCCGCCGGGGATGAACATATTGGGCGTGATATCGATCGGGAGCCGCTCGGATTCGTCGCGCCGGGCCGTGGCGATAGCGGCGACAAGATGGTTGATCGGGTTGGCGACCTGCATCCCGTGCGTGATGTGCTGCGCGCAGCCCACTTCGGCGACGATCAGCGCGGCAATATCGGCCTGCCGCGCACACAAGGAATCAACCATGCGTTGCATCACGTCTGCGCGCTCATCCATGGTCATGGTCGGCCAGGGGCCGTGATCAAAGGCCTCACGGGCCGCGCCAATCGCCGCTTCAACCTGCGCTACGCTTGCCAGCGGGGCGTGGCCAATCACTCCGCCGGTGGCCGGATTGATAACCCCTTCACTGCCAGCTTCCGGAGCGACCCAGCTGCCGTCGATGAACAGGCGGGAAATATTGGTATAGGGTATGGTCATCTGGAAGGGTCTTTCGCAAGGATCATGTCCGCAGCATTCATGGCGATGGCCATGGCGGGGGCGTTGGTATTGCCGGAAACGAGTGTCGGCATTATTGAGGTGTCGCAGACACGCAGGCCTTGGACCCCGCGCACGCGCAACTGGGGGTCAAGCACGCTGGTTTCATCTGCACCCATCGCGGCCGTGCCAGCGATATGGAAGCTCGTGCCGCCGAGCTTGAGCAGATTAGCGAGGATAGCTTCGTCACTGCGGACATCCGCGCCAGCGCCGACTTCCTCGACGATCCATTTGGACAGGGCGGGCTGTTCGCCCAGGCGACGCAACCATTTGAACAGATCGAGCGCGGTTTGCCGGTCGATTTCCTCAGCGAAGTGGTTGGCGTTGATCTCTGGCATCTTTGCTACGTCAGCAGAGGTGATGTGCGTCCAGCCCCGACTCTCGGGCCGAGTGAAATAGCCGAGCACCCGCATTCCGGGGAACTTGTCGAGATAGACTTGCCCGGAACCATTGACGCCCATCGTTACCAGCATCGAACCAATCTGCGCATCGGGGAGATCAAGGTCAGGGCGGGTTTTGATGAAGCCGCCAACTTCGTGCGCCGCATCGGTCATTGGTCCGCTCGACGATAGGAAATAGCGCAGCACTGACGCGATCAGGCCCATGCCCTGAAGTTTCTGGTTTGAGCTGTTCCCGGTCACCCGCCAGTCCATCGCCATATAGCGATGCTCGCGCAGGTTTTCGCCTACCAGCGGGCTGTGGAACACCGGTTCGATGCCCAGAGCCCTCAGCCGTTCGCTGTTACCAATGCCTGACAGTTCCAGCAGCTTGGGCGATTCGACCGCACCGGCACTGAGGATAATCTCGCCCCGGCAGGAAATGTTGCGATCTGCCAGTTGCAAGCCGCTGGCCCGTTTGCCGTCAAACAAGACCTTCTCTGCGCGAACGCCTGTCAGGATTTCGAGATTAGGGCGGCCTCGCACCGGATCAAGGAAGGCGCGGGCGGCTGAGAAGCGCTTGCCTTTGAATGTGGTCACCGTCTGGTATCCCATGCCCTGATCGGCAACGACATCGGTGTGGTTGACGTCCTCAACCTCGGGCACGCCAAGTCCACCTGCGGCATCGAGGATCGCCTGACACAGCGGATTGCCTTTGGGATAGCGTGAAATCTTGAGCGGCCCGCCCGTGCCGCGCCATTGATCTGCGCCCAGCACGTGGTCTTCCAGCTTCAGGTATTGCGCGCCGATCCGGTCCCAGCCCCAGCCGGTACAGCCCGCCTTGGCCCAATCGTCATAGTCCTGGGGGGAGCCGCGCATATAGACCATGCCGTTAATCGAGCTAGAGCCGCCAACGGTTCGCCCCTTCAGCCACAGCTCCTGCGGCTGATTGCCCGCCGGGGTAACCGGATAGGCAAAGACATGCGGATTGGCGGGATCGAGCAGCTTGCCCACCCCGCGCGGCATACGGATCAGCGGGCTTTTGTCATCGGGGCCGCTTTCCAGCAACAACACTCGGTTGGCCGGGTTTTCCGAAAGACGGTTCGCCAGAACACAGCCTGAAGAGCCCGCGCCAACGACGATGTAATCATAGATCTTAGTGTTATCAGAGATTTCAGGCACGCTGCGTCCCTATCCGATCAGGTGTCCGCCATCGGCAATAAGCGTCTGGCCGGTGATATAGCTTGCCGCATCGGATGCGAGGAATAGCACGGCGGCAGCGATTTCGTCTGGCCTTCCGGGGCGGCCGAGCGGCGGCATGAATTTGGCGATGACATCGGGCGGAAACCCCGGCCCGCTCGCCGCGCCCTGACCGGGTGTGGTGGTGTTGCCGGGGCAGACTGCGTTCAACCGGATGCCGTCTTTCGCGACTTCCATCGCGGCTGAACGCGTTATGGAGACGACGCCCGCTTTGCTTGCGGCATAGGCCATCAGGCTGGGGGCCATGGGATGGAAGGCGCTGTTCGACGCAATGTTGACGATCGCCCCTTTGGTGCCATCGGCCCGCATCACTGTCACGGTCTCTCGCATCGCCAGCATGACCCCGCGCAGGTTGATGTCCAGCGTCTGATCCCAATAATCCAGATCCGTGTCTTCCAGCATACGGCGGTGCTGCACGCCGGCGTTGTTGACCAGAATGTCGATCTGTCCGAACTGCAGGCGCGCTGCTTTGATAAGGGCGACAACGCTGGCCTCGTCGCTCATGTCCACCGCCATGGCTGCAACATCGCCGCCAATGTCTTTGGCTACCGATGCGACCTGATCGGCGCTGATATCAGCCAGCATCACTCTTGCACCGGCTCCGGCAAAAGCGCGGGCTATGGCCTCACCCATGCCCTGTGCAGCACCGGTAACGATCACGGCCTTGCCGCGCAGGTTGTAGAGCTTGTTCAGATCGAGTTGCATGAGCATTCCTCCAGAAGATCCAGACTTGCCGCGCTGCCCGCCATCCGCCCCTATCTCAAGACGGGTGAGGTGGCATTTAGCGGTCGTAGCCTTGGTGCATGGAAACAGCAGATCAAATGCTCGCTAAGGCGGGACTGAATGGCGAAATCGCTGAAGGAACTCGGCCCGGCCTCGCTGCGGCTCTCGCCGCATTGGAGGCAGAATCAGGACTTTCCGCGGAGGGGCGAATACGTGCGCTGGCGCAATTTCGGGACAATCTAGCCAGATTGGCGGCGATTGTCGCTGACCGGGCTGCCAATCCCGAGATCGCCGAGGTCAAGGTCGAGAGCCCGGTCTTTATCCTTGGCCTGCCCCGCTGCGGCACATCCATCCTTCACGCCCTGATCGGGGCTGATCCACAGGTGCGCACGCCGCTGCAATGGGAAGTGGCGGCACCTTCACCGCCGCCCGAAGCGGCAACCTTTGACACTGATCCGCGAGCAGATGGCTTTGATGCCTACGTTGCGGCCAATTTCACCGGGGCTTGGGCTGATGTGCTCAAGGCGCACCCGATCGGTGCGCGAATCCCGCAAGAGTGCGGAATGATACTCGAAACCGCATTTCAGGGCATTAACCCGACGATGCTGTTCAGTCTGCCAGGCTATTATGAATGGTATCGGAAGGCAGACACCCGTTTCGGTTATCAAGTCCACAAGATGTGGCTTCAGCATCTGTCCTGGAAAAATCCGCGTGCGCGCTGGGTGCTGAAAGTTCAGGAGCACGCCTATCATCTGCCCGAACTTCTGAACGTCTATCCCGATGCGGTTCTGGTGCAGCCCCACCGTGATCCGGTGACGGTGATGGCCTCGATCTCGCGCCTGATCGAGGTCATCCGCTGCGTCAGCTTTGAAGCGATTGATCGCGCTGCACTTGGTCAGGAGCTGTTGCATCTGTGGCATGACGGGCAAGTTGCTTCGATGGCCTGGCGCAAGGCCAATCCGCAGGTGAAAGTGCTTGACCTGCGTTTCAAAGACATTGTTGCCGATCCAGACGCCGCTGTCCGCCGCGTCTATGATCATGCGCGCATGGACTTTGGTGACGAGGCTCAGGCCGCAGTCAGCAACTGGTGGGCGGCGAACCCCTCTGACAAACATGGCCAGCACAAATACGAGCTGGCCGACTATGGCCTGACGCGAGAGCAGGTTGAGTCTGTTTATAGCGATTATATCGAAACTTACGGTGATTATATATGAGCGGCTGGGTGGAACGGATCGCGGCCTTTGCTGGCACATCAGAACTGCTAAGCCTGTTGGCTGACCCTGCTGACGCCCAATCCACCGCCGAAGCCGAGCGCCTGTTCTGGATGACGTTGGCGTCAGGCTGGTTCACCGCTTTTGCCGACGCCGATTTCCCCGATTTCGTTCCCGCCGTCAGCACCCATCTGCACTGCGTCGGCACCAATCCCGATTTCATTTATGGCACGGCCACGATCGACGGCACCGGCAGCTATGTGCTTACGGGTGAGCGCGGTGATGGCTTGTTCCTGTTGATGGATATCGCAGCGGGCGGGTTGGGAGTGATGGACAGACCCGGGCCATCGTTGGGCCTGCTGGATTTCGACAAGCTCACCCTGGATCAGCACGGAGGATTCTCGCTGCTGCTCAGTACCGAGCGACCCGCAGATTGGCCTGGTGACTGGCAACGGCTTGATCCTTCCGCCCGTTCGCTGTCACTGCGGCAGGCGAGCTATGATTGGGGGGTGGGCCGCGAAGCGCGCATTGCCATCGAGCGGATTGATAAATCGCACAGTCCGCAGCGCCGATCAGCCGCCGAGATCAACGAACGATTGTCCGCACTTGCGGCCTACCCGAAGCGTCTGTCTGGCATGGCGCTGGGCTTCATTGCTGCGCAGCGCAGCAAGGATCTGTGGAATCGGCTCGAACACGATGACTGGGCCGGGCAAGGCGGCGTGCAGGGGCAGCATTATTATCAGGGGCTTTTCAGGTTGGAGCCCGGCAAGGTTCTGCTGCTGGAAACCGATCTGCCCGATCAGGTCCGCTACTGGAATGTCCAGCTGTCCGACATGCTGTGGAACAGTGTTGACTGGATGAACCGCCAGTCCAGCCTTAATGGCGGGCAGGCACAGATCGATAGCGATGGACGGTTTCGTGCGGTGATTGCGCTTGAAGATCCCGGTGTACCCAACTGGCTTGATCCCGGTGGCAACAGCGAAGGGGCCATCATGCTGCGCTGGACCGAAGCAAGCAGCGGGCCGCAACCAAGCCTGCGATTGGTCGATCTGGCAGACCTGCGGCGGGAGCTTCCCGCGGATACTCCTGTCATTTCACCTGCTGATCGCGAGGCGAAGCTGCGGGCGCGGCGGCGCGGAGTGCAGCTTCGGCGGCGCTGGTAGGGCCTGTATCATGGTACCACCTTGCCGAATTGCTGCCACCATTCCATCAGCGATTTTATCGTTGGTTCCAGCGCCTTGGTAGCCTCGGTCATACTGTATTCGACGCGGGGCGGAACTTCGGCAAAGACCTTGCGGGTTACAAGTCCATCGGCTTCCAGTTCGCGTAGCTGGCGGGTCAGCATATGCTGGGTTACGCCGGGAATTGTCCGCAGCAGCTCTCCAAAGCGATGCGTGCGGTGATACAGCAGCCAGAGAATCTCCAGCTTCCACTTTCCCGCGATCATCGTCAGCGCCTTGCGCAAATCCGCATATTCATCGGCTTTGACTTCTCGGTTTTTCACAATAGTCACTTTTTGCATACTAACCTACTGAATTTCATCCTGCTTGTTCAAAATCATATTACCCGATAGTCGACAACAATGAAAGCCGGGAGGCTGAAAGTTTGGGTGAGCCAATCGGCCACCCAGTCCACCATGTTCACGAATTTCATGGAGCACCGCGATGCAGATCCAGTTTCCGGAACCGACCATTCCCGCTCATGTGCCGCCAGCGCTGGTCCGCCCTTTCCCTTATGTTTTCGGAATGACGACGCGCGATGATCCGTTTTCGGATTGGGCAGCCGCAGTTCATCAAGGACCGGATATCTTCTACGCGCCACACGCCTATCCGGGCGGAACACCGGCGTGGATTGTTCGGCGCGTTGAAGATCTGCGGAAGATCTATTTCGACACTGAGACCTTCTCCAGCAAAGACTTCTCGCCCTTTTCCAAACTGGTTGGCGAAACGTGGACCAACCTTCCGGTGGAAATCGATCCGCCTGAGCATGCCAAGTACCGCGCCTTCATCAATCCGCTGTTCACGCCTTCGGCCATGTCGAAACTGGAAGGGCGGATACGCAATTACGCCATCGAATATATCGAGGCATTCAGGGCGAACGGCTCGTGCGAATTCATGGCGGATTTTGCCTTCGAATTCCCGATCAAGGTATTCCTTGAACTGATGGATTTTCCGCTCAGCAACACCAAACAGTTCCTCGAATGGGAATATGGTTTGCTTCATGAAATGGATATGTGGAAGATCGCCGATGCCACGCGCAATGTCGTCGGTTTCCTGCGCGAACAGATCGAAGATCGCCGCAAGAATCCGCGCGGTGATATTATCAGCTATGCCCTTGGCGTCGAAATAGACGGGCGAAAGCTCAATGACGATGAACTGGTGGGCTTTTCATTTAACCTTTTCATCGGCGGGCTCGATACCGTGTCGACCAACATGGGGAACCAGTTTGTTCACTTGGCCCGCAATCCGCAGGACCAGCAATACCTCAAGGAAAACCCTGGTCAGATCCCGCACGCCATCGATGAAATGATGCGCGCCTATGCGGCTGTCACCACTTTCCGTACCTGCACCAAGGAAACCGAATTCGGCGGCGTCAGGATGATGCCGGGTGACAAGGTAGCCGTGTCGACCACGCTGGCTGGCCGCGATCCTGCCGAGTTCCCTGAGCCCGGATCAATCCGCTTTAACCGCAATCCGCGCCACGTGTCCTTTGGCTTTGGCCCGCACATGTGCGTAGGTATGCATCTTGCCCGCCGCGAAATGCGCATTGCTATTGAAGAATTTGTCAGCCGGGTTCCGTCGTTCGGCATCAAGCCCGGTCACGAGGTCGAATATCACCTCGGGATGATCCAGCCGGTTTCACTGCCTCTGGTGTGGCAGGCAGGCTAATTGGGGCGGCTTTAGGCCGCTCCCAATTTTTCCGTTCCTGAAGTCAGTACCCGATCGCCCATTCGCAGGCGCGCTGCTTCTTCGGCAGCAAGGCCTGCAGCGGTGGGGTTTTGCACTGCATCTTTGGTCAGTTGGCCGGTCAGCCAGTCCCAATGGGTGACGCGCAGGCTTGCCTGATCGACGCAAGCTGCCTCGGCCAGAGCCGTGCTTCGCTGCCAAGCCTGCCATGCAGCAGCGTCGTTCACCTTGTAGATGCCAACATAGTTGTGGCCCGGGGCTGTCGGGATCATCTGGCCGTAAGGTCTGAACATCGCAAAGCCTGCTGATTTCACGCCCGGCCGCCGCGCGGATTGCGGCAGATATTCGTCCACATACCATTCGCGGAAGGCAGCGTCCTGACCCGGCGCGGCGTTGATCTGTTCCAACACGACACTGCCCGAATGCGGCGTGCCGGGATCGTTGTCGCGGAAGGCGAGGGGGAAATAATGATAGTCTTCCAGCACGGTATCATCGATCGCGTCCGTCACCATCATCCGCGCTGTCAGCGCGTTATCCCAATGCTCGCGTGAGAAACGTTCTGCATCGAACACGTCGTAAAGCGCCAGGCACTGCCAATCGAAACTGGCGGGAAGTCGCATCGGCTGAGCCTTGCTGCGGCTGAACCGCTGGGCCGTGATAGACCCCCGAAACCGCAGAGCGTCGCGGACATGGATGTTGGTGTACCAGTCGTCGAGGTCGGCCTCGCGACCGGCACGCGCTTTGGTCAGAACAACCAGAACTGCTTCGATCATGCGGCCTGGCCTCCTGCCGGGGTGAAGGGTTTCGCTGGTGCGCCCATGTTGGCGCGGTAGGAAATCGGCTGCTTGCCGTCGGTGTCATGCACGCGATAGCGTTCACCCAGTTCCGCGCCGATCAATGCTTGGCCGCTTAGCGACATCAGTTCCGGATCGCGATAAAGCGCATCGATGACCAGCCCGGTGAATTCCGGCGTTTCCCAATGCGGCAGCATGGCATGCAGATCATCCGGTATGTGTTCCGGCGGCATCGCGCGGACAGCATCGGTCAGGATGAAGCCGGGCCACAGGGAGATCGCAGCGACCCCGTGCGGGGCGAGGTCCACCGCCATATCGGCCATCATTTTGTCAGTGCCTGCCTTGGCCGCGCCATAGGCTGCGCCGTGGAAATAGGAGACGGCACCGTAGAACGATATGCTGGCGATCAATCCCTTACGGGCTTCGATCAGCAGGGGAGCCGCATGCCAGGCTGCAACATAATTTGACCGCAGCCCCACATCGATCATGTCGACCAGCTTCAGCGGCTTTTCCCAGAAGCCGCCCGGCGCGATCAGCAACTCGGGATAGACTGCGGCAGCGTTGTTTACGAGGATGTCCAGCCCGCCAAGATCCAGCTTCACCTGCGAAAACAGGGCTTCCACCTGTGCGTCATCAGTGTGATCGCAAGCTATCGCCAGCGCCTTACCACCTGCTGCGGCGATCTCTTCGGATACGGCTGCAAGCTCGGCTTCATTGCGCCCGGTAATGCAGACCGTCGCGCCTTTTGAGGCCAGCCCGCGGGCAATGCCACGGCCCAATCCGCGTGTGGCACCAGTGACAACAGCAATAATGCTCATGGCTTTCGTTTTCCTATTTCTGGGGTGAGCGCGGCAGCGCGTAGGCGATTAGCTTGTCGCTGTAGCCAGACAGGATGCCGGCATGGCCGCCAGCCGCGATAACCACAAACTGTCGGCCTGATTCATCTGACCAATAGGTCATTGGATTGGCATTTCCGCCTGCCGGCAGACGCCCCTTCCAAAGCTCTTGTCCGGTGCGGATATCAAAGGCGCGGAACATCTGTTCCTGCGTGGCGCCGATGAAGGCTAAGCCCGATGCTGTTACGACCGATCCACCGATATTGGGCACGCCCATCGGGATCGGCAGGCCGGTGCTCATCAACAAGGGGCCGCTGTCACGCATGGTACCGAACGGCTTTTGCCACAAGAGCTTGCGTGTGTTCAGATCAACGGCGCTGATCATGCCATAAGGCGGTTCGGTACAGGGCGCGACTAGGGGTGAGAGGAAGGGCGCGACTGATACTGCATAAGGCGTGCCCGCCTGCGCCACTGGCCCGGCTACATTCTCGTAGCTCGGCTTGGGGACAGGTTTCAGGCCCATGGCATCTGCCGCTTTGCGCGGGATCAGACGGCTATAGGTTACAACCCCCGATGAATTGACAAGTGCGATCCTGTGGACTGGATCAACAGCAATGCTGCCCCAGTTGTGCCCGCCAAGCGATCCAGGCCAGGTAATGGTGGCACGGTCAGCTTCGACCGGAGTCATCGTGCCATCAAAACGCGCCTGCTTGAAGCGCAAGCGGCACCAGGCCTGATCGACCATGGCGACGCCCCACATGGTCTTTTCGCTGGGCATGGTGCCCCGGAAACTGGGCATGCCGGTGGAAAACGGCTGAGTGGGAGAGGATCGCTCCCCCACGGCGTTGCTCACCGGAACCTTTTGCTCGGTCACTTCAGCAATCGGCGCACCGGTGCGGCGGTCCAGCATGAACAGTTCGCCGCGCTTGGTGGGCTGGATCAGGGCAGGGCGACCATCGGCAAGATCGACCAGCACTGGCTGTGAGGCGACATCGTAGTCCCACAGGTCATGATGGGTCGTCTGGAAGTGCCAACGCGGTTTGCCCGTCGCCACATCCAGCGCGACGACCGCGCTGGAATACTTGTCCATTTCCGCCGTACGGTGGCCGCCGTAGTAGTCCGGCGTGGCATTGCCCATCGGCACATAGACGAGGCCAAGCGCGGGATCGGCGCTCATCACGCTCCAGCTGTTCGGAGTGCCGGGGGTATAGGTTTCCCCCGGTGCTGGCTCGCCAGAGCGATCAGGCCTGCCTATATCCCATGCCCATGCCAGTTTGCCGGTCACTGCATCATAGGCCCTGATGACTCCCGATGGTTCGCCGGTCATTTGCCCATCGGTTACCCAGCCACCCAGCACCAGCTTTCCGGCGATGATCGCTGGCGGCGAAGTGACATGGTAATAGCCTTTAGGGGCTGCGCTCATGCCTTTCAGCAAATCGACTGCGCCATCTTGGCCAAAGGTTGCACAAGCTTTTCCGGATTCTGCGTCCACTGCGATAAGGCGGCTGTCGATAGTGGCTGTATAAATCATGGTCGCGCAGGGTTTGTCAGCAGACGCATTGGTAACCTTGAAATAGGTAACGCCGCGGCAAGTCTGGCCGAAAATTCCCTCTGCGTTGGCGTGAGTCGCATAGCGCCAAGCCTGCTTACCGGTCTCTGCATCGAGCGCGACGATGTCGTTATATCCGGTGCAGAAGAACAGCTTGTCGCCAATTTTCAGCGGTGTGGCTTCAAAAGGGGCGGCTTCGCCATTCGGCTCCTTGCCGAGCGAGAAGGTCCAGGCTTCGGCGAGTGCGCCAACATTGGCTGGCGTGATCTGCGCTAGCGCGGAATAACGATTGCCGCCGGAAACATTGCCGTAACTGGCCCAGTCTTTGGCAGCCGGATCGACAGGCCCACCGCTGAGCGCCGAGAGATCGGTGCCGCCGGTTATGCGGTCATTCCAGAATATCCATGACGTGCCGCCAATGATCCCAACCAAGGCCAACCCCAGCGCGGCACGACTGAT